>SEEV01000076.1 GCA_004211695.1 Rhodococcus sp. (in: high G+C Gram-positive bacteria)
TGGCGGTGGTGTCGCTGATGCCGGTGTGGCGGAACTTCTTCCTCGGCCAGGAACTGCGGAAGGGGCCGCTCAAGACCCTCGACGCGAACGGGATGCGCGCCACCACGATGTCGGAGCTGGCGAAGATGGGCATCGAGTTGCCCGACGTCGACGCCCCCATCGGGTCGCTGTCCGGCGGTCAACGCCAGTGCGTGGCGATCGCCCGGGCGATCTTCTTCGGCGCCCGCGTGCTGATCCTCGACGAGCCGACCGCCGCCCTGGGGGTCAAGCAGTCCGGGATGGTGCTGCGCTACATCTCCGCCGCCAAGGAACAGGGCTTCGGGGTCGTGTTCATCACCCACAACCCGCACCACGCGTACATGGTCGGCGACCACTTCGTCCTCCTCAACCGCGGACGCCAGAAACTGGACTGCACCTACGACGAGATCAGCCTCGAAGAACTCACCCAGCAGATGGCCGGCGGCGACGAACTCGAAGCACTCACCCACGAACTGCGGCGCTGAACGACCGGTTCCACACCACACTGCACCGCCCCGGAATCTCCTGGGGCGGTGCAGTCATGTGCCGATACTCCTCGCCGTCAGGGCATGTTGTAGGGAGTGATGATCCGAATCGGTGACATCGCCGTGGTCACGCCCGACAGTCCGCCGCGCCCCTGAATCAGCATGCGGCAGGCCAGGTTCGCGTCCGACCGCAGATCGTGATCGAGGACGGCCGAGATCTTCTTGTCGCGGAGCAGTTGCCTGTTGTCCTGATCGAGGTCGTGGGCGATGAATACCCGATAGCGCCGGCCGAGCTTCTCGAATGCACGCACGGTTGCCGTGTTGCCACCACCGATCGAATAGACCGCCTCGATACCGGGGTTCCGTTCGAGGGCGTCGAGAACGAGATGCTCGACTGTCGTGTCGAGACCCTCGCTCTCGGAGATGTCGATCAGCGTGCGCTGGGATCCGATACCCCCGACGTTGCCCGAGCGGCGCAGCGCCCCGCGAAACCCCATCTCGCGCTCTTCCTCGCCACGAAACGCGTTGCTGCTCAGTGTGACCAGCACACTCGCCGATGTGTCGTACAGCCATTGCTCGAGCAGGTATGCGGCCGTCTCGCCGGCCGCCCGGTTCTCGATACCGACATAGCCGACCCGACTGCTGCTCGGCACGTCGGTGGCGTAGGTGACGACCGGGATACCCGCCTGGGTGAGCCGGTCGATGGCATCGGATACCTCGGTGGTGTCGGGGGCCTTGACGATGACCCCTTGCGAGGGGCGAGTGACGAGCTTGTCGAGTACCTCGACCATGGCAGGCACCGAGCCGGTCTCCCGGAAGTGGAACCGAGTGCGGACCACGGCGGGAGCGAGGGATGGCAGTTCCGCCTCCACGGCTTCGCGGAACGCTCCGGAGAATCGAGTCGGAGCCTGCATCACGACGTCGAAGAGGTATTTTCGCCCCGCCAACCGCAGTTGGGAGCGCTGTTTGTCCAGGTCGATGATCGCTTGCGCGACTTCCTCGCGGGTTCCTTCACGCACCCCGGGGCGATTGTGGAGCACGCGGTCGACCGTCGCCTCGCTGAGGCCGGCCTGCTGGGCGATTTCCCGAACCTTGTAACGACTGTGCGCCACAACTTCTCCCTTGAGGTGAAAATGATGGACAATGCCGGTTGATTGAGGCACGTATCACAGCAAGACTAACAGGGGTAAACGAAATACGCTCTCGGCAAACCCGAACAAGATTCCGCCGGAAAGGCTTTCACATGACCACGCCAGCGCACCAGAACCCCGAACGCCACCAGGTCGTGGTGATCGGCTCGGGATTCGGCGGGCTGTTCGCCACGCAAGGCCTGAATCGAGCCGATGTCGATGTGACCGTCATCGACCGCACCACGACTCACCTTTTCCAGCCCCTGCTCTACCAGGTGGCGACCGGAATTCTGTCCGAGGGCGAGATCGCGCCGTCGACCCGGACAGTGCTCAGGGACCAGGCTAATGCGAGGGTGCTGCTCGGGTCGGTGAGCGATATCGACCTCGCCGCCCGCACGGTCACCTCGCGGTGCGACGACACGACGACTGTCACTCGCTATGACAGCCTGATCGTGTCCGCCGGCGCGCAACAGTCGTACTTCGGCAACGATCACTTCGCCGAGCACGCACCCGGCCTCAAGTCCGTCGACGACGCCCTCGAAGTGCGCGGTCGCATCCTGCACGCCTTCGAGAAGGCCGAGCTGACTGATGACCCCGTCGAACGGGCCCGTCAGCTCACCTTCGTCGTCGTCGGCGCCGGACCCACCGGGGTGGAATTGGCCGGTCAGATCGCCGAGCTCGCTCACCGCACCCTGGTCGGTGCATTCCTGTCGATCTCCCCCAAGTCGGCCCGGATCGTGCTGCTCGACGCCGCACCGCAAGTGCTGCCACCCTTCGGTGCCAAGCTCGGCAGTGCCGCCGCCCGCACCCTGCAGAGCAAGGGCGTCGAGGTCGAGCTCGGATCCATCGTCACCGATGTCGACGCCCACGGATTGACCGTCAAGGATGCCGACGGACACATGCGGCGAATCGAGGCTGCGTGCAAGGTGTGGTCCGCGGGCGTGGCGGCAAGCCCCCTCGCACAACAGCTTGCCGAGCAGACCGGGGCACCGCTCGACCGCGCCGGCCACATCGGTGTCGAGGCCGACCTGACCCTGCCGGGTCAGCCGAACGTGTTCGTCATCGGCGACATGATGAGCCGCGACCAACTTCCCGGTGTCGCCCAGACAGCCATCCAAGGTGGCCGCTACGCCGCCAAACACATCGCGCGGGAAGTGCGCGGAACCTCACTTCCGCATGACCGGGCGCCTTTCCAGTACAGAGACAAGGGCAGCATGGCCACCGTCTGCCGGTTCAGCGCAGTCGCACAAGTCGGACGATTCGAGTTCAGCGGATTCGTCGCCTGGCTCCTCTGGCTCGCCGTGCATCTGGTCTACATCGTCGGTTTCCGCAGCCGCATCGCCACCCTTTTGTCCTGGACGTCATCGTTCCTCGGCCGTGGGCGCGGCCAGTTGACCACCTCCGAGCAGCAGATCCGTGCCCGCTCCGCGGTGACGGAACAACAGTTCACCGTTGGCAATCCGTTTCCGGCCAACGCAGGACCCAGGCGCGGAAACCCGCACATCGGCCGACCTGCGCAGAAAGCCGAGACGGCAGCTCACGCTTCGTAGCCCTACCCAATCGCGTTGCCCACCTATCCGATCGGAATTCCCATGACAGAAAGTATTGGTGAGGACCTCATCAACTTCGGCTCGCGTTGGGCCCCGTTCGGGGGCCCCCGCGACGACGACCTCCTCGTCGAATTCGGAATGACCTCGCGCACCTACTACAACCGACTCGCGCGCGCACTGCGGGTGCGGCCGGCAAGCGAGGTCGGCGAGGATATCCACCGCACACTGCTGGGCCTGTGCTACCGACAGGAACCCACCTCGTACGACCCCGCCCGCACCACCGCCAACCCCTCCCCCAGCCAACAGCTCGAAGCGTGAAAGGTTCATCGATGTCCGACGTCATCTCTCATTGGCTCGACGGCAAGCCCTTTGCCGGTACCAGTGGCAACACCGCCCCGGTCACCAACCCCGCCACCGGTGCCGTCACCGGCCAGGTCGCGTTGGCCAGCGTCGAGGACGCGCGCGCGGTGATCGATGCCGCAGCCGCCGCGTTCCCGTCCTGGCGCGACACCTCCCTCGCCAAGCGCACCCAGGTGATCTTCAAGTTCCGGGAACTGCTCAACGAGCGCAAGGGCGAGTTGGCCGAGATCATCACCTCCGAACACGGCAAGGTCGTCTCCGACGCATTGGGTGAGGTCTCCCGCGGGCAAGAGGTCGTCGAATTCGCCTGCGGCATCGCGCACCTGCTCAAGGGCGGCATGACCGAAAACGCCTCCACCAACGTCGACGTCTCCTCCATCCGTCAGCCCGTCGGCCCGGTCGGGATCATCTCCCCGTTCAACTTCCCCGCCATGGTCCCGATGTGGTTCTTCCCCATCGCCATCGCCGCCGGCAACACCGTCGTCCTGAAGCCGTCCGAGAAGGACCCGACCGCCGCGATCTGGATGGCCGAACTCTGGGCCGAGGCCGGCCTGCCGGCCGGGGTGTTCAACGTCCTGCAGGGCGACAAGACCGCCGTCGACGAACTGCTGACGAACCCGGCGATCAAGGCCATCAGCTTCGTCGGCTCCACCCCGATCGCGCAGTACGTGTACGCCACCGGCACCGCCCACGGCAAACGCGTCCAGGCATTGGGCGGGGCGAAGAACCACGCCATCGTCCTGCCCGACGCCGACCTCGACCTCGCGGCGGACGCCATGGTCAACGCCGGTTTCGGCTCCGCCGGCGAGCGCTGCATGGCGATCAGTGCGTTGGTTGCGGTCGGCGACATCGCCGACGAGTTGGTCGCGAAGATCAAGGACCGCACGAACGCGTTGAAGATCGGCGACGGCACCCGCGATTCCGACATGGGTCCGCTGGTGACGAAGGTGCACCGCGACAAGGTCGCCTCCTACATCGACGCCGGCGAAGGCGCTGGAGCGACGATTGTCGTCGACGGGCGGACCGTGCAGGCCGACGGCGGCACGGACGGGTTCTGGCTCGGACCGACCCTGATCGACCACGTCACCACCGACATGTCCGTGTACACCGACGAAATCTTCGGACCGGTGCTGTCGGTCGTGCGCGTCGAGACGTACGACGAGGCCCTGGAATTGGTGAACTCGAGCCAGTTCGGCAACGGGACCGCGATCTTCACCAACGACGGCGGCGCGGCCCGCCGGTTCCAGAACGAGGTCGAGGTCGGCATGGTCGGCATCAACGTCCCCATACCGGTTCCCATGGCGTACTACAGCTTCGGTGGCTGGAAGAACTCGCTGTTCGGTGACACCCATGCGCACGGCACCGAGGGCGTCCACTTCTTCACCCGCGGCAAGGTCGTCACCACCCGCTGGCTCGACCCCAGCCACGGCGGCCTCAACCTCGGATTCCCACAGAACAACTGACCGACGATGCTGGGGCCAGGCCGATGCCCGGCCCCAGCATCCACGCTGCGGTCCGGCTCGTACGCATGAATTTCGTGTCGGCGCCGCTCAGAACTCATCAGGGTCCGCGGCCGGTTCCGCTTACGCCGACGACCATCGATAGTCCTACCGCTGACGCCAGTCAGCAGCTCAGCGAAGACTCTGCAGAGAATCCCGAGGGTTCGTATATACGAGTCTCTGCTACAGCAGAATTCGCACTTCATGTCATGGAGTGCAACGAGGAGAAGTGTTTCATGTTGACCCACTCTGGCCGCGCAAACCCCGGCACATCCAGTCCCACTCGTAGCAGCCGCCCCTCCAAGCGTCTCGGCTTCATCGCCTTCATCGCAACGTTCGGCGGCCTGTTGTTCGGTTACGACACCGGTGTCATCAACGGTGCTCTCGAGCCACTCGAGGAGGACCTCGGGCTTACCGCGCTCACCGAGGGCTTCGTGGTCAGCATCCTCATCTTCGGCGCGGCATTCGGTGCCCTGATCGGCGGCCGGCTCTCCGACCGATACGGTCGCCGCCACAACATCCTCATTCTCTCGGTCGTCTTCATGATCGGAACTCTCGGCTGCGTCCTCTCACCGACGTGGGAGGTGCTAGCGGCCTTCCGTTTCATCCTCGGTCTCGCCGTCGGCGGGGCGTCGGCAACCGTTCCGGTGTATTTGGCCGAGATGTCCCCGGCCGAGCGTCGCGGCAGCATCGTCTCGCGCAACGAGTTCATGATCGTCTCAGGTCAATTCGCCGCATTTGTCATCAATGCGATCATCTTCAGCATCTGGGGTGAACACGATTCTGTGTGGCGGTACATGCTGCTGGTCGCCGTCGCACCGGCCATCGTCCTGCTGTTCGGCATGTTGCGGATGCCCGAAAGCCCCCGCTGGCTCATCTCGCAGAGCCGCCACGACGACGCACTCGCAGTCCTGCAGCAGGTTCGCACACCGGAAGCCGCACAGGCAGAGATGGCAGAGGTCGAAGCTCTCGCCGAGGAAGAAAAGCTCACCCAGGTCGGTGGCCCGATCGACTTGTCCGTGAAATGGATCCGACGCCTGATCCTGATCGGGATCGGACTCGGGGTGTTTCAGCAATTCACCGGCATCAACTCGGTGATGTACTACGGCACCCAGCTACTCGCGGATGCTGGATTCTCCTCGAGTGCCGCCATCGTCGCGAACACCCTCAATGGTCTGGTCAGCGTACTCGGCATCAGCATCGCGCTGAAGGTGATGAACAAGGTCAACCGTCGCACCATGCTGTTCGTCGGGTTCGCACTCATCACTATTTTTCACCTACTTATCGGCCTTTCGGCAGTGCTACTGCCGGATGGCACCGTCAAGGCGTACTGCATCCTCGTTTTCGTCGTCTTGTTCGTGTTCTCCATGCAAGCCACCATTGGGCCCCTGGCATGGTTGATGCTCGCGGAGATCTTCCCGCTCAAGATCCGCAGCTTCGCCATAGGCGTCTGCATCTTCGTCCTGTGGATCGCCAACGCCCTCGTGGCGCTGTTCTTCCCACCAGTTGTTGCCGCGATCGGTATCGCGATGACCTTCTTCATTTTCGCTGGTCTCGGCCTCCTCGCGCTGATTTTCACCACGCAGGTGCCGGAAACCCGCGGGCGTTCCCTCGAGGAGCTCGAAGATCAGTTCCGCGAGAACTACTCGTAACCACGATTCTTTCCAGAAGGAACCGATCATGACGGTGCTCGTAGCAGTAACCCCTACCCCCGAAGGTGCCCATGCCCTCCTCGCAGGGAAAGAGGAAGCCGAACGCCTCGGGACCACACTCCTCGTGCTCAACCTGTCCCTCACCGAGTTCGCACCATCCGAACTCGCGAAAGCGAGCGATGCGGACGTGCTCGACCGGGCAGAACCCGCAATCCGTGACCAGCGGTGGCCGTCCTCGATCTCATTAACGAGCGCCCCGACATCGAACGCCTGGTCATCGGGGTCAAACGTCGGTCCCGAGTCGGAAAAGCCCTACTCGGGAGCGTAAGCCAGCGACTCATCCTGCACGCGCCCGTCCCCGTCTTGGCTGTCAAGAACGAATGACGTAGCAAGAGAGCACCTGGGGCTCGGCATATGGCCCACCGAATACCAGAGATCCGCGGCCGCGGTTCGCGACTCAGCTAGTTGAGTCCACTGCGCGAGACGGCGCGATCGCAGACAGACAAGGTGAGGCGTTCACGTGCCGTGTTCGGGTGTATCGAGGAAAGCGAGTAGCCAGTCGACTTCGTATTCGATGCCGTCGAGGAGGTCGGTGACGTCTTCGAGGTGGGTGCGGGCATTCCGACGCGCGTGGATGCCGTGGTCGTAGAAGCCCTGGGCCAATTCGGTATCGACAGTGACGAAACCCGCTGTGCTCGCGGACTCGTCTCGTCCGATCCGTCGTCGCGGGCGGCCGATTGTGGGTAGGAGCCTGACCGGGTCAGGCGCGCGCGGACGATCGTTTGCAATCTGCCCAGACAACGCGGTCGGCGCAAGGGGCATGTGTCCCCACCGGTCGACAGGGGTCAGCAGTGGCCGATCGTCGTGGCGTGCAGAGTCGGAAGGTGGCCGGGTCCATTGCCTTCGCGTATAGACGACCGCCCAGGAGCCGGGCGCTGAAGTAGCGGTCGAGGAATCCGAGGATCTCGACCCAGTTCCGATTGGCAGACACCACAGACCCGCCGTTCGCGGACGAATCGGGCACACGGATCCGCTCCCCCTCCACCCGGAGGACCAGCGCGCCATGCCTCGATGGCGACATCGACCCGGTGTAACCGGGCGATCTGCTCGAAACTTGTGCCGGTCGCGACCAGGCTCTCAACTGTTGCCACCATATCTAATACTGTTGCCACCATATCTAATACTGTTGCCACCATATCTAATACTATTGAGTATGTTCTGACACTGTCTGTCAATGCGAATTGGTGAGGCTGCGGAATACATGGGCATGTCGGTAGTTGGGGTGCGAAACGCGGCATCGGAGGGCCGGTTGCCTTCTCTGCGCACCGGTTCGGGTCACCGAATCTGCCGGGCGTCGGGCTCGACAGGGCCAGAGGCGTCGCTGGCCAATCAGGAAAGATGTTGCGGGAGAGTGCTACTAGTGAGGCATGTCGACCCTACAAGGAGCGCGGTTGCGAATTTCTGGGAGGGGCGGGGCGAGGCGCGACCGGATGCTCGACGACGCGGCCGAGGGTCGGTTCACGGTGGTGTGGCGAGATCGATTGGCCCGGTTCGCCGGAGGCGTGGGTCTTGCGGTTCTTGTCGGAGGTCGGCGTTAGAGTCGAGGTCCTGCGAGAGGCGGGCGACAGATCGCTGGTGGGAGGGTTGATGGATGACGTCGCGGTGGTGCCGGCATCGTTGTCCGGCCGGTTCTCTGCGCTGCGGTCGACACAGAATCAACACCGGCTCCGGGGCGGCGCCGCCACACGGTCGGGAAGGGGTAACCGATGAGCACCTCGGGGGATCGCGGGTCTTCTTCGAACGCAAAGTTGCTCGCCGATCGTCAATTGTGCCCGGCATGACCGGGCCGGGATCGACTGCGCCGCGGCAGTTCGCGGTCACCACCCGCCCCTACGTGGCGGTCGACGACGCGACCGGTGAGCCGATCGGACTCGACGAGGTCGATATCCGGGTGGGGTGGCTCCTCGACCTGATCACCGCGGCCGGCGCCGAGTTGGTGGCGCGCCTGTGGCATCCGGCGACGTTCGATGTGCTCGCCGCCGGCCTGGACCCTCACAACCGTCGGCTGCCCGCACAAGGCCATGTCGCCGCGGCCCGCCTCGGCTGGAACCCGACCTACCCGGACGGGGTCCATGTTCCGTCGAGGGTGACCCGGGTGGTGACCGCGCAGGTGATGGCCACCTTGCGGACCCTGGCCTACCGGGAAACCGCGATCGCGGCACTCTCGGCCCGATTCGATCCGGCCACCGGGGTTCTCGCGCCTCCAACCGAACCGGGCGACGCTGTGCCACCTGGTTTCGCTCGGGGAGTACGACGCCAGCTCGCCGCCCGCGCCCGCCGCGGCGGCGGGGCACCGGCCGGCCGGTTGCGGATCACCGACGTGCAGGAACCGCCCCGGATGGCGGCGATGGCCCGACTTTCGGCCGCCGATCGACAACTCGCGCAGATCACCGTCGCAGAGCGTGAGCTGGTGTTGACGGTGAAGCTACCCACCTGCCCGACCCCGGCGGGGCGGACGCAGTGGCGGCGGATCCGGCTGACCGCCGCCATCCCCGCGCACCTGCACGGCAGAGATGTCTCCGATTGGCATCTGCCGACCCTGGTCCTCGACCGCCGGGGACTGTTGTTGCGCTGCGCGGCGACCGAACTCGTCCCGGCAGGCGACCTGGACTCGGCCACAGTCGCGGTGGGGGTGGATTGGTCCCCGACCAGTCTGGGTGCCGCCGCCATCGCTGCACAGGGCGCTGATGGGTTGTCGTCGGATTACCGGGGTTGGACCTACGACGACCGCGGCCTCGGGATCAAACTGGCCCGCCTGCAAGCCGAGGGGCAGCTGCTGAACGCCAAGGCGGCCCGGTTGACCCAACTCGCCGGCGCCGCCCCGCCCGAGGTTCGCGCCGAGCTGGAGGCGAAGATCGCCGTCCTCGACAGCCACCGCACCGCGGTGGGTATCAAGAGGGGGAAGATCAACCGGGAACTGGCCTTCGACTTCGCCCGGCAGGTCACCGACTACGCCGCCGCGGCGGGCGCGCAGGTGATCGCAGTCGAGGATCTCACCACCCTCGAGACCCGCGGACACGGACGGGCCAAAAACAATCGGGCCGCGCAGTCCGCCCGCCGCCAAGCCGTTGCCGCGCTCGCGCACACCGCCGCCGGTGTCGGTATCGCGGTGGTCTCGGTGCCCGCCCGAGGATCGTCTGCACAATGTCCGGGCTGCGACGAACCCCTCGCACGCCCCGGCGGTTACCACACCGCGTGGTGCCCACGTTGCCGGGTGGGCGGCAACCGCGACCACATCGCCGGGGTGAACCTGGCCAAACGCGCCTTGCTGGGTCGAGGCAAGGCCACCAGGCGGCGGGGGCAGATGCCCGCGGTCCGGGCGGCCGAACATGCGCCGGTGCGGCCATCGCGCGACAAGAAAAGTCCGACACCGCGTCGGCCGCGGCACCGCCGGGTCCGCCGCAGCCTGCCCACCGCAACACGGCGGTTGGGGGTGACTCCGAAACAGCATGTTCCTGCACCACAAGCGTCGGTGTGGGACACGGTCCAACCCACACCACCGCACGGTGATACCGGTAGCCGTGACACACGTACATCTCAGGCGTCCGCCACACCAGTGGCAGACAGTATGAGATGTACGTAGACGCTTCCACGAACTCCCCGACACCATCTGGGCTCAGGGCAACACCAACGTCTCCCACGGATGTCTGAACCTCAGTCCCGACAACGCCCACTGATTCTACGACTTTCTCCACCCCCGGCGACGACGTCGAGGTCCGAGGCACCGGCGGCGCCCCACTGCAGCTGTGGCGGGAACAGTGGCTGGCCGGCAGCGCCCTGGCCTGAGAATTGCGATGAGGCGCGCGGAATTACCTCGCCGCGCTATCGCGCCCTATCGGCTCGATACCGGCAACCGCCCGCGACAGTGCCGCGTACAAGGTGTCCACCTTGTTCAGGCCACTCTCGGCCTCGCCAGGTCCCGCGACGCCCACCCACGCAACCTCCCCCAAGTTCGTTCGAACTTGCGGTCTCGACTCCCGACGTTGCCCGATTCACGCAATGGCGACCCGCAAACTCGGTAGGGTCCGATTCCATGGCTGACCAGGGGAAGATCCGGACCGTGGTGTGGGGCACCGGAAATGTGGGGCGGGCTTCGATCCGCGCGGTCGATGCGCATCCCGGGCTCGAGCTCTCCGCGGTCGTGGTGGCCGACCCGGAGAAAGTCGGACGCGACGCCGGCGACCTCGCGCGGATGGGCCGCTCATTGGGAGTGGCAGCAACCGACGACGCCGATACCGTACTCGCGGACTCCCCCGGCGCGGTCGTCTACGCCGCCTCCGGCGAGATTCGGCCCGACGACGCGGCAGCCGACATCACCCGCGCCCTCACCGCAGGTTCCGTCGTCGTGACTCCGTCGATCTACGCGCTGTACGACCAGCGCAATGCGCCGCCCGAGTTGCGCGACCCGATCGAGGCGGCGGCGAAGTCGGGGGGCGGCGCCCTGTTCGTGTCGGGTGTCGATCCGGGGTGGGGCAACGACATCCTGCCGATTCTCATGACTGGCCTCGCCGGGACGATCGACCAGATCCGGTGCCAGGAGATCTTCGACTACACCACCTACGACCAGCACGATTCGGTGCGATATCTCGTCGGCATGGGTCAGCCGATGGACTACGAGCCGCCGATGGTCGCGGCGACGGTGCCGACGATGGTGTGGGGCGGCCAGATCCGGCTCATCGCCAGGGCCCTCGGCGTGGAGGTCGACGAAATCCGCGAAACGCTGCTGCGCCGTCCGCTCGACGAGACGATCACCACCGACCTCATGGGCGAATTCGAGGCGGGCACTCAGGGGGCGCTTCGTTTCGAGGTCCAGGGCATCGTGGGCGGTAAGCCACTGATCGTCATCGAGCACGTCACCCGAATCCATCCGTCGTGCGCCCCCGACTGGCCTGTGCCGCCCGACGGCGGGGACGGCGCTCACAAGGTGATCATCGAGGGCCGCCCGCGCATAGAGGTGAACGTGGAGGCGACCGACGAGGCCGGCAATCGGGCCGCCGGCGGCAATGCCACGGCCGTGGGCCGCCTGGTCAACGCGATCCCGTGGCTCCGAACGGCCGCGCCGGGGCTCTACGACGCCCTGGACGTCCCCCTCACCCCCGGGCACGGCAAGCTCGCCAACATCCTCGGCTGAGGCGGACCACATTACTTAGCCCTTGCGCTAACTATCGTCGCGGTGAATACTTTCCCTTATGGCTCAGTATTCGGAGCAGCTGAACGGCCTCTTCCAAGCGCTCGCCGACCCCACCCGGCGCGCCGTCCTGGGCCGGCTGAGCCGCGGCCCGGCAACGGTCAGCGAACTCGCGACACCGTTCGACATGGCCCTGCCTTCGTTCATGAAGCACATCCACTTCCTCGAGGACAGCGGATGGATCCGGACACGCAAGGAGGGGCGCGTACGAACGTGCGCGATCGAGAAGGAGCCGTTCACCGCCGTCGAAGCGTGGCTCGCGGAGCAACAGGACCTCTGGGAGCGCCGCACCGACAGGCTGGAGCAATTCGTCACCGAACACGCAGTCACGACACACACAGACACCACACACGCGAAGGACACATCGCCATGACCGACACTGCCAGAACAGATCTCGACCTCACGATTTCGCGCATCATCAAGGCACCCCGAACGGCCGTGTGGCGCGCCTGGACCGACCCCGCCAGCTTCGAGCAATGGTGGGTCCCCGCGCCGTCCCGGTGCCGGGTCGTCGACATGGAACTACGCCCGGGCGGGGCGTTCACGACCCAGATCAGCGAGGACGGCGGCGATTTCGTGCCGCACATGGCCGGCTGCTTCCTCGCCGTCGACGATCTCGAACGCATCGTGTTCACCAACTCCCTCGTCGGTGGTTGGCGGCCCGCGGAACAGCCGTTCATGACCGCGATCATCACGTTCGCGGACCATCCGACAGGCACGGAGTACGTCGCCCACGTGATGCACAAGAACCGCGCCGACCGCGACACCCATGAAGAAATGGGCTTCTACGACGGCTGGGGCACCGTCACGGAGCAGCTCGCCGAACTCGCCGAGAGGCAGGCATAACGGAGGACACCGACATGCGCAAGATCGTCCTGCAGATGATGACGACACTCAACGGTCGTCTCGACGACACCGTAGCGTGGGTCCACGACGTCGTCGACGACCAATACCGCGCGATCGATCGAATCTACTCGACCTACGACACGGTGCTGGTCGGGCGCAGCGCTCCGGAGATCGCCCGTCGACCGAATGGGCTAACACCGAACAGGTCGTCGTGGCCACGGACGACGAGCTGGCGCGATATCTCGAGAACCTGAAGGCTCAGCCGGGCAAAGACATCCAGCTGTCCGGCGGATCATCCTTCGCGCGATCGGTCCTCGCGCTGGGGTTGGTGGACGAGTTCTATTTCTTCGTCTATCCGGTCGTGTCACCGGGCCCCTCCTGAATCTCGGAGATATCCGACCAGCGTGGCCTCGAACTGGTGGACACCGAGTCGTATGACAACGGAGTGGTCGAAGAGCATTACGTGCCCCGGGAACGCGCGGACGCACCCCGGCCGGACAGCTTCACCGACCTGCTCGCGGAACGCGGATCAGCCCACCGTCGCGAACTCCCCTGCCTCGGACCATCGTTGCCGCTCGGCGGCGAAGGCGACGGCCTGTCCGGCTCGGAAGTCGCCGATTGCTTCGGCATTCGCAGTGAGGAACTGCTGGTGTTCGGCGAGCGAGAACGTACCGTCGGTGATGTCGATGCCGCCGCCACGGCCCGCTGCGACGTCGGATCGCAGGTCCATCAGCTCGTCCGGTTCGACCGGGTACCAGGAGATCCGGTCGAAGAACCGGAGCAGCCAGGGTGTGCCGTCCTCGAACGGTCCGGACTTCCCGGGGTACCGGTGGTTCCATACCTGGGTGGTGCGGCCGACGAACTGGTAGCCGCCCGGACCCTCCATTCCGTAGATGCACAGATAGGCGCCGCCGATGCCCACCGCGTTCTCCGGCGTCCACGTGCGGGCGGGGTTGTACTTCGTGGTGACCAGCCGATGTCGGGGGTCGAGGGGTGTCGCGACGGGTGCGCCGAGGTAGACGTCGCCGAGTCCGAGCACCATGTACTCCGCACCGAAGACGGTGTCGAACACGTCGTCGACACTGACGAGGCCGTTCATGCGGCGGATGAACTCGATGTTCCACGGGCACCACGGTGCGTCGGAGCGGACACCGTGCATGTACCGCTGGATCGCCTCACGGGTCGAGGGGTCGTCCCACGACAGCGGCATCCGCACGGACCGGCTGGGCACCACGAGTTCGTTCGCCGCGGGCAGCGCGTCCTCGGCCTCGCCGAGCAGCCCCATGAGCGTGGGGATCGGCAGCACGTCGGGGTCGACCCGGACCTGCAGCGACCGGATGCCCGGTGTCAGGTCGAGCAGTCCGGCCGGCTTCTCGACCTCGAGACGCTGGTGCAGCGCATGGGCACGGGCCCGAAGCGCCAGGTCGAGGCTCATGTCGCCGTATTCGACCAGCACGTTGTCGTCGCCGGAGCGCCGGTACGTCACGGCGGTCTCGCCCTCGCGCCGGGCGATCACGCCGTCGTCGCGGTCTCCGATGGTGGAGAAGACCGTCGAGTGCGCCGCCCGCCGTGCGGGCCCCAGCGCACGTGGGGACGCGGCCCGGTCGGCCCGGATCGGCACGAAGCGAATCATGTTGCCGGGGGCCAGTTGCCCGAGCTTCCAGCGCTCCGCGGACACGACGGTGACCGGGCACACGAACCCACCGAGGCTCGGACCGTCCGGGCCCAGGAGAATCGGAGTGTCCCCCGTGAAGTCGAGGGCTCCGACCGAGTAGGCGTTGTCGTGGATGTTGGACGGGTGCAGTCCCGCCTCGCCGCCGTCCGTGCGCGCCCAGTCGGGCTTGGGCCCGATCAACCGCACCCCGGTGCGATCCGAATTGAAATGCACCTCGTAGTCGGTCCCGTACAGCGTGTCGATGTCGGCGCGGGTGAAGAACTCGGGTGCGCCGTGCGGTCCCTCGGTGACCGCGATCTCCCACCGACTGCACAGGGCCGGAACGTGTTCGGCGGGAACCGCGGCCGTGCGGCCACGGCCCGGTTCACCGACCGCGAGCACGTCGCCCTGCCGCAGCGTGCGGCCCTCGTGACCGCCGAACTTGCCGAGGGCGAACGTCGACGCGCTACCCAGGAACCCCTCGACGTCGAGGCCGCCCTGGACGAGGACATAGATGCGCAGACCGGGGCCCGCCACCGCCCCGACGTCCAGGACTCCGCCCGCCGGAACCCGCACCGGACGCCACTGCGCCTGCAGCACCCCGTCGACGGTGACCGGTGCGGGCGCACCCGTCACACAGACCATCGTGTCCTCGTCGAATTGCAACGCGGGACCGGACATGGCGCACTCGATTCCGGCGACTCCTTCGGCGTTCCCGAGTGCGGTGTTGCCGAGCCGGAACGACAGGTCGTCCATGGGCCCTGACGGCGGCACACCGACGTGCCAGTACCCGATCCGTCCCGGGTAGTCCTGGACGGTGGTGAGCATGCCGGGCCGGAGAACGGTGATCTTGGCGCTCATGCCGATGCTCCCGCCGGCCGGGTCACGATCATCCGAACCGGGGTCGGATCGAAACCGTTGCAGGGGTTGTTGATCTGCGGGCAATTGGACACTAGTACCAGAACGTCCCGCTCCGCCCTGAGTGCGAGGCGACGGCCAGGTGCGGACAGTCCGTCGACGATTCCGAGAGTGCCGTCGGCGTCGACGGGAACGTTCATGAAGAAGTTGATGTTCGACACCAGATCCCGCTTCCCGATCCCCCATCGGGAACCTTCCGCCAGGAAGTTCTCGACGCACGCGTGCTGGTGTTTGGTGTGGTGGCCGTATCGGAGGGTGTTGGACTCCTGCGAGCAGGCGCCGCCCACCGTGTCGTGGGAGCCGACCTCGTCTGCCACGAGCGTCATCAGCGGGTCGTGATCGTCGGTTCGGAGAACGCTTCCCGTGGTCAGGAACAGATTTCGCTGCGCCGACACGGTCGCGGCGGCCGAGTACCGGTGCCGGTGGTCGTCGGCCGCGTAGATCAGGGTGTCCACGGCCTGGTTGCCGCACAGATCCACGATGGTCAGGACGTCACCGGCCGCGACGACGGCGGACCAGGGTCCCCGGGCGCCGACTTCCTCGTCCAGCATCACCGTTCCCGGTACCAGCGGTGCGGTCTCGATGGTGGTGGTCATGCCTGCTCCCGTCCCTGGTGCTGTGTGGCAGCCCAGACGTCTTCGGTGTTGAGTAAGGCGCGTCGGTACTCCGGGTCGGCGTCGACCGGCTCGGCGACTGCCTCCCCGGTCCACGCGAGCACTTCGAGCGCGGTCGTGTCGTACGTCGGCGACGGATCGAGGGGATGCGCCGTGTTGGCGATCAGCACGGTCACCGGGAGGTGGATCAGCAGGTCGACCGCGGTGTCCGCGCCGGCCGATCCGATGCTGCTCAGCGCCCCGTCCGCACCGACCCGCACCCCGTGGAAGAACGACAGCGACGGCGGGAGGTCACGCCGCTCGAGGCAGTGCTTCGCAGCGGCCACGGTGAAGAGCTCACGGCCGGCCGGGGACGGCGAATGCAGGCTGCCGTCACCGTATTTCGCGGTATTCGAGGCGAGCGACGTGGTGCCGCACAGTGCGTCATGGTGCCCGGACCCGTCCGACACGACGGTCGCGAGCACGCGGCCCTGGTCGGAGAGCAGCGGATGTCCCGCCCCGGTGTACGCCTGCCAGGGCACCTTGACGGTGTCGGCGACGTTCAACCGCTCCCACGGTGCGTCCGCGCGGTACAGCAGCAGGTGTGCGCAGGCCCGGCCGTCGACGTCGCGCAGTCGCAGTCGGGTTCCGCGGGCCAGCACCTTCGTGGTGTACCGGCCGCCGGGGACCGTCTCGGCCCACGTGAGCAGTGCCGGATCGATCCCGGACGGCGGGGTGGGCCAGGCCGACGCCGGGACCACCGGCATCGAGTCGGTGATCACTCTCGCCTGGGCACGTGCGTGTTCCCTCGCGGCGCTGGTGGTCGAGGTGTCCACTGAGGTCATGTCAGGCTCCGATCGTGACGGGGTTGGGGGTCGTGCGGCCGCGCGGGAAGCACGCGATTCCGAGCGCGACGACCGCGGCGACGGTGACGGGGGCGGCCCACCGCAGGAGGGGGTAGTCGCCGCTGGGGTCGAAGATCTCCGCTCGCGGCCAGGACAGGTTGACGACCATCAGCGCCCCGTAGCCGACCGCGAGGATGTTGACGGGAAGTCCGAACCGACCGAGCGAGAACAGCTTCCGTCCGTCCGCGTCGACCTGGGGTCCGCCGTGCGGCCAGCCCTTCAGCCTCCGCAGCAGGAGCGGCACCGTGACCATCAGGTACGCGAGGTAGATCAGGATGATGCAGACGCTCGAGAGGGTCGCGAAGATCGCGGAGTTCCCGACGTTGACGGCGAGGATGCCGATGCAGACGACTCCGATCAGGACGGACGGCGCGATGGGGGTTCCGGTGCGGGTGTTCACCTTCGACAGGATCTGCGAGGCGGGCAGGCGTCCGTCGCGGGCCATCGAGAACACCAGCCGGGACGCCGCGGTCTGGATGGCGAGCGTGCAGACGAACACGGCGATCGCGACGTCGACGAGGAGGAGCGTGCCCCACGGGGAGCTGAGGATCGACGAGAGCACATACGGCAGACCTTCGGTGGCGAGGCGCCCGTCGGTCAGGCTCGGTGCGGCCATGAGTGCACCGATGATCATCAGCCCGCCGCCCAGGGCCGACACGGAGAGCGCGAGGCGGATCGTGCGCGGCGCCACCCGGCGCGGGTTCCTCGTCTCCTCGGCCAGTTCGCCGGCGGAACCGAACCCGACCATCACGTAGGCCGCCATCAGCCCCGAGACGATCCACGCCCAGCCGTATCCGGGTGATGCTCCGGCGGTGCCGGTGTCGAACACGACCTGCGGCCCGCGCTGGGCGTGCGTGAAGAACATGCCGATCACCGCGATGACGCCGATGATCTCGCAGGTGACGCCGATGTTGTTGATCCTGGACATCCAGTTGACGCCGATGGAGTTGATGAACGTCGTCAGCACGAGGAGGACGGACCCCAGCAGTACCGCGTTGGCGGCGCCGCTCGCGGACGTCAATGTGCTTTCCTCGCCGATGATCTGGAATCCGCTCCACACGTTGGGAAGCACGACCTGCAGGGCGATGGCCGCGGCGGAGGCCGTCACCATCTGCGCGAGGATCATGAACCATCCGGCGAACCAGCCGACGATCTCACCGCCCATCCGACGTGACCACTGGTAGATCGCGCCGGAGATGGGGTAGCGGGCGGCCAGCTCGGCGAAGTTGAGCGCCACCATGAACTGGCCGACGAACACGACGGGCCATGTCCAGAAGAACGCCGGTCCGGCGAACCCGAATCCGAGCCCGAACAGCTGGAAGATGGTGGTGAGGATGGAGACGAACGAGAACCCGGCGGCGAACGAGGCGAACTTGCCCAGCGAACGGTGAAGTTGCTGCTCGTAGCCGAATTCGCCGAGGTCGCCCGTGTCGTCGACGCCGGCCCCACCGGACCGGCGGGGAGGTGCGGGTACCGGCGCGGACAGCACTTGCGCAGTCCTTGTGGGTGTACTCAAGGGCTTTCTCCTTCGGCGAGAGCAATATCTGTCGCTCGATAGTTTTCTCGGGGAGAGGCCTCCGTGGGTGACGCCCGCGTATACAGATCGCGGCCGGTCGTAACAGCATCGTTGCCTACGTTTCGGGGGCGTGACGAAACCCTCACGGCGGGTGGCCACCGTCGATCCTGGACGCCACCTGACATCATGGAGCGGTGACCACAGGGCCGGGACGACCCCGACTGACCAGTCAGCGCAGACCGGGGCAGAGCACTCCCGAGGAGATCCTCGACGCCGCCGGAGAGCTGTTCACCACCAAAGGTTTCGCAGCCACGTCGACCCGGCAGATCGCCGAGATGGTCGGCATCAGGCAGGCCTCTCTGTACCACCACTTCCCCAACAAGGAAGAGATCCTGGCAGCGCTCCTCGAGGAGACGGTCTCCCCCGCGCTGGCCGCCGCCGACCGGATCTCCGACGCCCCCGAGCCCGCCACCGTGCGCCTGCACGCACTGGCCACCTTCGACGTCACCCAGCTCACCACCACCAAGTGGAATCTCGGTGCGCTGTACCTCCTCCCGGAACTGCTGACCGATCGATTCGAGCCGTTCCGCACCCAGCGCACACTGCTGCGCGGGCACTATCGACAGCTCGCGGACCTCGCGCTCGCCGAGATCGCCGACGGCTCCGGCAACGCCTCCCCCACCCTCGCCGACCTGCCGTTCCGAATCGTCGAGAGCGCCATCGCAACCCGCGCCGACATCGAACGCGGCCTGCTCCCCGGACGCGAGAACGAGGGTGCCGCCGGCCTCCTCGCCGACACGTGCCTCCGCGCCCTCGGATGGACGAAGCCGATGGACGATATCCGGTCGAAGTCGCGGACACTCCTCGCCGAGACGGCGACCGGAACACCCCGTCACCTCTAGCCGTGCGCGTCGGTCTCGTGAGATAAAGTCTGCGGAACGCTTTTCACTGGGGGTTATCTTGAGCGATGTCTTTGTCGTCACGGACGGCATCAGGAATTACGGCGCCACCGCAGCGCAGGCTCTCAACTGTTGACGTAATGTCTCTTACGAAAATTAGGTGACCACCGCGGGTGAGGGCGGGCGGGGGTGACCCGCCGATGTCCCAGTGGGCTGGCGTGGTCCGGCGTGTGGTTATGCGGTGCCGGCTGCGGGTTCGAGGATGACGCGGTAGCCCAGTGATTCGAGCTGGCTGATGGCGCGGGCTCTGGTGTTGGTGGGGACGCGTCGGGTGTAGTAGTCGGGTCCGGGGTCGCGGTAGAGGTCACCGTTGGTGAGCATGTTCCAGGCGGCGACGAGCATGGCATGCTGCACGGCGACGAGCGCCTTCATCGGACCTTGGCGGGACGCGATCCGCTTGTACTTGGCCGAGAAGTAGGTGCCCTTCGAGCGGGACACGGACAGCGCCGCGGTGCCGAGGGCACCCTCGAGGTGCCGGTTGCCCGGTCTGGTCTTCGTTGACTTGACCCGGCCGGCGGATTCGTGCGATCCGGGTGCGGTGCCGGCCCAGGACGCGAGGTGCCCGGCGGTGGGAAACACCCGCATGTCGCCGCCGGTTTCGGCGAGGACTACCTCAGCGACGGTCGTCGAGAAACCCGGGATGCTCGTCAGCAGGTCCCGGGCCGCCTGAAAAGGTTCCATCGCCTCGGCAATCCTGGTGTCGAGCTCACCGAGGGCCTGCCCGTACTGGTCGATCAGCGTCAGGTGCATGCTGATCAAGAACGCGTGGTGGGGCGTGAATCGTCCGGTCAGGGCCTCGGCCAATACCGGGATCTTCGACCGCATCCGTCCCTTGGCCAGCCCCGCGATGACGGCGGGATCGTCACGGCCGTCGATGAGGGCGTCGAGCATCGCTCGACCGGAGACCCCCATGATGTCGGTGGCGACCGAGGACAGTTTGATCCCGGCGTCCTCGAGGACCTTCTCGATTCGTTGCACCTGCCGGGCGCGGTCGCGAGTCAGCGCGGTGCGGGCCCGGGTGAGATCACGCAGACGGCGAATCGGTGGCGGCGGCACCAGTGACCCGCGTAGCAATCCGTGCGCGCCGAGGTCGGCCAGCCAGGCGGCGTCGGACACATCGCTCTTGCGGCCCGGCATGTTTCGGGCGTCGTGGGCGTTGACGAGCATCACCTCGAGAGTGTCCTCGAGGAGATAGAAATAGGGTTTCCAGTAGTTGCCGGTTGCTTCCATCACCACGCAGGTGACCTGCTGTTCGACCAGGTGCTCGCGCAGGGCAAGGATCTGGTTGGTCATCGCGCCCCACGTCGTCACCGTCGCCGAGGTGCGCCTGCTGCCGCGGCCCTGGATCCGCACGCACACCTTCGCGTCCTTCTTGGAGATGTCGATTCCCGCGCACCGGGGGTGCACCACTTCCATCGCCGATCACCCTCTCGCCGTCACTGGTGGCACGTATTCGCTCGTTCGGGTGCGCGTTGCGGGGAGGGCGGGATGAAGACAGAACTCTCTTACTCGTGCTCGAAGGCAACATTCCACGGTTCCCGCGGATGAAGATTGGCCCTCCGCCACCATGCTGACACGCAGGCTCACCGGCACCACAGACGGATCGGGGTCGACCGCAACGCACACATGAAAATCCTGCGCTCTCACCCGCTCCCGATGCCAGTACAGTCGACCTACCAGGGCAGGTCATCGATCCACATTTTCCCTATCCACGGAGGGGCCAGCGGAGCGCACCTGGATTGCTGATACGAAAATATGGTGACCACGACTTGGTGAGGACAGACCCGGTTACCCGCCGGTCGTCGCGGTGGAGGTGGTTGGTCCGGCGTGTGGTTATGCGGTGCCGGCGAGGGGTTCGAGG
>SEEV01000440.1 GCA_004211695.1 Rhodococcus sp. (in: high G+C Gram-positive bacteria)
ATGAGTACCGGAACCCTTGTGCTGCTCCGCCACGGCGAGAGCGAATGGAATGCGCTCAACTTGTTCACCGGCTGGGTGGACGTCCACCTGACCGATAAGGGCATCGCCGAGGGCAAGCGTGCCGGCGAACTGCTGCTCGAGCACAACCTGCTCCCCGACGTGCTGTACACGTCGCTGCTGCGTCGCGCCATCAGCACCGCCAACATCGCGCTCGACACGGCTGACCGGCACTGGATTCCCGTCATCCGCGACTGGCGACTCAACGAACGCCACTACGGCGCCCTGCAGGGACGCAACAAGGCGCAGGTCAAGGACAAGTACGGCGATGAGCAGTTCATGCTGTGGCGCCGCAGCTACGACACCCCGCCGCCGCCGATCGAGGCCGGCAGCGAGTACAGCCAGGACGCCGATCCCCGCTACGCCGACCTCGACCAGGTGCCGCTGACGGAATGCCTGAAGGACGTCGTCGTCCGCCTGCTCCCGTACTGGGAAGACACCATCTCCGCCGACCTGCGGGCCGGCAAGACCGTGCTGATCACCGCGCACGGCAACTCGCTGCGCGCCCTCGTCAAGCACCTCGACGGAATCTCCGACGAGGACATCGCCGCCCTGAACATCCCGACGGGCATCCCGCTGCGATACGACCTCGACGAGAACCTGAAGCCCCTCAACCCCGGTGGCACGTACCTCGACCCCGAGGCCGCCGCCGCGGGCGCGGCCGCTGTCGCGAACCAGGGCGGGAAGTAACCCGTGTGCCCGGCCGGATGTCCCGTCCGCGGGACGTCCGGCCAACGGCAGGTTAACTGCGGACGAAGAGTCCGGTTCCCGGGTGTGACGTGCGCGGAAATGCCCGGACCCTGCGTAACCGGCCCGCCGCGCGAACGTACGATTCAGGCGTGAGTGTTGTTCAAGCCGTCTTGCTTGCCATCGTGGGCGGCTTCGTCGGGTACCTCGTCGGTGGCGTGCTGATCCCGATGCTGTCCACCCGGCAGGCGCAGCGCATGGAAGAAACATCCGGACTCACGATGTCGCAGGTGCTCGACCTGATCGTGCTGGCATCCGAGAGCGGCATCGCCGTGGTCGACCAGTTCCACGACGTCGTCCTGTTCAATCCCCGTGCCGAGGAACTGGGCCTGGTGCGGAACCGGCTCGTCGACGACCGCGCGTGGGTGGCGGCGCTCCGGGTCCTCGAAACCGGTGAACCCGTCGAGGTCGACCTCAGCACGAAGAACCCGCAACGAGGACGCGACCGGATCGCGGTGCGCGGCACCGCCCGACTGCTCAGCAAGGAAGACCACAACTTCGTGGTCCTGTTCGCCGACGACGACTCCGAACAGGTGCGCATGGAGGCGACCCGCCGCGACTTCGTCGCCAACGTCAGCCACGAACTCAAGACGCCGGTCGGCGCGATGGGTCTGCTGGCGGAGGCACTCCTCGAATCGGCGGACGACCCCGATTCGGTGCGGCACTTCGGCGAACGCGTGCTCGGTGAATCCGTCCGGCTCGGCAAGATGGTCACCGAACTGATCGCGCTGTCGCGGCTGCAGGGCGCCGAGAAGCTGCCCGACCTCGAGGCCGTCTCGGTCGACGAGGTGGTGGACGAGGCCCTGCAGCGCTGCAAGATCTCCGCCGAAGCCGCCGGCATCGCCGTCACCACGGACCACAACAGCGGCTACGAAGTGCTCGGCGACCGCGCCCTTCTCGTCACCGCGCTGTCCAATCTGGTGCAGAACGCCATCGCCTATTCGCCGAAGGGAAGCCCGGTCTCGGTGAGCCGGTCGATCCGCGGTGACAACGTGGCGATCTCGGTGACCGACCGCGGCGAAGGCATCGCCAAGGCCGACCAGGAGCGCGTGTTCGAACGCTTCTTCCGCGTCGACAAGGCGCGGGCGCGGGCGACCGGCGGAACGGGCCTCGGCCTCGCGATCGTCAAACACGTGGCCGCCAACCACAACGGATCCATCGACTTGTGGAGCAAGCCCGGAACAGGTTCGACGTTTACCCTGCAGATACCTGCACACATCGAGACAGTGGACGCCGACGGCGGAAACGTGGGGAAGAGAGAAATCGGTATGGAGGCCAAGCGATGACAAGTGTGCTGATCGTGGAAGACGAGGAGTCACTGGCCGACCCATTGGCATTCCTGCTCCGCAAGGAGGGGTTCGAGACGACGATCGTCGGAGACGGACCGTCCGCGCTCGCCGAGTTCGACCGGGCCGGTGCCGACATCGTCCTCCTCGACCTCATGCTGCCCGGCATGAGCGGCACCGACGTCTGCAAGCAACTCCGCAGCCGGTCCGGGGTCCCCGTCATCATGGTGACGGCACGGGACAGCGAGATCGACAAGGTGGTGGGGCTCGAACTCGGCGCCGACGACTACGTGACCAAGCCGTACTCGGCGCGCGAACTGATCGCCCGCATCCGCGCGGTCCTGCGCCGCGGGGTCGACAGCGAACTCGACGTCGCGCAGGATTCGGCCGTCCTCGAGGCGGGACCGGTCCGCATGGACGTCGAGCGTCACGTGGTCCAGGTCAACGGCGAGGCGGTCACGCTGCCGCTCAAGGAGTTCGACCTCCTCGAGTACCTGCTGCGGAACTCGGGCCGGGTGCTCACCCGCGGGCAGTTGATCGACCGGGTGTGGGGCGCGGACTACGTGGGTGACACCAAGACCCTCGACGTCCACGTCAAGCGTCTGCGCTCGAAGATCGAGACCGACCCGGCCAAGCCCGAACACCTCGTCACCGTCCGCGGCCTGGGCTACAAACTGGAAGCCTGAGCGGCAGATTCACGCGAAATAGTCGGCCGCACACGCAATTGCATGTGCGGCTGACGAATTCGTGGGCGTTTGTCAGGGAACGAACCAGCGCACCGACGAGTAATAGTCGGGACGGAAGTTCGGCAGCTCGCGCAGTTCGTGCGCACTACCGGAAAGGTCGTGCTGCTGGAACGTGACCTGACCGTCCTTCCATACACAGTCGATCGGCCGTCGGGCCCCGAACGGGCTGAACAGAAGGTGCATTCCGGGGTTGCCCCAGTACGCCTCGAGGTCCAGTGGTGTCCTGAAGTACGCCTCGCATCCGCCGACCGTCGAGGTCGGCTCGGCGGCGGCGGTCGGCGCGAACACTGTGAGGGATGCTGCCGCGACTGCGCCCGCGAGGATCGCACGCTTCATCAGAACGGGTTGTACACGTAGACCCCGCGGAACGGTGCCGAGATGATCTGCGTGATGGCGTGCTCGCGACCCTGGTCGTCGAACTGGCGGCAGTAGACCGCGACGTAGTGCCCGTCGCCCTTGCACTCGATGACCCGGCCGGTCCCGTACGGGCTCAGCACGAGCGCCCGGTCACCCTTTTCGCCGAAGGCGCCCGGATCGAACGGTGCGACGAAGTTGGCGGTCTTGTCGTGGAAAGTGTTCCAGTCCGGGGTCGGATCGGCCGACGCCGTCGGCGCCAGGGCAAGTGTTGCTGCGGCGGCGGTCAGCAGGGCACCGGACAGAATTCGAGCGAACATGATCTCTCCCATCATGGCTGTGCCCGGAAAGGGGCCGTGACAGGGAAATCGACCGGTGAGTCTGATGTGTTACTCGGCGGCCTTCGCCTGCGCCGCCGCGGTGGCCGGGTGGACGGCGATCAACCCGAGGCCCGCCCTGCGCTTGCACAGCTTCGCCAACTCGGCGTACGCGGCCTTGCCGAGCAGTTCCGTCAGTTCCGGCGCATACGACTGCCAGACGGCCTTGGCGCCCACGTGGGCGTCGGGGGAGCCGGAGCAGTACCAGTCCAGGTCGGCGCCGCCCTCGCCCCAGCCCCGACGGTCGTACTCGCTGATGGTGGTCTTGAGGATCTGCTCGCCGTCCGGCCGTTCGACCCATTCCTGGGTGCGGCGGATCGGGAGCTGCCAGCACACGTCGGGCTTGACCTCGAGAGGTTCGATCCCGCGCTTGAGGGCCATCGAGTGCAGCGAGCAACCGACACCGCCCGCGAAGCCGGGGCGGTTCAGGAAGATGCAGGCGCCCTGGTAGCGGCGGGTGCGCAGCGCGGGCTCGTCCTCGAGGTCGTCCTCCTCGATGTACCCCTTCTTGCCGAGGCCCTTCTCCATGAACTGCCAGTCCTCGGGTGTGAGCATCTTCACTGACGCGTTCAGCTTCTCCAGATCCTCCTCGTCGGAGAGGAAGGCGCCGTGGGAACAGCAGCCGTCGTCCGGGCGGTCACCGATGATGCCCTGGCAGGCGGGGGTGCCGAACACGCAGGTCCAGTGGGAGAGCAGCCACGTCATGTCCGCGGCGATGATGTGCTCGACGTTGTCGGGGTCGGGAAATTCGACCCATTCACGAGCGAAGTCGAGGGGTACTTCAGGGCTGGGCTTCATCTTGTGTGAACGCCCTGCTTTACGTGCTGTCACAAAGCCCGACGGTAGACCCAGTACCGTGTCAATGTGCGACTAGGGGTACTCGACGTCGGAAGCAATACCGTCCATCTGCTCGTAGTGGACGCCCACAGGGGCGGCCACCCCACACCGATGAGTTCGACCAAGTCGACTCTGCGGTTGGCGGAGAACACCGACGACCGGGGTGACATCACCTCCCAGGGTGCAGATCGCCTGGTCACGACGGTGGCAGACTTCGCTAGCATCGCGAGGACATCGGGATGCGGGGAGCTCATGGCCTTCGCCACCTCCGCCGTGCGCGACGCCAACAACTCGGACGACGTGCTCGCGCGGGTACACACCGAGACCGGGGTGACGCTCGAGGTCCTGTCCGGTGTCGACGAGGCCCGGCTGACGTTCCTCGCCGTGCGCCGCTGGTTCGGTTGGAGTGCGGGCCGCATCCTGAACCTCGACATCGGCGGCGGATCCCTCGAGCTGACAACGGGCGGCGACGAGGACCCGGACGTCGCGCTGTCGCTGCAACTCGGCGCGGGCCGACTGACCCGGGACTGGCTCGAGGCCGACCCGCCGGGTAAACGTCGCGTGGCGGTGCTGCGGGATTGGCTGGACGCTGAACTGACGGTCCCGTCCAAGGAACTGCGCGCGGCGGGGCAGTGGGATCGGGCCGTGGGCACGTCCAAGACGTTCCGCTCGCTGGCCCGCCTGACGGGCGCGGCACCGTCCGGCGCGGGCCCGCGGGTCAAGCGCACCCTCACCGCCAGCGGTCTCAGGCAACTCATAGCTTTCATTTCGCGGATGACGGCCTCGGACCGTGCAGAATTGGA
>SEEV01001004.1 GCA_004211695.1 Rhodococcus sp. (in: high G+C Gram-positive bacteria)
CTCACCGCGGGGCAGGATATTTCCGAACGGATCACCCAGACCCGCGGGCCGGCACCGCAATTCGGCCTCGGCAAGTCCTTCGCCGGGTTCTCCCCGCAGGGTCCCTGGCTGGTCACCCCGGACGAGTTCGCCGACCCCGACGACCTCGAACTCGGCTGCGCCATCGACGGCGAGGAAGTGCAGAAGGGCCGCACCCGGGACCTGATCTTTCCGGTCTCCAAGCTGATCGCCACCCTCTCGCGCACTGTGACCCTCTACCCGGGTGATGTCATCTTCACCGGCACCCCGGCCGGTGTCGGGGTCGGCCGCGAGCCGCAGCGTTTCCTGCAGGCCGGCGAGAAGCTCGACAGCTGGATCGACGGCATCGGCGAACTGCACCAGCGTTTCGTCGCCAACCCTGACTCGAAGTAAGGGAGGAATCATGGCTCTGCACGGGCTGGGCAAGGTCACCGTCGGTGTGCCCAACGTCGACGACACCATCTCCTACTACACCGATTTCGGTCTCGCCCACCGCGGCGCCGGGGTGTTCGCCACCGTCAACGGCGGCGAACAACTCGAGATCGTCCACGCACCCACCCGCAGGCTGGTCGAATTGACCGTCGCCGCCGACGACCCCGACGACATCGCCGCCATCACCGCCCGCCTGGACCGACTCGGTCTGGCACCCGAGCACGACGGCACCTCCGTCCGCACCGTCGAACCGGTCACCGGCACGATCGTAAGGGTGGCGGTCCGGCCCCGGATCGTCATCGACCCCGCGGTCCCCGCCACCCTCTACAACGGGCCGGGCCGGATCGACCGCTGGGGGCGGGCCCCGTTCCTCACCCGCACCGATCCGGTCCGCCCCCGCAAACTCGGACACGCGGTGATCGGGTCCACCGACCTCGAGACCACAATGAAGTTCTTCACCGACGGTCTCGGCTTCAAGGTCAGCGACTACATGGGCGACAAGGCCGCGTTCCTGCGCTGCTCCGTCGAGCACCACAACGTCCTCGTCATGGCCGCACCGGTGAACTTCATGCACCACACCAGCTGGCAGGTCGACGACATCGACGAGGTCGGCCG
>SEEV01001005.1 GCA_004211695.1 Rhodococcus sp. (in: high G+C Gram-positive bacteria)
ATCCCCGCCCTCGGTGATCACACCCCGCGCGAGTGCGCCGCCGACCCCACCCGCCGCGACGACCTGATCCGGCTGCTCGACTCCTTCCCGCAGGAGGAGCGGCCGGGGGCGATGAGCGTGCGCCGGCTGCGGGAGGCATTGGGGCTCTAGGATTCCGGCTGCCGCCCACGCACCGAACCCGGCGACGTCGTTGCCCAAAGGTGACGACCGTGGCCCTCTGCGCGAGGACGAGGGCGAGGGCGGCACGGTGGGCGTCGTGGAGCTGGTTTTCCGCCCGTGCCCGTGGGTGTCCACCGGGTTCGTAGCGCGGCGAGGTGTCCGACCGCGGGTGCCGGCACGACCGCGGACGGTTGACCCAACCAGGCTTCAGGCGGCGCCAACGAGCCTGCTCGACGGTCAGCGGTGTGCGGTATGCGCTCGGGATGGCGGCGATCCGCACCCACCACGGCGACGATGATCCCGTCGAATCCGATCGGTGCGGGCCGGGACAGAGTTAGACCGTCGATGCGTACCCGATGGTGCGTGCGGCGGTGCGGAGGATGGGCCGCACGCGCGGGTGATCGAGTGGTCGAGTGAACTCGGGGTCGGCGGGGAACGAGTCGGCGGCGGGGTTCCACAGCACGACGTTCGGACGGCCGGTCATGGTGGACGGTACGTACAGACCGTCGAGGTGCAGCCATGTCAGGTGGATGGTGCGCGCCCAGGTTCGGCACACGGTACGCGGTCCGTGAAGCAGTGCGTACGAGGCTTGGTTACGTACCAGCCAGGTTTCGGTGAGATTCAGCAGATTCAGGGGACGGGTCGGGCGCCACCCTGTCAGGGCAGGCGCCCCGATCGCGGTGTCGATCGTCCGTGTCGCCTGGTACACCTCGGCCAGCGCAGTGGCGACATCGCAGGCGGCGTAGAGGACCCCGATGGTGGTCGCTGCCGGGGCGGGGCCGGGGTGCGGGTCGTAGCGCATGGACGCGATCGGCCCGTAGGTGCGCAGAGTCCGCCAGGACACCACGTGAGGACCGGTGGTGCGGTGGATCCGCCACAGCACACCGTCGTAGGCCAGCATGTC
>SEEV01001006.1 GCA_004211695.1 Rhodococcus sp. (in: high G+C Gram-positive bacteria)
AGAACCACCTGCTGCAACTACTGGCGTTGATCGCGATGGAAGAACCCGTCGCGTTCGACGCCGACAGCATCGCCGCCGAGAAGATCAAGGTCCTCTCCGCCACCGAACTCCTCGGACCGCTCGCCGAGACATCAGCCCGTGGCCAATACGGTGCGGGCGTGGAGAACGGTCTTCCCGTACCAGGATTGGCCGACGAGGCAGGGTTCCCTGCCGACTCGGCGACCGAGACCTTCGCGGCCCTGACCGTGGGGATCGCGACCCGCCGGTGGGCCGGCGTGCCGTTCTACATCCGCACCGGTAAACGCCTGGCGCGGCGGACGACCGAGATCGCGGTGACGTTCACACCGCCCGTCCATGGGTCGCCCGCTGCCCGGGCCGCGGCGGTCTCGAACGTACTCGTCTTCCGAGTCCAGCCCGACGACGGAATCGAACTGCACATCGGCGCCAAACGCCCCGGCGGCGGCATGCACATTCAGCCGGTCAGCCTCGGGATGGACTTCCGGTCGGTGTTCGACCCGGCACCGGAGGCCTACGAACGGCTGATCTGTGACGTGCTGCGTGGCGACGCCACACTCTTCCCTCGCAGGGAGGAGGTCGAATGGTCCTGGAAGGTAGTCGATCCGCTGCTCGACTACTGGGCGGGTTGCAGTCGACCGGAGGCGTATCGTTCCGGGTCGTCCGGTCCGGCGTCGGCGGAGCGGATGCTCAGCCGGACCGGTCGGGTGTGGCGGACGCTCTGACCTCGCAGCGGAAAACCGACGACGAAAGACCCCGAACACGAAAGTGTTCGGGGTCTTTCGCGTTTGTGGCTACTTCGCGAGCGCGTCCCTGAGCGCCTTCGCGGCCGCGGCGGGGTCCTCGGCGCTGTAGATCGCGCCACCGGCGACGGCGACGTCGGCACCCGCATCGCGGACGGCGGCGATGGTGTCGACCTTGACGCCACCGGCGACGGAGAACGGGACACCGGCGATCTTGCCGTCGTCGAGGAGGGTCTGGATGGAGTAGCCGGGCTGGGCCTGCTCGTCGAGGCCGGCGTGGATCTCGACGAACGCGACTCCGAG
>SEEV01000077.1 GCA_004211695.1 Rhodococcus sp. (in: high G+C Gram-positive bacteria)
CGAAACCGATACGTCTATTACCCGGACGTCGCCGCCGTGTCCGAGTGGCAGGCAGTCAACACCCGCGGCCGATCGTTCGTGATCGGCGCGCTCGTCGACATCCCGGCGCCGGGAGCCGAAGGCGTCCTCTTCGCCATCGGTTCCCGTTTCGGAGGCCACGCACTGTATGTGAAGAACAACCGGCTGCATTACGTCAACAACTTCGTGGGCAGCGACGAACAGATGATCGTCGGCTCCGAGGACATCCCCGCCGGAACGGACCTTATCCTGTCCGCGTCGTTCGACAAGGACGGGCAGGAACCCACGTTCACTACCGGGATCCTGTCGCTGTTCCACGCCGACCGCAAGGTCGGAGAGGGGCGAATCAAGACGCAGCTCGGTGCGTTCGCGATCGCCGGTGCCGGGGCGTATGTCGGCCGCCACCCGGGCGAGCCGATCACCGACGACTACCCGGGCGAATCCCCCCACCGCTTCACCGGTGGCACGATCGATCGAGTCGCGATCGACGTCAGCGGCGAACCGTATCTCGATCTGGAGCGGGAAGCCGCCCTGATGCTCATGCGCGAGTGATTCAAACGCCGCGACGCACGGCGAACCCGGGTCTCAGCTACCGGTCACCGGCAGCACCAGCACCTGACCCGGGTCGCCCGCGGCGATCGTGACCTGGTGCGGCACCAGCCCGCCCCGGAAGCTCGGATCACCGCCGGACACCACGAGACGAACGCGGTGCCCCTCGTCGAAGCGATGGACGATGGCCGGCATCGTGACCTGCACGGGCTCACCGGGCGCCACGATGCGCACCGGTGCGACCTGCCCGTTGATCAGGGTGTCGGTGCCGTCGGGTGCCACGTCGTACAGCTTGGCGAAGACCACGACCGCATCGTCGACGCCGGCGACCGCGGGTGCGGCGGTGACGCGGACGTCGAGCGTCGGCGCACCCACCACGTCCATCGGCGCATCGAGGGAACCGGTCGACCACTCGACCTGGGTTTCCGGGAGGACACCCTGCGGGGCTGGGTTTTCCGGCCGGGTGTCCGGCGCTTCGCGGTCGGTGGGGAGTCCGCCCGGCAGGGTGTTCAGCGTCCGAGCGCCGGGAACGATGCCGTCGAGGCGGCCGGTCAGCGCGCCGTCACCGGAGAGGTAGAGCGAATAGTCCTGCCCCACCGTGACATCCGAGGACTCGGCGTACGCCGGTGCGGCGTTGCCGGTGTAGTCGACCCAGTTGCGGAAGTAGCTGAACACCGGCCCGGTGTCGACCCCGCTGTCCTTCAGGTAGTGATCGAACCAGTCGACCATTCGGCCCGTCTCGTACTGGGTGTCGGGGTTCGGATCCTTCATGTTGATCTCACCCTCGGCTGGAGTGAGATCGGAATGCCCCCAGCTGTGCCAGATCATCTTCACGTCGTTGCCCTGCGCCTTCAGCGTCTCGAACGTCGCCTTCGATTCGTTGAGGTCGAACAGGGTGTCCTGCTGTCCCTGCGTGAGGAGCACCGGAATCCGCACGCGGTCTGCGTACGACACCACGGAGGACTGGCGCAGGAAGTCGACGGACCCCGGGTCCGGGTAGCCCTGCACCGCGGACTGCGCCAGCGCGGGGCACGCGGTGTTCGCGAAGTTGGGGCACCCCAGCGCCCGCGCGGGGTCCGAGACGTAGCCTTCGGCCCGGGGGTTGGTGACGCCGACGGCCCCGAACGTCAGTGACCACAGCACCTTCGACGCACCGGGAACCGACGTACTGACCCCGGTCGACTGCGCCGTGCCGTTGGGTGCGAGCGAGTAGCTGAGGTCGTTCCACGTGATCATCGGGATGATCGTGTCGATCCGTGGGTCAACCGACGCCGCAGCGAACTGCACGGCCCCGCCGTAGGAACCGCCGACCATCCCGACCCGCGGATCGTCCGCCTCTGCCTTGCCGTGGTGGGCCGTCGCGTCCTGCACGACGTAATCGAGACCCGGAACGGGAACGGTGTGCGCGGGGTCGGCGAAGGCCATGCCGTCGCGTCCGCCGAGGAAGCTCACCAGTTCGCTCGCGGCGCGTCCGTCGTGGTCGGGGTCGTCCAGGTGGATCTTGCAGCCCGAGCCGCCGAAGCCGAGCCCGGAATACGCGAGCACCGCGTAACCGCGGGACGCGAGGAACGAGGCGATCCCGGCCTGGTCGTTCTTCGACCCGCCGAAGCCGTTGGTCGTGAGGACCGCGGGCACCCGATTCGACGGAGACGCCGAGTCGGGTTTGTACACGTCGCCGATCACGTCGCACGGTTCGTCGCGGTTCGGTCCCACGAGAACCTGGAAGTGGAGCGTGGTCTTCGAGAAGCCGACCGGATCGGCCGTCGCCGGAGCGGACACCGCGATCGGTGTCAGTACCGCGGCCGCGGCCGTCATCGTCGCCAGTGTTGCTCTGCCCGCCCTACGTTTCACAGTCCACCCACCGTTCGGCCGCACCACCCCGAGCACCTCCGACGAGCGTAAACGCTCTGGACGCACGACCAGCCCAAGCTGTCGGTGTGTCCCGCAACCCACCCCACGTGAGTGGGAATGCGTGCCGGGGCACACATTCCCACTCACGTGGGGGGTTGATCGAGCCGAGTGGTGTAGAACAGCACCGTCACGGCGATCACTGCTTCGACCGCCGCGGTGACGAGTGCCGCCGACATGGCGGGTGACAACGCATGCGCCATCGGAGCCGACGCCGCCGCGTGCATCGCGTGCCCGTGGTGGCCGCCACCGGAGCCGGGGGTCATCACCGTGAGGTGCAGGGCGATCATGCCGACGTTCATCATCGCGACGAGACCCCAGTCCCGCCGGGAACCGCGCATCCACAGGTGCCGCGCGCAGTAGAGGCACCCGAGGATCATCGCGACCGTCACCACGCCGACCATCGGCGACGGCGCGTGCTCTCCGAGCGAGGCGGCGTGCAGCCCGGCCGCGGCGACCGCGAGGGCCGCGGCCGCCCGCCGCCACCAGTGGCTGGTGCGGCGGGCGGTCACGGCGAAGGCGAGGGACACGATTTCTAGCCTTCGCAGCAGTGCTTCGCGGTGCTCGCCGGCACGTCGAGAGCGGGGTTGCGGTCGAAGAATCCGACCGGCTTGAGCTTGAACCCGGCGTAGTCGACGGGCATGACTGGCCAGTCCTCGGGCCGGGGGAAGTGCGTCAGCCCGAACGTGTGCCACAGCACCAGGTCTTCGCCTTCGATGTCGCGGTTGCCCGCCACGAACGTCGGGAGACCGGCCTGCCCCGGGTGCTGGTTGACGAAGTCGCCTGCGGGATAGCGCTCGGACTCGTCGTACTGCGTGACCCACAGGTGCTTGGTCGCGAACGCGGCGCGGGCGGCGATCGAACTCGACGGGTCGGCGAGGAGCACCGGCTGCCCCTCGGGGTGCAGGGCGTACCCGACGTCCTGCCCCAGCCGGTTCTGCTTGGTGGGATTGGTGATATGCCAGACGCGGGCCTTCAGGTTGTCTGCGGTGCGTTGCCCCTCCGACTCGGTGGTCAGCGTGGTCTTCTGGCAGCGGAAGGCGTTGCCCCACGGGTTCTCCGGACCCATCGGGACGGGCACGGCATCGACCTCCTCCACGGTGTTCACGTTACCGTCGACGGCCATGTCGAGGCGAGCGGAGAACAGGTGCTGATGGAAGGGGGCACCGAGCCCGGGCGCCATCTGGGTGGAGAAGCCCTCCGGTCCGCGGTAGGCGGACGTGAAGACGATTCCGGTGGCCTTCGCCTCGAGCTCGATGGTGCCGTCGAGGTAGAGGTACCAGTAGAACCCGTAGTCGTAGTTGCCGATGGTGAGGAAGAAGGAGATGACGAGACGACGCGAGCGGCGGGTCTCGGTCATGCCGTTGAACATGTCCGTGTGCTTCCACAGGACGCCGTAGTCCTCCTCGTGGAGGCAGATCGCGTTCTTCATCACCCGCGGGTCGCCGGCCTCGTCGGCGATGGTGACGTCGAAGTACTGGATCTCGCCGAGGCAGTCGCAGCCCAGTTCGAGGGAATTGGTGTACCGGCCGAAGAGGTACTCGCCCTGATCGAAGTAGTTCTGCCAGTATCGAACCGGCGACGGGTCGGCGTACGGGACAACCATCTCGGCGATCGACGCCCGGTAGATCACGGGACGTTCGACGCCACCGTCGTCGAACGAGAGCTGGTGCAGCGTCAGGCCCTCACGCACATCGAACCCGAAGCGGAACTTCCAGTCGGCCCACGTGATCTCGTTGCCGTCGACGGAGAAACTGGCCCCCTCGGGCTGGGTGATCTCGATCGGCTTCAGGTCGGTGCGGGTGGGCGTGGCGTGGGGTGCGGCGTCCCACTCGCCGCGTTCGGCCGGTACCGGCAGTTCGATCTCGTCGACCACCTTCACGACGCGACGCTCGGTGAGGTCCACGTAGGCCACGACCCCGTCGATGGGGTGTGCCCACGGGAGATCCGCCTTGTCCTCCTGATGGAACGCGAGCACGCGGACGATGCGGTGCCCGACCTCATCCTCGTGACCGAACACGCCGGCCGACAAGGGAACCGCGCGGACCTTCGACGGGTCGATGTCCCGCTTCGCCATCGCGGCCAGCCAGTCCGAGCTGCCGAGCAGGAACGCCTCGATGTCCTCGAATTCCTCATCGAGGATCGGCACGTGACCGTCGGTGGCGGAATCGACCGACGTGGAACTGATCACCCGGTTCTCGGTCACCGACACCATGAGGTCGGTGCCGATGCCCGTGGAGCGGTCCAGCAGCAGGATCCGGGCGCGGCGCTCGATCGGATCTCCTGGTGTGAACGCGAGGACCGTCGACTTGTGCGGCTCCGCGAGTGCGACGAAGACGAAGCGCACGCTCTCACCGATCAGCCCCTCGTCGACGAGGAGGGCTTTCGCCGAACGGATTTCGTCGGCGGACAGCGGACTGAGCGGATGATCCGGGGCGGCGGCACCCACGGTGGCCGGGGTCTCGGTGGTGGCGGTGCTCATCGTGCGATCTCCTTGTCGGTGATGGTGTCGTTCGTGATGTGCTGCGGCGCAGCTGTGTCGATGTGTCGTGCGGCGTGCGGCCGGAGGACGGCGACGGCCGCTCCCCCGGCGAAGGTTCCTACGAGCAGAACCCCGATGACGGCGGCGAGCGTGCTGGACCCGCCGACGAGAAGCGGGAGGTTGGCGACGGTCATGACCAGCAGCAGGGCCAGCCCGAGGAGCCCGAGCAGAGGTGCGATCACCGTGTTCCACAGGCGCCGGTCCACCCGTGTCCGGCGGAAGTAGACGAGGACGGCCACGGACGTCAGGGTCATCAGTGCGACGACACCGACGGAGGACACTCCCGCGAACCACGCGAACACCTCGGTCACGGGGTCGAGTCCGGCGACGGCGGAGGCGAGGATCAGGACGAGCGCGGACACCGTCTGCACGACCGACGCGATGTACGGCGACGCATGCTTGGTGTGGGAGCGGCCGCATCCGGCGGGCAGGGCCGCGCTGTTCCCGAGGGAGAAGATGTACCGGGAGAGCACGTTGTGGAAGGACAGCAGGGCGGCGAACAGGCTCGTGATGAGGAAGATCTGGACGAGGTCGCCGGCGATCGCGCCGACGTAGCGGGTGGCGGTTTCGGTGATCATGCCTTCCGGGTTCTCCGTCGCGATGGCCACCGCGCCCTCGTCGCCCCACGCACTGACCATGGCCCAGCTCGACAGTGCGTAGAAGCCCCCGATGACGAGCAACGCCAGGTAGGTGGTCCGGGGGATGGTGCGGGCCGGGTCGCGAGCCTCGTCACGGAAGACGGCGGTGGCCTCGAATCCGATGTATCCGGCGATGGCGAAGATCAGGGCGATGCCGGGCGCTCCCGAGAAGAACTCGCCGGGGTGGAACGCCGCGGTCGAGAACCCCTCGTCGCCGCCGCCCCGGGCGATGACGGCCGCATCGATGACGAGGACGATTCCGACCTCGCAGACCAGGAGGACGCCGAGCACCTTGCCGGACAGGTCGATGTGCCGGTATCCGAGGATCGCGACCACGGCCGTCACGGCCAGGGCCCACACGTACCAGGGGAGTTCGGGACCACCGTGGGCGGTGACGAAATCGTTGACGGCCGCTCCGATGTACCCGTAGACCGCGCCCTGGACGGCGGTGTAGGACAGCAGCGCGAGGAAGGCGGAACCCAAACCTGCGTGCCTACCCAGTCCCCGGGTGATGTACGTGTAGAAGGCGCCCGCCCCCGGGAGGTGCTTTGCCATCGCGGTGAATCCGACGGCGAAGAACAGCAACACCACCGTGCAGACGATGTAGGAGGCGGGGTACGCGGCGCCGTTGCCCGCCGAGATACCCAGGGGAACCGTTCCGGCGATCACCGTCAACGGGGCCGCCGCTGCGACGACCATGAACACGATGGCGCCCGGGCCGAGCGTGCCCGCCAGTCTGCGGGGCGCACCGTCACCGACTGCACTGCTGTGCGTTGGGGCATTGGTTGTCATGGCTTCCTTCGACTTTCACGAGGAGAGGATCTGCGTGGATGCTCCGCGGTGAGCTCCGGGGTCAAGACTGCGACTGCGGGTTGTCGGTGCAGTTGCCGAAGCGTCACGGTTGGTCGACAGCAAATGAGAACGCACGCAGGACGATTCTCATTCGACACCGGTCGAGCCTGCCTGCCGCGGTGACCGCCGGTCGACGGTCACCGCCGCAGAAATCTAGAGTGCGATGTTGACGGACTTGCTCTGGGTGTACTCGCCGATGGCGCCTTCACCGAGTTCGCGGCCCCATCCGGACTGCTTGTAGCCGCCGAACGGAAGTGCGGTGTCGAACGCGTTGTGGCAGTTCACCCACACCGTGCCCGCCTTGATCTCGGCCGCCACCTCGTGGGCGCGGGAGACGTCCCGGGTCCAGACGCTGGCGGCGAGACCGTAGGGGGTGTCGTTGGCCGCGGCGCGGACGCCTTCCTCACGGTTGAACGGCACCGCGACGGCGACAGGTCCGAAGATTTCCTCCTGGTACACGCTGAAGTCCCGGTTCACATCGACCAGCAGGGTCGGCTCGACGTAGTAACCGGTGTCGCCGTGTCGCCTGCCACCGGAGAGCGCGCGGGCACCGTCGGCGAGTCCGGCGTCGATGTATCCGGTGACCTTGCCCAGCTGCTCCGCGGAGATCAGCGGTCCGATGTCGTTGGTGGGGTCGAGTCCCGGTCCGATCTTCTGCGACTTCGCGAAATCCGCTACTCCGGACGTGAATTCGTCGAAGATCCGGTCCTCGACGAGCAGACGCGTTCCGGCCGTGCAGGCCTGGCCGTGGTTGAACAGGAACCCACTGGCGACCCCGGGGATCGCGGCTTCGAGGTCGGCGTCGGAGAAGATCACCTGCGGGCTCTTGCCGCCGAGTTCGAGAGACACCTTCTTCAGGTTCCCCGACGCGGCATTGACGATCTTCTTTCCGACCTCGGTGGATCCGGTGAACGCGACCTTGTCGACGTCGTCGTGGCTCGACAGCGCCGCGCCGATGTCGCCGAAACCGGTGAGCACGTTGAAGACGCCGTCGGGGACGCCGGCCTCGGCGATGACCTCGGCGAGGAGCAGCGCGGTGAGCGGGGTCTGCTCCGCGGGCTTGAGGATCATGGTGTTCGCACAGGTCAGCGCCGGGGCAACCTTGAACGCGGCCATCACGAGTGGGAAGTTCCAGGGGATGATCTGCGCGCACACCCCGACCGGTTCGCGGGTGGTGAAGGCATGGAAACGGGCCCCGGGCGCCCACGGCACCGACACGGGAATGGTGCGGCCTTCGATCTTGGTGGCCCAGCCGGCGTAGTAGAAGAAGATCTCCGCGGCCCACGTCACGTCGACGGCCTTCGCGACCGCCACGGACTTGCCGTTGTCGATGGATTCGAGCTGCGCGAACTGATCGGCCCGGGCCAGGATTCCCTCACCGATCTTCCAGAGGATCCGCTGGCGTTCGGCGGGGGTGAGCGAGCGCCACGGCCCCGAATCGAAGGCCCGCCGGGCCACCGCCACCGCGCGGTCCACGTCCTCGATGCCGGCGTGCGGGACCGTCGTGATCACCTGTCCGGTGGCGGGATCGACCGTCTCGAACGTCCGGCCCGACGCCGAGTCCACCCAGCGGCCGTCGACAAACATGCGTTTCGGCGACGAAACGAAGTCGACGACCCGGGGGTCGAGTCCGGCTGGGGAGTGAACGACTGCAGTCATCATGTCCTCTTCGATGGGAGTGAATGAATCTGTGGTTGAATCCGGCTTCTGCAGAACATGTTTGGCGGAGATGTGCGCCTCGTCGTGCTGCGGCCTGAACCCACGATAAACCCCGAATGTGTCGCCGGTCACTACTAAATCCGGATGGGAATCAGCGGCTGCGGCATTCTCATTCGACTTTTCCGGCCACAGCGGCGGCGATTCTCATTCGACTTTTCGGGTCGGCCCAGTTGATCCGCTGTGCGGGCCGGCACCGGCTGTGAAATGGGGACCGTATTCTCCGGCCATTCTCATTCGAGGTGATCGAAAATTAATTGCGATCGGCGCATCCCGCTCGCCTCCTGCGCTAGCGTGCAACTCATGCGGCCCCCGGGTTGATCACCCGCACGGGCCGGCCAGAAAGTGTGGAGAGCAGGTGCGTGGTGTCCGGTACACCGAGAATCAGAAGCAGATCACCGGTCGCCGGTCTCGAGCGGGCGCGCCTGAGTTTCGTCCAGGTGCTGGGGCAGTCCGTCTCGGCGGTCGCACCGTCGGCCGTGATGGTGACACTGCCGGCGCTCGTCATCCCCGACGCGGGCCGAGCCACCATCGCGGTGTTCGTCGCCGCGGCGATTCTGATGACGGCGGTCGGCTACTGCGTCGGACAGTTCGCCACCCGGATGGTGGCGGTCAGCGGCCTCTACAGCTACATCGTGAAGGGACTCGGGCCGGTACCCGGTTTCGGCGGCGGCTGGTCGCTGCTCATCGGCTACGCCGCCGCGGCCATGGCGAGCACGCTCGGTGCCGCGAGTTACCTCGCCGCGCTGCTCGGCCGGGTCGGTCTCCCCACCGGTCCGACCCTCATCGCGGTCCTCGCGGCGATCGTCGGGCTGCTTGCCCTGCTGCTGATGGTGCGCGGCGTCAAGTTGTCGGCGCGGATCATGCTCGCCATCGAGGTGTTCGCGATCGTCGCCGCCTCCGCGGCGCTGGTGGTCGCGTTCGTCCAATCGGTGCGCGAGGGCGCGACGCCGTCGGCGGGCGGCGCGAAATCGGGTTCCGCGGTCGGGTTCGCGGTGTTGCTCGCGATCACGTCGTTCGTCGGTTTCGAGAGTGCGGGCACGGTGGCACGCGAGGCCCGCAACCCGTTCGTCGCGGTCCCGCGCGCCATCCGGTGGACGCCCATCGCCCTGGGGGTGCTGTACGTGTTCGCGGCCGCTCTGCAGTTGCCGGAGCCCGTGCGGCAGGGGGTCGACTCGCTGCCGATCGTCCTCACCCTGCCCGACACTTCCGGCGCGGGGTCGTCGACGCTGTCGATCGTGATGGAGCTCGGCATCACCGCCTCCTGGTTCGCGTGCGTCCTGGGTTCGACGACGGCGCTGTCGCGCACCCTGTTCGCGATGGGCCGCGAAGGGGTGGTGCCGAGCGTGTTCGGCCGGACGCATCACAAATTCCACACCCCGCACGTGGCGTTGGCGGTCGCGATGCCGGTGATCGTCGCCGTGCCCGTCCTCTATCTGTTCGTCAGCGGTTCGAGCCGCGACGTCCTCATCGGGCTGCTCGCCGTCTCCGCGCACGGCTACGTTCTCGCGTACGTCCTGCTGTGCGTCGCGACGCCGGCGTTTCTCCGGCGGATCGGCGAACTGACCCGGCTTCCGCTGATCATCGGCCTGCTGACGGCGACGGCGATGGTCGCACTGGTCGGGTGGGCGGCGTTCTCGCGAACGTACGTCGCGGGCGCGGCGACCGCGGTCTATGTGCTTCTGATGCTGCTCGGCGCCGCGGTCTTCGCTATCCGCGCCCGGCGATTCCCTGGAATCGGAGAACGGATGGGTGTGTACGACGAGGCAGTGGCCGAGGACGTGCTGGGCCGGTACCGGCCGTGGGAGGTGCGCCGGTGAGCGCCGACGACAGAGCCCTCTCGGGACGGCAGCCGAAGGCGGTCACCAGCGCCCTGCGGGTGCTCGAGGAGGTGGCCCGCGCCGGCTCGGGTGTCACCGCGAAGGACATCGCGGCCCGCCTGTCGATGCCGTCGGCGACCACGTACCGTCTGCTCAACATTCTGGTGGGCGAGGGTTACGTGGTCCGGCTCCCCGACCTGTCCGGGTTCGCGCTGGGCCAGAAGATCGGGATCCTCGTCGACGCCGCGGTCGTGCCCACTGTGTGCGCCGCCGCGCGTGAGGTTCTCGCCGAATTACGACTGTCGGTGCGGTTCGGGGTCCATCTCTTCTATTTCACCAACGTCGCGGTCCGCACGGCCGAGGCCGACCCCGAATACCCTCCGCCTGAGGACGAGGCCTTCCTCAATCGGCACCTGTACGCGTGTGCCGTCGGCAAACTCCTGCTCGCGGAGAAGTCGGAACTCGAATCCGTGATTCCACGGTGGGAGCCGCGGGCGCTGACGGCCCGCACGATCGTCGCGCGGAGCGAACTGCTCGCGAACCTGGACCTGATCCGCAGCCAGGGTTTCGCGACCCAACTCGCGGAGCTCCGGGACGGCTCGGCGTGCGTCGCCGTACCCGTCCGGTCCGGGACCGGGGCCCTCATCGGCAGCCTGGCGCTGTCGGGGCACGTCGATCACGAACACCTCATGCTGCGACATGTGCCCTCGCTCCGCGAGCACGCGGAGCGGCTGGCACCGCTCCTGGCGTAGTCGAACCCATCCGTTCCGACGACAGCGCCGAATGTTCGGTGGCAGGGGTAGCAGCCTCTGCAGCACAGTCACGTGCCGATCGACAGGAGTCCTCGATGATTCCGACAACGGCAGACGGCCCGACTCCCGTCACAGCCGAGGGTCTGAGGTCGCCGTGACCTCCGGCCCCGACTCGGCCGACGACCCCGCCGTGGACCGGCGAGGTCGACCGTCGCTCACACCCAGAGAGCTCGAAATCCTCCGGCTGTGGGTGCTCGGTGAATCGAAGAAGGCAACGGCAACCGACCTGGGGATCAGCCTCGGCACGATCAACACCCACCTGATCCGGATCCGGGCCAAATATGCTCAGCTCGGCCGCTTGGTGGTCACCCTCGGAGAGTTGTGAACAGGAAGTTCCTGTCACCCGGCTGACACCCGCCGATGTCGCTACGCTGGGCACAGGCCGATGCAGTAAACCTTGGGAGGAAGCGGTGGTAGCCGTACAGATACAGGTGGGTGATCTGGTGCAGGCATCCGGTCACGCCGGTCCTTGGCTGGTGGTGGAGATCAGCAAGGGCATGGCTTCGCTGCAGCATCCCGACGGACATCGACTCTCGGTCCGGACGACGACCCTGTCCGTGGTGCACAAGGCGACGAGCCCGGCGGGCGAGGTCGAGCCGGCCGCCGTCGATCAGCCGGGAGACACGCCCACCCTTTTCGACTAGCGCCCTGAGATGCCTGAGTCGACGATCGTGGTGACGACGGCCGTGGTGGCGGGCGTCCGCGGGGTCGAACCGAACCCGAATCGGACGGGCGGCGCCACCGGCCGGAGCGGGCCGAGGTCTTCGCCGCGCCAGGATGCGGACATCCCGGTCAGTCGCCGCTGATCGATGGCCCCGTAGAACTCACGTCGGCCGTTGCCGGCGGTGCCGCGGGTGCGCACACCCCGGAGCGCGACGCGGGCGATCGGGTCGCTGACCGCGCAGAACCGCGGTGCGCTCGCGACAGCCACCGGCAGCAGATTCAGCAGACGCCCGAGCGTCGTGCGGGCGCCGACATCGAACCGGACGTGCAGGTCGCCCGCCCGGACCGTCCGACTGTCGCCGGCCCGCGCGTAGTGGACGGGCGTGATCACCGTCCGGTCGAAGGTGTACGTCGCGGTGACGAAATCTCGGACGGCGTCCGACGGTGCGAGGAGCATGCGCTGCCCGTCGGCGAGTTCGACCATCACGTCGGTGAACTCACCGAGTGGCGATCGCGCCCAGTGGCCGACGACGATGCGGACGCCCGACCCGGTGCCGAGGCCCGTGATCTCACCGTCGAAACGCCATCGGGTCATCCGGTCAGGTGCCGGTACGCGGCGGCACTCGGGTCTGCCAGCACGGTCCGGAGAATGAATCGTGTTTGCGCCGTGACGTATTGGTCCACGGTGTAGCGGGCCGCGAAGTGCCAGTGTTTGAGGGCCCACCCATGCGCGAGCATCATCATGTCGAAGGTGGTGAGGTCGACGTCGAGGTCACTCGCGACGCCCGAGGCGATCGCCGCCTGGAGGGCGTCGTGCAGCGGCTTGGACGTCGCCACCTCGAGTTCCTTGATCCTCTCGCGCCCCTCCGGGTCGAGCGTCCGGCTCTCCCGGTACGTCAGCACGACGGCGTCCAGGTTCTCGTCGACGATCTCGACGAACCGGCGGAACCCCGCCACCAGCCGCTCGATGGGGTCGGTGCCCGCCGCATCCATCGCGGGTTCGAGCTGATCGCGGAAGGCGTCGAGAATGTCGACGATCGTGGCGAGGAGGATCTCCTCCTTGCCACCGAAGTACTTGTAGATCAGCCCCACACTCACCTCGGCCTCGTCGGCCAGCGCCTGCATGGACATCTGATGGAAGCCCGTCCGCTGCATCACGGCGACGGCGGCGTCGAGCACCTGCCGCCGCCGGGAACTGACGCGGACGGCGCGGACCGCTTCGTCGAGTGGAAGGGCGGACGTGTCCTTCGCCATGACAGATACCTCTCCTTGCCGGCAGAATCTGCGGTGAATGGGTATTCACACTATCTCGCGCTGCCCCTGGTCGGCAGTCCGGCCCGGGTCAGATTCCGAGATCCTTCGCGACGATCGTCTTCATGATCTCGGTGGTACCGCCGTAGATGGTCTGGATCCGTGCGTCCACGAACGCGCGTGCCACCGCATACTCCCGCATGTATCCGTACCCGCCGTGCAGTTGCAGGCAGCGGTCGGCGACGCGGACCTGCAGTTCGGTGGTCCACCACTTGAGCCGCGCGGCCCGGGCCGGCGTCAGCTCGCCGCGGACGTGCTGCCGGATGCAGTCGTCGAGGTACGTCCTGGCCAGGTCGAGTTCCGTGGCGAGTTCGGCGAGAACGAACTGGGTGTTCTGGAAACCGGCGATCGGCTGCCCGAAGGCACTGCGCTCCTTCACGTACTCGAGGGTCTGGTCGAGCACCCCCTCGGCGGCCGAGACGGCGCCGACGGACAACGAGAGGCGTTCCTGCGGCAGATTGTGGACCAGCTGATAGAAGCCCTGACCCTCCTCGCCGAGCAGGTTGGCCACTGGGACGCGCATGTCGGTGAACGTCAGTTCGCTCGTGTCCTGGGCGTGCAGTCCGATCTTCTCCAGGTTGCGGCCACGGGAGAATCCGGGTGTGTCCGACTCGACGACGAGCAGCGACAACCCCTTGTGCTTGTCGGCCGACGTGCGGACGGCGACGACGAAGAGCGTGCCGTTCTGGCCGTTGGAGATGAACGTCTTGCTGCCGTTCACCACGTAGTGGTCGCCGTCGCGCACCGCTGTGGTGCGGATGCCGGTGAGGTCGCTGCCGGTGCCCGGCTCCGTCATCGCGATGCCGAGGATCGTCTCCCCGGTGACGGTCCCGGGCAGCCATCGCGCCTTCTGCTCCGGGGTCGTCATGTCCGTCAGGTACGGCAACACGACATCGTTCTGAAGCGAGAACGCGATGCCCGCGGCCGCGGCGCCGGCCCGGTTGACCTCGTCGACGACGATCGCGTTGTAGCGGAAGTCCTCGACTCCGGGGCCGCCGTAGGCTTCGGGAACCGAGAAACCGAGCAGCCCCTGCTTACCCGCTTCGGTGAACAACGCCGGGTCGAGGCAGCTGTCGTTCTCCCATTGCTCGTGGTGCGGGACGATCCGCTCGCGCACGAAGCTGCGGACGCTGTCCCGGAACTGATGGTGTTCGGACTCGTAGTCGATGGTCATGGTGTTCGTCTCCTATCCGCGGAACGCGTTCTCACCGGTGAAAGCCTGGCCGAGGACCAGCTGATGCATCTCGGGTGTTCCCTCGTAGGTGAGGACCGATTCGAGATTGACCATGTGGCGAATGACGGGGAACTCCAGTGAAATTCCGTTGCCACCCAGGATGGTGCGCGCCGTGCGGCAGATCTCGATGGCCTCTCGGGTGTTGTTGAGCTTGCCGAAGCTGACCTGGTCCGGTCGCAGCCCGACCGTGTCCTTGAGCCGGCCGAGGTGCAGCGACAGCAGCTGCCCCTTGTGCAGTTCCACCGCCATGTCGGCCAGCTTGGCCTGCGTGAGCTGGAATCCGCCGATGGGTCGTCCGAACTGAGCGCGGTCCTTCGAGTACTGCAGAGCAGCCTGCCACGCGGACCGCGCTGCGCCCATCGCGCCCCACACGATGCCGTAGCGCGCCTCCGACAGACTGCTCAGCGGGGCACGCACGCCGCGTGCGCCCGGGAGCATCGCCGATTCGGGCAGTCGCACGTTGTCGAGCACCAGTTCGCTGGTCACCGAGGCACGCAACGACATCTTGTGCTTGATCAGGGGCGCGCTGAAGCCGGGGGTCTCGGTCGGGACGATGAATCCGCGGATCCCGTCGTCGGTGGCCGCCCACACCACGGCGACGTCGGCGATGCTGCCGTTGGTGATCCACATCTTGCGGCCGTTCAGGATCCAGTCCGAGCCGTCCCGCTTGGCGCGGGTCGACATCGATGCGGGATCGGAGCCCGCGTCCGGTTCGGTGAGCCCGAAACAGCCGATGATCTCGCCTGCCGCCATCCCGGGCAGCCACTGGTTCTTCTGCTCCTCCGAGCCGTTGTTCCAGATCGAGAACATCGCCAGCGAACCCTGAACGGACACCAGGGAGCGAATTCCGGAGTCGCACGCCTCGAGTTCGAGGCACGCCAATCCGTAGTGGACGGCCGAGGATCCTCCGCACCCGTAGCCTTCGAGGTGCATGCCCAGAACACCGAGCTTCCCGAATTCCTTTGCCAGCTCCCGAGCCCTGGGAATGTCGCCGGCCTCGAACCAGTCGGCGATGTGTGGGGTGACGTGTTCGGCGCAGAACTTTCGGACGGTGTCGCGGACGGCGAGTTCGTCGTCCGAGTACAGCGAGTCGATGTCGAGCGGGTCGACGGCACTGAACGGTCGTGGTTGTGCATGCGTGGTCATGACGGTGTCCTTTACGAGCCGATGGTCTGGGATCCGCGGGCACTCGGGACGACGAAGGCCCCGCTCTCGAGCTCCCGGCGCGCGGTGTCGGTGGCCTTGTAGTGCAGCTTCTTTCCCGTCGCCGACACCGGGAGCGATTCGACGAAGCGGTAGGCGCGGGGGCGCTTGAACTGCGACAGCATCGGGTGGCTGCGGCAGAAGTCGTCCAGTTCGTCCGCGGTCGGGGCCGGCGCGGTGGTGACGACGTAGGCGACGACGACCTGACCCCACTTGTCGTCCGGAACACCGACCACCAGCGAATCGGTGACCGACGGGTGCCCGCCCAGCGCTTCCTCGATCTGCACCGGGTGAACGTTCTCGCCGCCGGACAGGAGCATGTCGTCCTTGCGTCCGACAATCGTCACGAACTCCTTGTCGTCCCAGGTGGCGAGGTCGCCGATGTGCAGCCAGCCGTCGCGGAACTTCTGCTTCTCCTGTTGCGGCGCATCGAAGTACGCGCCCGCACCTTTCGGGGAGCGCACGATGACCTCACCGATCTCGGAGCCGTCCTTGGCGACCGTCTCGTGAGCGTCGGCGAGACGGTCGTCGAACAGCTTGACCACGGCGACGTCGTCGTCGATGCAGGCCCGTCCCGCCGTCCCGGCCTTCTCCGGCAGGTCGGCGGGCCGGAGGAAGGTGTTCCAGAATCCTTCGGTGCTTCCGTAACCGTTGAAGATGCGGGGATTCAGGACCTTCTGGTAGTGCAGTGCGGCGTCCCGTTCGAGGGGCGCGCCCATGGTCACGATGCCTTTGAGACTGGACAGGTCTCGGGGTTTCTCTTCCTGAGCGCGCGCGAGCATCGCCAGGTTGGTCGGAGCGCCGATCAGGAACGTCAACCCGTGCTCCTCGACGTAGTCGAGTGTGGTCTGAGCGTCGAAGCTGCGCAACGGCACCAGCGACGCTCCGAGGTAGAACGTCGGATTCGGTCCGGCGCAGTACAGTCCGCCGCGATGGAACCACGGGGTCATGTTCAGCGTCTTGTCTTCGGCGGACAGCGGGAAGTGCATGATCACGTCGTGAGCGCTGAAGATCTCGATCATGCTGTTGAGCGGGACCCCCTTGGGCATGCCGGTGGTTCCCGACGTGAACAGCCGCGTGGTTTCGTCCCACACCGTGCGCGTGACCTCGGGCGGCGACGCCGACTCTGCCACGAGTTCGTCGAACCGGATCACCTCGAAGCCGTTTCCCTGCAGGGGTTCTCCCGGACCGACGACGACGACGAGAGCGGGTTTGTGCCTGGAGCGCGCCAACGCATCCCGCACCATGTCACCGATCTCGGTGTCGTAGACGAACACCGTGGGACGGTTGGCGTCGAGGATGAATGCCGTCTCGCCGGATGCGAGCCGAAAGTTCATCGGGGAACCGACTGCGCCGCAGGCCTGCCCGGCGAGGTACAGCTGGGCGAACTCGGGGCCGTTGAACAACTGGTACGCCACGACGGCGCCCGGTGTGACGCCGGCGCGGGCGAGCCCGGTGGCGAGCCGGTCCACGCGATCACCGAGTTCGGCGTACGTCCAGCTCTCGCCGGTCGACGGGGACTGCATCGCGAGTCGATCGGCGTACCGGTGCGTGTTGCGCCGGAAGCCGTTCAGATAGGTGAAGTCGTGCTCGAAGTACTGACGATAGGCGTGGGCATCGTATGTGTACGTCATGATGAGTCCTCCGTCCCGGTGCCGGTCAGCCGGCCATGGTGAGGCCACCGCTGACGCTGATCACCTGGCCCGTGATGAACGATGCGGATTCGGACGCGAAAAACAGGACCGGCGCCGCAACCTCCTCCGGCCGGGCGAGCCGGCGGAACGGAATGGCCTTGACCAGAGCCTCTTTGAGCTTCTCCGCCTGCGCCTGGAACAGCGGGGTGTCGGTCGGCCCGGGGCAGACGCAGTTGACGTTGATCTGGTACCGGGCCATCTCCCGCGCCAGCGACTTCGACAGCGCGATCACGCCGCCCTTCGCACCGGCGTAGATGCTCTCGCCGGCGCTGCCGACACGGCCGGCGTCGCTCGCGAGGTTGACGACCCGGCCGCCGGTCCCCGCCTCCACCATGCCGGGGAGGAACGCGCTGCACATGTGCACCGGCCCGAGGTAGTTGATGGCGACGACCTTCTCGGCGAATTCGGTGGTGGCGTTGAGGAACTGGTCGGTGCGGTCCCATCCCGCCGCGTTGACGAGGACGTTCGGGACCCCGACTTCGGCCGTCACGCGGTCGCGGAGGGCGTCGACCTGCGCTCGGTCGGCGACGTCGACCGGCATCGGGAACAGCCGGTCGGGGTGTTCGGCGGCGGTCTTCTCCGCGGCCTGGAGGTCGAGGTCGGCGACGACCACCCGGTCGCCCTGCTCGGCGAGCGCGAGCGCGATGGCCCGGCCGATGCCGGAGCCTGCGCCGGTGACCACTGCGATGTTGTTGCTCATGGTGTTTCCTCTTCCCGTGCGTTCGGACTCAGGCGTTCACGTACTTGTTGAACTCGGGCTTGCGCTTCTCCGAGAACGCCGCCGCGCCCTCGAGACCCTCGGGTGAGTGCGTGAACAGGTCGAGTGCAGACATCGCGAGGTTGCTCAGTCCGGCCTGATGGTCGGTGTCGGCGTTGAAGGACTGCTTCAGGAAGCGCAGGGTGGTGGGGCTCTTCTCGGCGATCTCCGCGGCGACGGCCTTGGCCTCGTCGAGCAGGCGGTCGGCGGGGACCACCCAGTTGACCAGGCCCCAGCGTTCGGCGGTGATCGCGTCGTACTGGCGGCAGAGGTACCAGATCTCGCGGGCGCGCTTCTCGCCGACGACGCGCGCCAGGAACGCGGAGCCGAAGCCGGCGTCGAAGGAGCCCACTCGGGGCCCCGCCTGGCCGAACTTCGCCGTCTCGGATGCGATGGTGAGGTCGCAGAGGACGTGGAGCACGTGGCCGCCGCCGACGGCGATGCCGTTCACGGCCGCGATGACGGGCTTGGGGACGTCGCGGATGAGCTTGTGCAGATTGCCGATCTCGAACATTCCGCTCTCGGTGGGCCCGTAATCGCCGGTCTCTGCGCGCTGCTTCACGTCGCCGCCGGTGCAGAAGGCCTTCTCCCCCGCCCCGGTGAGGATGATCGCCTGCACCGTGTCGTCGGCCCATGCCGAGCGGAAGGCCTTGATCAGTTCCTCGACCGTCTTGCCGCGGAAAGCGTTGTAGCGGGCCGGGCGGTTGATCGTGACGACCGCAGCCGGGCCGTCGACCTCGTAGGTGATGTCTTCGTAGTCGGTCACGGTGATTCCTTCCTCGAAATCCTGAAATGAGAATCAGTTCATACTTGATGAACTGTTATTCGATGAGAATGAACGTACATTCACTCGATGGAGTGTGTCAAGGGTCACCCCACCCGTGACGACTACAGGAAGGCGCTGATTCCGGTCTCGGCGCGGCCGATCAGCAGCTTCTGGATCTGACTCGTGCCCTCGTACAGCGTCATCACACGCGCGTCGCGCATGTACTTGGCGACGGGATATTCGTCGACGTAGCCGTACCCACCGAAGATCTGTATTGCGTTGTTGGCGGCGCGAACCGCGGCCTCACTGCAGAAGTACTTCGCCTTCGACGCGGCCGTGCCGAAGGGCTCACCGCGCTCGATCAGGTCGGCCGCCCGCCAGGTGAGCAACCGGCCGGCGTCGGCGTCGACCGACATGTCGGCGATCAAGTCCTGCACGAGCTGGAACGATGCGAGCGGACGGTCGAACTGCGTGCGCTCGCGGGCGTAGTCGACGGCCGCCTCCAGGCAGCCCTGGATGATTCCCACGCATCCGGCTCCCACCGAGACACGCCCCTTGTCCAGCGAGTGCATCGCGATCGAGAAGCCCTGCCCCTCGGATCCGAGCAGGCAACTCGCCGGCACGCGCATGTCGGTGAAGGACAACTCGGCGGTCGCCTGCCCGCGGAGCCCGAGCTTCCCGTGGATCTCCCGCGATTCGAAGCCCGGCGTGTCCGTCGGCACCAGGAAGGCCGAAACCCCTTTGGGCCCGGGACCTCCGGTGCGGGCGAACACCAGGCACAACTTCGCCCAGGTGCCGTTGGTGATGAAGATCTTGGATCCGTTGATGACGTAGTCGTCGCCGCTACGCACCGCCCTGGTCTTCAGGTTGCCGGGGTCGGAACCGTTGTCGGGCTCGGTGAGCCCGAAGCAGGCGAGCGCCTCCCCGGACGCGATGCGGGGGAGCCATTCGCGTTTCTGCTCCTCGGTGCCGTGCGACAGGATCACCTTGCCCACGAGTCCCATCGACACCGACACGATGCCCCGGACGGCGGAGTCGGCCGGCCGAGTTCCTCCATCCCGAGGCAGTACGTGATGTAGTCGCCGCCGAGTCCGCCGTACTCCTCGGGGATGGTCATGCCGAAGAAGCCGATGTCGGCGAGTTTCGGGACGATCGACGTGTCCACCGATTCGGCGCGGTCCCATTCGGCGCGGTGTGGGACGACCTCCTTGTTCAAGAAGTCGCGGGCCAGCTGCCGGAACTCCTTCTGCTCCTCGGTCAGTGCCAGGTCCATGGATGCTCCTCGATGCCGTAATGAATGCACAATCACTAGATATGAGTCAGTGCTCACTTGAAATGAAGCTATATTCACTCCGCGGGGCCGTCAACCCTCGGTCCGCTCCGGACACTCGCCCGGCGCCACGCCCCTGAGTAGGCTCGACTCATGCCGGTCACCTGGTCGGACGAGGTCGACGACGTCATCCGCGGCGATCTGACCTGCGGGTTCGCGTACGTCACTCCCGCGGGCGGTGCGGTGGTGACGGCGGTGGCGCCCCTCGGGCTGTGCGACCGCGAGAGGGGCACGGTCGGATTCACCACCTCGCTCGGCTTCGGCCGCAAACTCGACCGCGTCCGGGACGAACCGCGGGTGGCGCTCGCCTATCACGCGCGGGAACACGGAATCGGCGACGACAGCAACGAGCGGTACGTGCTCGTGCAGGGCGAGGCGACCTTCGACCCCACCCCCGACCGGGAACTGCTCGACGACATCGGCCGGCAGTCGGTGCAGTACACGGGCGAACCGCGCCGAGGCATCTTCTGGGACCGATGGCTCAGCGCGTACTACACCGACCGCGTGCCCGTGACGGTGGCGGTGACACGGGTCGTCGCCTGGCCCGAACTGCGCATGACGGGCCCTCCGGAGGTCTTCGGCGCACCGCTACCCAGCGTCGAGGCGCCTCCCCAGGCGCCGCCGAAGAAGGGAACCGGCCCACGGGTTGATGCGACGACAGTCGGTGAGCGCGCCGGGAAGCTCCCGCACCGGCTGCTCGCCTACCGTCAGGCGGACGGCTATCCGGCCATCGCGCCGGTCGACGTGAACTCCGCGGGCAGCGACGGCGTCCGCCTGACCGTTCCCGTCGGTGTACCCCAGGGCGGCCGCCGGGCCGGCCTGCTCGCGCACTCCTATCGCGCCCAGCTCATCGGCCTCGAATCGCGTCAGAACACGGGCTGGATCGAGGTCACGGGCACCGAGGCGGTGTACGCGCCGCACACCGAGGCGGGGTTCGCCGCGCCGCCGAACAAGACGATCATGCTCCTGGCCAACGGCTTCCTGGCCCGGCGCGGGCTGGCGAAGGCCCGCAAGGAGGGCCGGACCCAGGCCCCGGGCCGCTGATTCGGACGACGCCGCCGTTGACGTAGCCTCGTCGCGGTATCCTCACCTCAACCGAACCTTCGGTCGGCTCCCCCGAACGGCGGCGCACCGATGCGGTGGAGTTCTGCACCTGGAAGGATTGCGCGCATGACTACGGCACGCCCCGCACGGAAGACCGGATCGCCCGGACGTCCCGGCTACGACCTCGACTCGCTGCTCG
>SEEV01001007.1 GCA_004211695.1 Rhodococcus sp. (in: high G+C Gram-positive bacteria)
ATACAGGATCAAGCTCACGAAATGCTCAACGCGACGGATCGGGAATCGCAGATGACTCAGTTAGACGACGCTCGCACCAGTGCAGCATCCTTTGATCTCGCCGACCGATACCGGGCCGATTCGGGCCCGGTGTTGATGACCGGTGTGCAGGCCATCGCCCGCCAGTTGGTGGAGCAGCACGAGCGCGACCGCCGCGCCGGGCTGAACGTCGCGACGTTCGTTTCCGGCTACCAGGGCAGCCCCCTTGCCGGCCTCGACCGCACCATCGCCGCCATCCCCACGCTGAGCACCGACCACGACGTGAAGTTCGTGCCCGGCATGAACGAGGAACTCGCCGCGACCTCCGTCTGGGGCAGCCAGGTGGACCTTCCGGCCGGCGAGCGTACCCACGACGGCGTCGTCGGCGTCTGGTACGGCAAGGGTCCCGGCCTCGACCGCGCCAGCGACTCCATCCGGCACGCCGCCATGTACGGCGCCAACGCGCGCGGCGGTGTCCTCGTCCTCGTAGGCGACGACCCCAACGCCAAGTCCTCCACCATTCCCTGCGCCAGCGAACGGTCCATGGCCGCGATGGGCATGCCCGTGTTCTTCCCGCGCAACGCCGAGGAGGTCATCACCTTCGGCCTGTACGGGGTGGCGCTGTCGCGGATCTCCGGCTGCTGGTCGGGCATGAAGATCGTCGCCGACGTGGCCGACGGACTCTGGACCCTCGACCGCGACTTCGCGGACCTCGACATCGTGCTCCCCGAGATCGAGTGGAACGGCAAGCCGTGGTCGTACCGGCAGCGCGTGCTCGCGTCCCCGCCCGACAGCGTCTACGCCGAGGCCGACCTCTACGGGCCGCGCTGGGCGATGGTCGAGGCGTTCAACGCCGCCAACGAGATCGACAAGATCGAGGTCAACCCGCCTGCCGCATGGCTGGGCATCGCCGCCGTCGGCACCGCCTACGACTCGCTGCGCCAGGCCCTGCTCGACCTCGGGCTCGGCGACACCCAGCTCGAGGACGCCGGCATCCGCATCCTCCGCGTCGGCATGCCCTACCCGCTGGGCGCCGAC
>SEEV01001008.1 GCA_004211695.1 Rhodococcus sp. (in: high G+C Gram-positive bacteria)
GCGCAGGAATGGGCCGAGCACGGCATCACCGTGAACGCCTACTGCCCCGGCATCGTCGACACCAACATGTGGGTGGAGGTCGACCGCGACCTCGGCGCCATCAACAATGTCGGCGAGGGCGAGTCCATGAAGGCCATGGCCGCCGGCATCACGCTCGGGCGGGTGTCCCGGGGCGAGGACGTCGCGGGCTTCGTGTCCTACCTCGCCGGACCGGACTCGAACTACATGACGGGACAGTCCGCCCTCATCGACGGCGGCATGCTCTTCGTCTGACACAGCACGACCAACCCGAATACCCCACCCGCACGGCCTGATCAGACCTGCCCCGCCCGACCCCACGATTCACGTCGTCGGGCGGGGCAGCACCACCCGTTCTCCCCGACAAGCAGGGAGAACGCACCATACCCCTCCCACCGTTGTGGAGCCCCTCATGATCTCATCTCACGTCCCGACGTTCGGCCTCTGGTACGACTTCCGAAACCCGGCTAAGTGGCGGCAGCCGCTCGGCAGTCTCTACCGGGATTCCATCGACCAGGTGGTCTGGGCGGAGCAACTCGGATTCACCTCCGCGTGGCTGAGCGAACATCACTTCGCCGACGACGATTACGCGTCCTCCCCGCTGACGGTCGCCGCGACGATCGGCGCACGGACGTCGAAGATGCGGATCGGCACCAACATCATCGTCGCGGGTCTGCACGAGCCGATGCGCCTCGCCGAGGACGCCGCGGCGCTGTCGCTGCTGACCGGCAATCGGTTCGAGCTCGGCGTCGGACTGGGCTACCGCGCAATGGAGTTCGCCGCCTTCGGGCGCACGGTCAAGCAACGCCCGAGCCTTCTCGAAGATGCCATCGCCGTAATCCGACGCGCCTGGAGCGGCAGCGGAGAACCCTTTGACGGCAAGCGCTTCTCGCTGCCCGGAGTTCCGGTGACACCTCTCCCGGAAGTGTCGCCGCGGCTGCTGATCGGAGGCCAGTCCGAGCCGGGTATCGATCGGGCCGCCCGACTCGGCGACGGCCTGATCACCCTGTCGAACGACCACTGCCAGGTCTACCTGGA
>SEEV01001009.1 GCA_004211695.1 Rhodococcus sp. (in: high G+C Gram-positive bacteria)
ACCCGCCATCGTCGGCACGTTGGTGATGCAGACGAACGGCCCTCGACCCGGCCACTCATCCGCATCGGGAGTGACGATCACGGGCCCAGTGGTCGTCATTCGAAGCGACGCTCAACACCACGCTCGTCATGACGAGGGTGGAGCTGAGGCGGCCGACGCCGGGGAGGGTGGCGAGGGATTCGTCGTAGAGCGTCTGGAAGGCGGGGAGGTCGCGGGTGATGACCCGCAGGAGGTAGTCGGGTCGCCGAACAGTCGTTGAGCTCGGAGGACTTGAGGTATGGCGGCGACGGCCTGTTCGAATACCTCGATCGTGTCGCGGTCGGCGGCGCGCATGGTGACGAAGACGAGCACCTCGAAGCTCAGGCCCAGCGCCACGACTCGAGACGCCACCAAACTCCTGCCCGTCGGGATCCGACGACGCCGAATAATCTGAAACAACCAGGACACCAACCACCGAACGCCGCAGACGTCAGCACGGTCAGTCGGGGGTGAAGAACAGTTCCATCCCGATCATGAACCACGCCACCATCGCCGCCATCGGCACGAACGCGCACACCAACGGCAGAGCGACCTGCCGGGCGGGCCGCCACGGAACCGACACCAACCCGCACACCACCACCACCGCTGGTCCCGCCCAGCTCACCCAATACGAGGCCGGCGGCGGATCCGACCCGAACGAGGTGAACGAGCCGTGCGGATACACCCGCGGCTGCGGAACACCCCAGTAGTGCTGCCACAAGATCACCGCCGGCAGATAGCAGAAGAACCCCAGCAACAGACCCGCGATGACGCCCAGCGAAATCCGCAACCCTTTCCCCGACCCCGCCGGGGTCGCCTCGTCGACGCGACCGGGACCATCAGAGGTCATCCCTGAAAGGGCGGGGCCTTGTCAAGGGTCGCGTTTACGCGGTTTCGGCTCCATGTGGACAGCGCCGGGTGAGGGCCGGGGTCAAGACACAGCGCCCGCAGCGTGAGCGAGGACGAATGGTCTTGACGGTGGACCGGCCCGGCGCAGACTGGAATGAGCCCGTGAACCGGTCGAGGACCAACGACGC
>SEEV01000441.1 GCA_004211695.1 Rhodococcus sp. (in: high G+C Gram-positive bacteria)
AGCGTTACTGTGGCGACGCGGTCGGGCCCATGCGGCCCGGAAGGATGACTCGGAAGTGCAAGAGCTACCTGGAGGGGTCGACAAGTGAGCATCACTCACGGCAAGGGAGACAGCCCGCGTTACACGGGAGACGGGGTGCCGAACACGGTGTCGTCGATCCCGCTGACGGACGTGGACGCTCGGACACCCGACGAGGCAAGCCTCGGCACGCTGGTCAAGCATGCGACCGCACAGGTGTCCACCCTGGTTCGCGCCGAGGTCGAGCTCGCCAAGGCCGAGGTCACCGGTGAGGTCAAGAAGGGTCTGCAGGGCAGCCTGTTCTTCATCCTCGCCTTCACCGTGCTGCTGTTCAGCTCGTTCTTCTTCTTCTTCTTCCTCGCCGAACTCCTCGACGTGTGGATCGCCCGCTGGCTGGCGTTCCTGATCGTCTTCCTGATCATGGTCGTGGTGACGGCGATACTCGCCCTGCTCGGCTATATGCGGGTGCGCAAGCTACGTGCGCCCGAGAAGACCATCGACTCCCTGAAGCAGGCCAAGACGGTCCTTCCGACGTCGTACTCGGATGCGGAAGCCCATCTCGCATCTTCCAGCGGACGTCACGCGCGGTAATTCGCTCCGGTGGCACCACCCGATCCGTCTACCGTCCGTTTCGACGGCCCCTGGATTCATCGCGACATCCATGCCAACGGAATCCGATTCCACACCGTCGAGGTCGGCGCATCCGCACCGGATGCGCCGCTCGTCGTCCTGCTGCACGGTTTCGCGGACTTCTGGTGGTCGTGGCGCCATCAGCTGACCGCGCTCTCGGACCAGGGGTACCGGGCCGTCGCCGTCGACCTCCGCGGCTACGGCGATTCCGACAAACCGCCGCGCGGCTACGACGGGTGGACGCTGGCCGGTGACATCGCCGGCCTGATCCGGGCCATGGGCTACGGCGAGGCGACCCTCGTCGGGCACGCCGACGGCGGCCTGGTCTGCTGGGCCACGGCCGTGCTCCACGCCCGGCTCGTCCGGTCGATCGCTCTGGTCAGCTCACCGCACCCCCTCGCACTCAAGCAGGCCGTCCTCCACGACCGGTACCAGCGCAAGGCCCTGCTGCCCTCGTTCGTGTCCTGCCAGGTGCCGTGGCGCCCCGAACGTCGCCTCACCCGGGACAACGGGTCGGAAGTCGAGCGGTTGATCCGCGCACGCTCGGGTCCCGCGTGGACGGAGAACCCCGAGTTCGACGACGTGATGTCGCGGATGCGGTCCGCGATCCAGATTCCCGGCACCGCGCACTGCACCCTGGAGTACCAGCGGTGGGCGTTCCGCAGCCAGTTCCGGCCGGACGGCAGCCGGTTCATGGCGTCGATGGATCAGACGCTGCGGATCCCCGTCCTGCACATCCACGGCGACCTCGACCCGTATGTGCTCGCGGACACGGTGCGTCGCAGCCACCGCTTTGCACCCACCCAGCAGATGCACACCGTCACCGGTGTCGGCCACTACGCGCACTGGGAGGCCCCGGAACGCGTGAACGCCGCCCTGTTGGACCTCGTCGCGCCCCGTACGGTCTGACGCTCAGAGGATGCACGCCCCGGTGTCCACGGCGACGGACGCCCCGCCCGCGGCCTGCAGCTGACGCGACACCTCCGCGGCGGTGAGCACGAACCCGGTGTCGCTGTTGTCGACGGCGGCGCCGAACACCACCCCGAGCACCTGCCCGTCGCTGTCGACGAGCGGTCCGCCCGAGTTGCCCTGCCGGATCGAACCGCGGACCGTGTAGACCTCACGCTGGACGGTGCCGGCCCGGTAGATGTCGGGACCGCTGAGGTCCAGGATCTCCCGGACCCGCGCGGCGCTGGCCGTGTACGGTCCGCCGCCCGGGTACCCGAGCACGAGCGCGTTGTCGCCGGTCTGCGCCGGCTCGGCCGCGAAGTTCAGCACGGGGGCGTCCAGTCCGGGCACCTCGAGGACCGCGACGTCGGCGGACGGGTCGAACAACACGACCTCGGCGTCCATCGGCCCGTTCGCGGTGTCGACGACGATTCCCGCCGTTCCCGCGACCACGTGCGCGTTGGTCATGACCCGGTCGGGCGCGACGACGAAACCGGATCCCTCCAGTGCCCGCTGGCAACTCGGGGCCACACCCCGGATCCGCAGCACGCTCGACTGCAGCGAGGACGCGACGGGGCTCTGCAGCACGCTGGCGTCCGGCGGGTCGACGGTCGTGATGGGGGTGCGCCCGAACGGTCCGATGACGTCGGGAAGCCCCGACGTGTCGAGCAGGGCTGTGAATTCGGTGGGCAGTTGCCGCATCCAGGCGGGCGCGATGTTGTCGACCGTTTCGAGGACGCTCGACCCGCGCACGGCGGCAGCCAGCTGAGGCTGGGACGAAGACGTGAGCGGGATCGCCAGCAGCCAGGCCGCGATGAACACCGCGACGGCCTGCACGCAGGCCCCGATCACGCTGTCGACGGAGCGGGCGACCGGACTGTGCATGCTTCCCCGCGCGGCCCGGCCTAGCACCATCCCCGCCACTTCGCCGATGATCACCAGGACGACGATCAGGGCGATGCCGACCAGCACGCGGCCGCGGCCCTCGTCGACGTGCACGAGCACGTGCGGGGCGATCAGGATGCCCGCCACCGCACCGAGTACCACCCCGATGAACGCGAGCACCGATGCCACGGCGCCCTGCCGCCAGCCGGAGGTCGCGGCGACGAAGGCGATCAGGACGATCGCGAGGTCGATCCAGTGCGACCCGGTCATCGCTCGACCGCCGGGCGGCCGTGACCGTGCGTCAGGTGGTCGTCGTCGAGGTCGTTGTCGAGTTCCGCGAGGACCGTGTCGAGGTCGCGGATATCGCGGCGGTCCCACTCCTGTTCCCAGCCGGAGATCGCGAACAGCGCGGCCAGGATGCCGGCAGTGAACCCCCACACGAGCATGCCGTCGGCAGCGAACGCCGGACCCTGGTACCCGGCAGAGTGCCGCACCTGGAACCGGTTCCGCGGATCGATCAGAGTGTGCACGGGAACCCGGGCGACGCGCTCCGCCTCCGCCGGGTCGACCACACCGACCGCGCTGGGCTTCTCCCAGTACGCGAGGACGGGGGTGACGTCGAATCCGGACGGTGGGATGAAGATCTCCTCGAGCACGGCGAGCGGGCGGACGCCGGACGGGTCGAGTCCCGTCTCCTCTTGCGCCTCCCGCAGCGCGGTGGCGATGGGCCCCTCGTCGCCGGGATCGCTGGCGCCGCCGGGGAACGCCACCTGACCGCTGTGCTGACGCATCGTGGACGCACGCTGAGTCAGCAGGACGTCGGCGCCGGCGGGCAGTCCCCCCGACATCAGGGGGTCCGCCTCGGCGGGACCACCGAACAGCACGAGCACCGCCGCCTCACGGGTGATCATCCCCTTCGGCGCGCGCCGGTCGAGTACGGGATTGATCCGGTGCGGGTCGGCCGGCGTCCGCTGCACGACCCGCCGCAACCAGGACGGGACGGCGACGCCGTCCACGGAAACCGTCATGCCGCGACCCCCAGGTTCTGTTCGACGGCAGCCGCGATCTCGTCGACGCTTCGAAACGGCTGAGGCAGGACCTTCGCGACCGTGCCGTCGGGCCGGATCAGCACCGAGACCGGCAGGACGGGAGGTGCTCCGACCGCGGCGCGGACACGCCCATCGCCGTCCTGCACACCGGGCAGGGTGACGGAGTAGTCGACCAGTCGGGACAGCGCGCTGGACTCGTTGGGATCGGTGTGCACCGTAAGCACGGTAACCGCGTCCCCCGCACGATCCGAAAACTGCTGCATATAGGGCAGCTCCTCGGCGCAGGGGCCGCACCAGTACGCCCACAGGTTCAGCAGCGCCGGTCTGCCCCCGAGCGCGGCCGCGAGATCGACCTGACTGCCGTCGCCGACGCATTCCAGTGTGATGCCGGTCAGGACCGCACCCGCCGACGGCTCCGAGGTGGCCGCGGGACACGGAGCCAGGCCCGCCTGCGTCCTCAGCGCTGCGAGAGCGTCCGGATCGGCGTCCACCGACGTCGGGGTACGGCTCCCCGAACCGAACCGGTCCTCGTACGACGGCGTTTCGGCATCGTCACCCCGGGGCCAGATCGCGACGACCAAGGCCACCACGACGACGAGAGCGGCCAGACTCCACCGCGCTGCGCTAGACACTCGTATCTACCCTCACCTGCCGGCCAGACGCAGCAGATGCTCCGTCTCCGGTCCGCGAACCAGTTCGGCGGCGACGTCGGGGTCGACGGGGCCCAGCCCGTACGACGGACAGTCCTTGGCGAGCACGCACACCCCGCACGCGGGCTTGCGGGCATGGCAGACGCGCCTGCCGTGGAAGATCACCCTATGCGAGAGCAGCGTCCACTCCTTGCGCTCGATGAGGGCGCCGATCGCGTGCTCGACCTTGACCGGGTCTTCCTCCTCCGTCCACTTCCAGCGCCGCACGAGCCTCCCGAAATGGGTGTCGACCGTGATGCCGGGGACGTCGAACGCGTTGCCGAGAATCACGTTGGCCGTCTTCCGGCCGATCCCGGGCAGCGTCACGAGGTCCTTCAGATTGTTCGGGACCTCGCCGTCGAAGCGTTCGAGCAACGCCTGCCCGAGCCCGATCAGCGAGTTGGTCTTGTTCCGGTAGAAACCCGTGGACCGGATGTACTCCTCGAGCTCGGTGCGTTCGGCCTCCGCGTACGCCTTGGCGTCGGGGTAGCGGGCGAACAGCGCCGGCGTCACCATGTTCACCCGCACGTCCGTGCACTGTGCGGAGAGGATGGTCGCGACGGCGAGGTCGAGTGGTGTGGTGAAGTCGAGCTCGCAGTAGACGTGGGGGAAGGCCTCCGCAAGCTTGCGGTTCATTCTGCGGGCGCGCCGGACGAGTCCCAGCCGGGTTTCGTCCTGCTTCGCGGCCCGCGAGCGGGTGCGTCCACGCACTTCGGAGCTGTCGCTGGGGGTCGCATGCACGGGATCAACTCTACGGATACCCGGCCGATCCGAATCGCCGCTGTGTCGCTTCTGAGACATTTGCAGTGTTTACTTCCCGGTATGCAAGGTCTCGCTGTGGTCCTCTTCCCAGTGCTGCTGATGCTGTTTGCGCTGGCAATGGAGCGGGTGGAGTTCAGACTCCGCCGGCTCACGGTTCGTCA
>SEEV01001010.1 GCA_004211695.1 Rhodococcus sp. (in: high G+C Gram-positive bacteria)
GTGGTCGACGCCTCGATGTTCCTGTTCAAGGAGAACTATGTGACAGGCGTGCCGGTGATGGGTATCGGGATTCCACGACCGATGCTGACTGTCGCGGGACGTCGGGTGGCCAAGGCCGGAAAACCGCTGAGGTACAAGGTCGACGCTCACGAGGCGAAGGTGCGCCGGCATCTGGCGGCACCGCTGGCAGAGACATCCGCGACGACGACGGCGGCAGTGAAGTGAAAGAGAGAATGGCTCGACCGGTCACTCGACGATAAGTACGTGAGCACCGGGTTGAGCGCGGAACCGCTAGCGGTCCGCGCCATCGTCTGGGCACACCACCCCGCACCGACGCGATCACCAGTCCGGTCGCGTCCCACAAGGTAGGTGTCGCGCGTACGCGTACTGCGTCGCGAAGCCTCGACCCACCTTGGTCGACTATCTTTTAGTTTGCGATCGGTACGGTCTGGCCCTTATGTCGGCGCCGGCTGGCCAGGGTGAATCACCGAAAAAGTCGGAACGATAGCAGGATTCACTTTAGGTCCTATTCGACTCGAGGTGCTCCGGATACATGGGCCACACCACGGGATTCGAGCCACATCCGGAGTCGGCCGACCCGCCCGTAAGCCTCGTCACCGGTGAACCATCCGAACGGCACCCCGGCATCGAGAGCCCGTTCGATCATCGTCTGCGCCAGTTCGGGTTTCGTCGCGAAAGCCACCTCGTCGCCGATCCCGGCGGCCCGGCACCGCTCGCGGTCCTCGGTCCAGGCCTTCGGCAGATACAACTCCCGATCGATCAGCGCCCGGCCCCGGTCGGAGGCGTAGGCGAGAAACACCCCGATCTGGCTGTTCTCGATCCGTCCGGCCGTGCCGGAATACTGCCGGGCCACCCCGGCCGAGCGCGTGCCCTTCTTCAAAAACCCTGTCTCGTCGACGATCAACACGCCATTGTCGGCGTCACCGATCGTCTCGACCACGACCTCACGCACGTCGTCGCGGAGCCCCTCGCAGTCCCAGGAGTAGAAGTTCAGCAGCCGCTGCATGCCCTCCGGGCCCGCATCACCGGC
>SEEV01001011.1 GCA_004211695.1 Rhodococcus sp. (in: high G+C Gram-positive bacteria)
GGCCAGCAGGCCCCGTCCGGCCACATCCCCTTCACCCCGCGTGCCAAGAAAGTCCTGGAGCTCAGCCTGCGCGAGGCACTGCAGCTCGGACACAACTACATCGGTACGGAGCACATCCTGCTCGGCCTCATCCGCGAGGGTGAAGGCGTCGCCGCGCAGGTTCTGGTCAAGCTCGGTGCAGACCTCAACCGGGTGCGTCAGCAGGTCATCCAGCTGCTCTCCGGCTACCAGGGCAAGGAGCCGGCCGAGTCCGGCGGCACGCGCGGCGAGGCGGGCACCCCGTCCACGTCGCTGGTGCTCGACCAGTTCGGTCGCAACCTCACCCAGGCAGCCCTCGAGGGCAAACTCGACCCCGTCATCGGCCGCTCGAAGGAAATCGAGCGCGTCATGCAGGTGCTGTCGCGCCGTACCAAGAACAACCCTGTGCTGATCGGCGAGCCCGGTGTCGGTAAGACCGCGGTCGTGGAGGGTCTCGCTCAGGCCATCGTCAACGGCGAGGTCCCCGAGACGCTCAAGGACAAGCAGCTGTACACGCTCGACCTCGGGTCGCTCGTGGCCGGCAGCCGTTACCGCGGTGACTTCGAGGAACGCCTGAAGAAGGTCCTCAAGGAGATCAACACCCGCGGCGACATCATCCTGTTCATCGACGAGCTGCACACCCTCGTGGGTGCCGGCGCGGCCGAGGGCGCCATCGACGCGGCCTCGATCCTCAAGCCGAAGCTCGCCCGCGGTGAGCTGCAGACCATCGGTGCCACCACTCTCGACGAGTACCGCAAGTACATCGAGAAGGACGCCGCACTCGAGCGCCGGTTCCAGCCGGTGCAGGTCGGCGAGCCGACGGTGGAGCACACCATCGAGATCCTCAAGGGTCTGCGCGACCGCTACGAGGCGCACCACCGCGTGTCCATCACGGACGGTGCTCTCGTCGCCGCGGCCACCCTGGCCGATCGCTACATCAACGACCGCTTCCTGCCGGACAAGGCCATCGACCTCATCGACGAGGCCGGAGCCCGGATGCGCATCCGGGCTCCGGCCTCGTCGATGAGG
>SEEV01001012.1 GCA_004211695.1 Rhodococcus sp. (in: high G+C Gram-positive bacteria)
CGACTCGCGCGTGCAGACGATTTACGGCGGTACGACCGAGATCATGAAAGAGATCATCGGGCGTGACATCGCCTCGTCATTCAGCGTGCACAAACCCTAGGTGCCACCATCCAGACCAAGGAGGTGCCTTATGACGACGTTGACATCCGGCCCACTGCTGGTTGACCAGACGGACGGCATCTGTCGTATCACCTTCAACCGGCACGGATATCCTCAACGCGCAGAATCCCGAGATGCTCGAGTCGCTGGGCGCGGACGAGCGAGTCGCAGCGGGTTCTCGGGGAGCGGGTGGCACGACTCGCGGTGGGCGGATCAGCGGTCAAGGGGCGCTAGTCGTTCGCTCCTGATTCGAAGCCGACAGCCGTTCCGCGAGGACTTCGCGGACAGGCGGGCTGCGATTTGAGGCGCCACCCCGACGGGTGCTGTCTCGGCAGATCTTGCGGAGTGCAATACGTGCATTCGAGCGGTACCCGATGCTTGGTCTGACTATCCTCCGTCTGGCATGAGGTTGTCTCAACGGCGCATGTGAGAGGTGAAAGCAGCCAGCTCGGGTCCGATGCCTCACCGTTCAAGGAGGAAAGGCCCCTCCTACTCCTCGTTGATCCGATTGGACGGGGGCCGGAGGCTCGAATTCAATGGCAAAGCCGATGACGGACCTCAAAGCCTCTTCTCCAGCGGCCCATCGCTGAGAGGAATCCGCCGGCATGGCGCTTCTTGCAGCCACCTGACGATCAGATTGGCGGTCTGTGCCGGCCGTAGCCCGCCGACTCCGGTGTCTTGGACCGTCTTGGCAGCATCCAGAGGCTGAAGTCCTCGCCCCTCGCCGCCGACAGCGCCGTTCGGCGAGGCGCGATCGATGATAGCGCTGAATTGCTCGCTAACGACCTAGCTCGCGGTGGCCACCACCTTAAAAGCGCGAAATGCCCCGAGCGGCCGATATGTCGGAGGTCATGCTGCGCTCATTCTGAACTCGTCGTGTTGACACGTGATCCTAGCCAAGAGCATAATTAAATCAAGATTCAAAAAAGTAGATTCAAGACTGAGGA
>SEEV01000442.1 GCA_004211695.1 Rhodococcus sp. (in: high G+C Gram-positive bacteria)
GATTGGCAACCGGCACCTCGAGTGCCGCGAGCACCTGTCGCCCCTCCCCCCCTGTGGGCGCCAGGTTGGTGGCGGGGTACAGGGGGGGTTGACCCCGCCACCAACCTGGCGCCCACAGGGGGGGAGGGGCGACAGGTGCTCGCGGCACTCGAGGTGCCGGTTGCCAATCTACCGACACGGTAGGGGTATTCGTCAACCTGGCTCGTGAAATTGCCCACATGTCGCAACCTCGCATCGCGACGGCCTAGGATTATGGCCGTTCGGAGGTGTTCCAGTGCGAATCTCGCGGCAGTCGCGATCCAGCAACCATCTTCGCCGGATCGTGGCGGAGATGGGTATTCCCGTGCCCTGGAACCGGGATCAGCTCGTCGCCGACGTCGCAGCCCGGCGCGGGCGTCCGATCCACCTGGTTCCCGTCGCGCACGCCCTGGTCCAGGGCGGTCATTCCGGACTCTGGCGCGCGCCGACGACGACGTGATCCTGTACGCGGCAGGCACGTCGGACGTGCACGCCACCCACATCATCTGCCACGAATTGGCACACATGGAACTCGGGCACGATCGGAACGCCGTCGGCGACACGTCCGTCGACTCGACCGTGCTGTCGGCGGCCGCGCCCTCGGTCGACACGGCACGCGTGGTCCGAATGCTGGGCCGGTCCAACTATTCGAACGACCAGGAATACGAGGCGGAACTCCTCGCCACCCTGATCATGGCGGGTCGCCGGTCGAGGACGGACGACGACACCGTCGGTGACGCACGCGTCTCGCGGATGCTCGGAACGTTCTGACGCCGTGTACGAACCGCCCACCTATGTGAGCTGGCCGCTCCTCGCCGTCGTCTGGGGGACGACGCTGCTGCGCCTGGCCCTCGTCCGGTCGACGGTCGCCGAACGACGGATGAACTCCGCCCTCGTCTTCGCGTCCCTCTCCCTCGCCCTCCAGCGGTCACTGGCGCAGCACTGGCTCGACCTCTGGTTCGGATACGGCTTCGCGAACACTCTCAGCAACGTCTGCATCATGCTCACCGCGGCGTCGCTGATCAGCCTCTTCTCCGCGTGGGCCCTCGGCCCGGCGCGTCTTCCCCGCATCCACGTCGTCTCGTTGTCGGTCTGCCTCGTCGCGGGGGCGATCCTCATCGGCCTCAGCACGCCGGCGCGATCGCGTGGTGTCGCCGTCGCAGACGAGGGTGGCTGGCTCTTCGCGGCGTACTGCATCACGTATGCCGTTCCGATCCTCGCCGTCGCCCTGCTCAACCTGTGGATCTCACTGAAAGCCGTGCGCAGCGCGACGCAGGGACGCGAACGCCGGGTGTTCCTCGCCGTCATCGCCCTGTCGCTGTTCGAGGTCTTCGATATGGGGATCGTCGTGACCACCGGGCTGGTCAACGCGATCAGTGACGACAACGCCCTGACCGAATCGCACAGCGACTCGGGGGCGTTCATCCGCCAACTCGTCGTGTTCGCGGGCGCACTCATCTCGGCCGCACCGGTAGTGCGGGTGCTGAGCCACCGGCGGCGGTCGCGGCAGGTCACGCGCCGGCTGCGGCCGATGTGGACGACCCTGACCGCCGCGGTGCCCGAAGTGGTCCTCGAACTGCGGCCGGAGGATCGGCGGGCACTGTCTGCCCGCAGCCGGCTGGACCGCATGAGCGTCGAGATCCGCGACGCGATCATGATCCTCGACCGGCACGTGGTGTTCGAGCTCGGCGGGCCCACCACCACCGCACCGCCCGTGGTCACGGCGACGCGGCTGCACCTCGCGTGCCTGGCCCGGAGAGCCGGTCACCCGGCGCACGGCACGGGCGCAACCACGCACCTGACCGAGGTCGGCGGCGAACCGTGGGAGCTGGCGCAGCTGGCCGATCACTGGCGGGACGCCGAGCGGGAGGCGATGGCGCTCTGGGCGCGTCGCCTACCTCAGTTCGGTGGACCCGAGGATCCGTCGACGCGCGTCCCCGCTCAGGTCTGACGGGGGTCCGGCGTCGCGGCCGGAACAGGTCCGTGGCTGCGCCGCAGATTCTCCAGGAGGGGAATCAGTGATTCCATCTCGGCAGTGGTCGGCTCGGCGCCCGCGTCGAGCGACCGCATGGACAGGTGCCGGACCCCGGCCTCGCGGACCGCGATCTTGAAGCGCACGAGGGTGTCGTAATCGTGGTAGCCGTTGGCGGCGAGGTACTGCTCGGGGGCGTGGAAGTGCTGCGCGACCGCCCGGAGGACGTCCGGTTCGGGCGTGGGGTGATCGCCGCTGCGCAGCGACTCGATCACGGCGGGCTCGACGGGACGGCCGAGTATCCGGGACACACCCGCGGCGACGGTGTCGTCGCCCGGTTCGGGACCGTCGAGGTCGTGGGCGAGCGAGAACAGACGGTTGACCCGCACCGACAGTGGCACGCCGGTCATGCGATCCCCTCCGTGTCTCCGCCGAGGTCGCGGTCGTCGGTGGCCACCAGTTTCACCGCGTCCTCCCATCGACGCCAGAAGCGTTCCCGGGTGGCCGCGTCGAGGCCCTCTTCCCGGCCGTAGAGGAACCGGCGATACCGCGCCTCCTCGAGTTCACGCGGATCGGTGACGGTGGACGGTTCCTCCAGCAGGTGACCGAACGCGAACTCCACCAGGGGCTGGCGGGGACCGGCGGGACCTCCGTTGACTTCCAGCAACCGCGTCACGTACGCACCGGTGATCTTCGATACCACCCGGCTCAGTTCGCCCGCCGCCTCGGCCAGCCCCGGCACCTCGGGGTGCGCCGCGCTCAGCTTGGTGATCCGGGTGTGTGGCCCCAGGATCTCGATGATCGTGTCCAGATCCAGCGGAATCTCCGAAGGCCCCAGGGTGAGCGGGCGCGACGGCTGCGACCGTTCGTCCCCTTCGAGGGCCTCGAGGGGCGTCGGGTGGCCCCCGTCGAGCGTGCGCGCCGCGCTGCCCGGCGCCCACCGGAGCGCGACGTCCAGCTTGCGAAGGGTCTCGATGCTCGGATCCGGGCCGGTCCCGTTCTCCGCCCGCGTCTGCGCGGCGTCGGACGGGCCACCCGCGGCCGTGACCTCGTCCTGTGTGAGGTTCAGCAAACGCCGTCGCTTATGGACGAATTGTCCGAAACGCGCGCGGGTGCCGGTGACCATTCTTTCCCCCAGGAGACACGCAAGCGACGCGCGTGTCGCTTGCTGTGTGTCGATCCTACTGCTTGTAGCTGGTGAGGAAATTACCGAACCGCTCGATGGCGACAGCGAGATCACGCGCCCACGGCAACGTCACGATGCGGAGGTGGTCGTGGTCGGGCCAGTTGAAACCGGTGCCCTGCACCATCAGGATCTTCTCCTGCAGCAGAAGGTCCTGGACCAGCTTCTCGTCGTCGTAGATCTCGTACACGTTCGGATCGAGCCGGGGAAACGCGTACAGCGCACCCTTCGGCTTCACGCACGAGACACCGGGAATCATGTTGAGGCGTTCCCACGCCACGTCCCGCTGCTCGAGCAGCCGGCCGCCCGGCAGGATCAGGTCCTCGATGCTCTGATGCCCGCCGAGCGCCACCTGGATGGCGTGCTGACCGGGCACGTTCGGGCACAGACGAGTCGACGCCAGCAGGTCGAGACCCTCGAGGAACCCCGCGGCGTGCTCCTTCGGACCCGTGATCGCGACCCAGCCGGACCGGTAGCCCGCGACGCGGTACGCCTTCGACAGTCCGTTGAACGTCAGGCACAGCAGGTCCGGGGCCAGCGTGGCCAGCGAGATGTGCTTGGCGTCGTCGTAGAGGATCTTGTCGTAGATCTCGTCCGCGAGCAGCAGCAGCTGATGCTTGCGCGCCAGGTCGACGAGCTGCTGCAGCACCTCCATCGAGTACACCGCACCCGTCGGATTGTTCGGGTTGATGACCAGAAGGGCCTTGGTCTTGTCGGTGATCTTCGACTCGATGTCCGCGATGTCGGGGTTCCAGTCGTTGCCCTCGTCGCACAGGTAGTGCACCGGGGTGCCCCCGGCCAGGCTCGTCATCGCCGTCCACAGCGGGTAGTCCGGCGCCGGGATCAGCACCTCGTCGCCGTTGTCGAGGAGAGCCTGCATCGTCATCGTGATGAGCTCGGACACGCCGTTGCCCAGGTAGATGTCGTCGACGTCGATTTCGGGGAACCCGGGAACCAGCTCGTAGCGGGTGACGATCGCGCGCCGCGCCGACAGGATGCCTTTGGACTCGGAGTACCCCTGCGCGTACGGGAGCGCCGCGATCATGTCGCGCATGATCACGTCGGGCGCGTCGAAACCGAACGGCGCGGGGTTGCCGATGTTGAGCTTGAGGATCCGGTGACCTTCCGCCTCCAGCCGGGCGGCGTGGGCATGTACCGGTCCACGAATCTCGTAGAGCACGTTCTGAAGCTTGGTGGACTGCTCCAGCTTGCGGTGCGGCATGCGGTGGTGGCCGTGGTCTGGGTTGCTCACGACGGTCATTCTCCCACTCCCGGGCAACCCGATTTCTACTGGTGGGTATCGGACGGCCCCGGCGCCGTCGAAAGTCCCCGCCCGCGCGGGCACCCGTCGTACTCTCGAGAAGGGGCCCGATCCGTTTCGTGTTCACAGTGCCCGGAGGAAACGACGCACATGTCAGCACCGGTATTTCCCCGTCCCGCGCCCGTCGACGTCGTGCATCACAGCCACCTCAGCGGGATCTTCGCACCGCAACGCGAGGAGGTGGACGTCCGGAATCTCGAGGTGATCGGCGAGTTGCCCGCAGATCTCCACGGCGCGTATCTGCGCAACGGTCCCAACCCGCGCTTCGACCCCATCGGCAGCTACGTCTACCCGCTCGACGGCGACGGCATGGTCCACCGCGTCGAATTGTCCGGCGGCGCCGCCCGCTACACCAACCGGTTCGTCCGAACCCCGATGGTGGAGGCGGAGGAGAAGGCCGGGCACGTCATCTGGCCCGGCGTCACCGACCCCTATACGCCGACCGAGGACGAGGTGGGGCCCGAACTCGCGGGTACGTCGCGCGAACTGCCCGACATCAACATCGTCCGGCACGGTGGGCGACTGCTCGCGATGGCCGAGACCACGTTGCCGTTCCGCCTCGACCCTGCCGACCTGAGCACGCTCGGGCGCGAGAACTGCGACGGCGCCATGGGTGTGGG
>SEEV01001013.1 GCA_004211695.1 Rhodococcus sp. (in: high G+C Gram-positive bacteria)
TTCGGGCTTTCACGACCCGCTGTGTCCTACACCACAAGTAGACCGCATCAGTTACCCAGTTCGCACTACTGCAGAGCCCAGCGTTGTCGCCGACTTTTGGTTTCTGGACCAGCCGGGGGGTTCGGGCTATCGGCCTACGATCGCTACCACTGAGCGATGGGAGCGTCCCGGAGCCACTCGTAAATGCGGAGCGCGGCACGCAGGTCCGTGGTCGACCCATCCGGAGGTGTGCACAGGGTCAAGGCCTTCTGCACTCGATAGGTCACCGTGTTCTTGGAAATGTGCTCCGCCGAGGCGACTTTGGCCAGGCTGTGGTCCATGTCGAGATAGAGGCTCAGGGTCGACCGCAGATCGGCCATGCGGGGGTCGTCGCCGGCGAGCGGGCCGAGCAAACGGGAGGCGAACTGCACTGCGGCTTCCGGGTCGGCGAGCAGGAGCACTTCCAGGCCGATGCGCTCGTGCGCGGTGGTGGTGGGCGGATGCCCGACCCGCAGGCGAACCAGCCGCTCGACCGCGCGGGCCTCGAGGTGGCTTCGACGGAACCCGTCCATCCCGGATCCGAGTTGGCCGGCGACGACGAAGGTGTCACCGAAGTCGGGTAGTGACGAGGTCAGGGCTCGGGTCGGGTCCGGGGTGATCGCCCCCCACGCCCAGATCGCCTGGAGACCGACGGGGATCACCAGTGATGCTGTGGGTGTTCCCCAATGCCGCAGCACCGGGTCGACGACGGTCCGGAGGTCGTGGTTCGAGTGCGGGCCGCTCCAGGCGATGAGGGCCACGTGGTGCCCGCCGAGGGGGTAGCCGAGGACCTGTTCGGCGTGGGCGGGTTCGATGGGGTCCGCGGCGATGATCTTGGTGACGAGGTCGAGCCGGGCCGCCGATACCCCTGCTGCCCACGCGCTCTGCTCCTCGAGGAAGGCCGCGGCGGCCACTCCGGTGAAGTCGTCGAGCACCTCGAAGAGCAGCACGGAGATGCGGCGCAGCTCGCCGCTGCTCTCGCTCGGCGGCAGCAGGCGGGTCGCCGCGTCGAGAAGTGCGGCCGCCA
>SEEV01000443.1 GCA_004211695.1 Rhodococcus sp. (in: high G+C Gram-positive bacteria)
TTTCATGTAGACGACGGGGCGATCCAAGGGTGGATACTGCGTGGTGGACAGGTCACTTTCACCGAGATCCACGACGCAGACGCGGCGGCCGATGCCACTGCTACTTCCTGGTGTCAGAACTGACAGGCCATCGGCAGATACGGATCAAATTGGCTAACAGCACTGTTCGCAGTGCGGCCCAGCGCTCGCGAGTGGCTCGGATGTGAGCAGCCCGGACAAGTCCCACACGACTCGCCGGCCTGGACCCGTCGTGGACACAATCCATGACGCAGAAGTCCAGGTCAGTGGTGCCGCCGCCACAGCGACTGAAGATAACGATCGGTTTTCGACTGTTCGACGGCGGTAGGGCGTGCGCGATCAGCGGAGGAACAACGAAACGCAATATTTACTGCGCACGCGAGCCTGCCTCAGCAACCCGTTAAGCGCAGGTCCAAGGCAGGAACGGCCCGGGGCTTCATCAAAATGTATGAACGGCCACCCTCGGCGTTGTTCTGATGGCGCATGGTGAGCGGGCGACGGGCCGAGCAAGGTGACTCCCATCACAAGCCTGATCCCGACCTCGATAGTCGTCGGACGCGGGCACCTGACGAAGGGGAATGCCATGGGCAAGGTTCCGGACGGGACACATCAACTCAAACCTGGGTTGAAGCAGCGACATCTCACGATGCTCTCGCTCGGCGGTGTGATCGGGGCGGGATTGTTCGTCGGATCGAGCGCGATCATCAATCAGGCGGGCCCGCTCGCGTTCGTCACCTACGGCATCACGGGACTGATCGTGCTGCTGGTGATGCGGATGCTCGGCGAAATGGCCGCAGCCAAACCATGTTCCGGTTCCTTTACCGACTACGCCCGAATGGCGTGGGGTGAGTGGGCAGGCTTTTCCACCGGGCCATCGTCGCTTTCATTGCGGTCGCCGCGCTGTTCGTCTTCGGGCTCTGGCCCGGCGCGAGCGTCGACTTCTCCAACCTCACCGACCATGGCGGGCTCCTCCCGAACGGGCTGGCCACCCTGTTCATCGGTGTGGTCGTGGTGATCTTCTCCATGACCGGTGTCGAGGTCGTCACCATCGCCGCCGCCGAGTCGGCGGAACCGGCCAAGTCGATCCGCAAGGCCGTCAACTCCGTCGTCTTCCGCATCCTCGCGTTCTTCGTCATCTCCACGTTCCTGATCGCGGTGATCGTGCCGTGGGATTCGGTGGTACCGGGCGAGTCTCCGTTCGTCGCCGCCCTGGACCGGATCGGAATCCCCGGCACCGCGGACCTGCTCAACCTTGTCATCCTGGTGGCGGTGCTGTCGGTCCTCAACTCCGGCCTCTACACCTCCTCCCGGCTGCTGTTCGTCATGGGCGGACGCGGCGACGCACCGGCCTGGATGACCTCGACCAACAAGCGTGGCGTTCCGGTCAAGGGCATCCTGTCCTGCACCGTCATCGGCTACGGATGCGTGGTCCTTGCGGCGCTCTTCCCGGACACGGTGTTCCTGTTCCTGATCAACGCCTCCGGTGCGGTGTTCCTGTTCGTGTACTTCATGATCTGCATCTCCGAGCTGCGCCTGCGTCGACGGTGGGAGAAGGAGAACCCCGGCTCCCTCGAGTTCCGGATGTGGCTCTACCCGGTGGCCCCGGCCGCCGACGACAGCGGACCTGACGTGTCCGGGGTGGCCACGGAGAGCATCAACTCCTGAACTTCGAGGGAGCACCTGATGAACACCAGATGGGCTGGTCCGTGACGGACCAGCCCATCTGGTGTTCCGCTCAGTCGATCAACTCGTCGAGATCGAGTTTGGCCCGCTCGGCACCGGACAGGGCGAGCCAGAACATCGCCGAGCCTTCGGTGGAGGTCGGCTTCAAGCCGGTGAGTTGCTCGACGCGGCGCAGCCGGTAGACGAGGGTCTGCCGGTGGATTTTCAACTCGTCGGCGCTCTTCTGCCACGCGCCGTCGTTCCGGAGGAACACGCGCACCGAGGTCACCAGCTCACCCTCGTTGCTCTTGTCATGGGCGATGAGCGGGCCGAGGGTGGTGCGGACCAACCTGCGGGTGTCTTCCATGCTGCGGGGCAGAAAACCGACGTCGTCGATGTCTTCGCCGTAGACATTGACCGTCTGGTCTTGCTCATGGGCGCGGGCCACGGCGAGCTGGGCCTGCCGGGCCGCCTCGGCGACACTCGAATTCGCGGTCAGAGCGCTGCTGACCCCGACCGCGCAGTCCGGAGCGAGCTTGGTGTTGATCGTCGCCAGCAGGTCGAGATCGCGGGGCACCACCGCGATGAGTAGCGCCGCGCGCGGCAGCAGCAGCGGTGCGTACTGCTGCAGACAGACCTGCCGGTGGATCGACTCGTGATGGAGTGGGTCGGCGTTCGGGGTGCTCCAGCACGCGACGACCACCCCATTGGTCATGCCGCGGTGGCGCAGTTCGGGCCAGACGGCGGCGAAGGTGATGGTTTCGTCGAGAAGGCCGACGAGCAAGTCCGCCCCGGACGCACGAAGTCGGTCGCGCTGAGCGGCATCATGTTCGAGTTCGAGGGCAATCAGGCCCCCGAGGTGCTGCAGGAGCGGGCGGTCGTTGACGGGGACCCTGCCGGGGCTGGCCGACAGCACGACTTCCCCTGCCCCCGGGATCGGAATTTCGACGCGGTCGGCCGCAGGATCCGCGTGGCCGCTCCGCTGGTGAAGCGCCAGGCGTCCGCTGACAATGACCTCGCCGCCGGCACCGTGATCGCGGACCTCGAGAGCCCATCCGGTGGTCCCTTCGAGCGCGGAGATCCGGTCCCCGAAGGTGCCGCGTGCGTGCAGGGCCTGCCAGTACACGTCGTACAGGCGGGTGATGGTGGACAGGCGCTGTCGTTCGGATTCGACGGCACTTTCGATGACGGTGCGCGCGAGCGCGACGAATTGCAGGTCGAAACTTGCCGAGAGGACCGGGAATCCGCGGCTCTCGGCGACCTCGAGCAGCGCCGGCGTGACATCCGGGGTGCCGGGGCCGCGGGCGATCACCAGGGCGCTGACCTGGCTGTCGATCAGGTGCGCCATCCACTCGGACTGCTCCGTGTCACCGCGGGGCAGCCCGCCGCCGGTGGTCATGACGAGGTCACCGTGTTCGAACCACAACCACGGATCGGGCAGGTCACACGCGTGCGCCCAGGTGACCAGCCGCGCGCCGCCGCTCTCGCCGGCGAGATATTGCAGGCCGAGCGATGGGATCGCGGCCAGCTGATCGACGGAGATCATCGGCCTTCACCTCCTCATACAAACGTACAGCCGCCAGTTATATGTCTGTGAATCCGGAGTATGTCGGGGCTCACACGCTGACACGACACTGGACATCGACGCACGAACGAACGAACGGCTGGAGGCTGTAAATGGTGGTCAGTAACGCCCGCGCGGAGCGCGGCGTAGCAGGTGCCGCAGACGGTACACCCCTGTGGCGCGAAGACCGAGAGCACACATCCCGGCGGCCCGCGCTGCCCGGCAACACCACCGCCGACGTGGCGATCGTCGGTGCCGGGTTCACCGGACTGTGGGCGGCCTACTATCTGCTGCAGGACGACCCGACGCTGAAAGTAGTTCTGCTCGAACGGGAATACGCCGGCTTCGGCGCCTCGGGACGCAACGGTGGGTGGGCGTCTTCGATCTTCCCGGTCTCGCTCGGCCGCGTCGAACAGCTGTACTCGCATCGTGCCGCTCTGGATCTGCAGTCGGCGATGAACGACACGGTCAGCGAGATCGGCGACGTCGTCGCGGCCGAGAAGATCGACTGCGAATACTCCCGCGACGGATTCGTCTCCCTCGCCCGCAGCCAGGCGCAATGGGCGCGGGCGAAGGCGGCCGTCGATGGCGCCGAGAGGTTCGGCACCCACGGGCAGTGGCAGTTGCTCGATGCCGACGCCGCGCGCGAGAAGGTCAACGCAGCCGGTGTGCTCGGCGGTATCTACACCGAGCACTGCGCCCTGCTGCACCCGGACAAGCTGGTGCGCGGTCTCGCCGGCTGGGTCGAGGAGCGCGGCGGGGTCATCTATGAGGACACCGCGGTCGACGAGATCGGCAAGGGCATCGTCTGGACGCAGCACGGGTCGGTCACCGCATCCGTCGTCATCCGCGCCACCGAGGCGTTCACCCCCGAATTCCCCGAGTACCGGCGCAATGTGGCGCCGCTGTACTCGCTCGTCGTCGCGACCGCCCCGCTGCCGGACGAGGTCCGTCTGGAACTCGGCCTCGACGGCCGAACCGCGTTCAACGACATGCGGAACCTGCGGATCTACGCCCACCCGACCAACGACGGCCGCCTCGTCTTCGGCGGGCGCGGGGCGCCGTACCACTTCCGGTCCAAGGTCCACCCGTCGTTCGACGTCGACGAGAAAATCCACGAGAAGATCATCGACACGATGCACGAGTTCTTCCCGACGCTGAAGGACGTACCGATCACCCACCGGTGGGGTGGCCCACTCGGTGTCCCGCGCGACTGGTTCCCCTCGGTCGGCTACGACCAGAACAACAAGATGGCGTGGGCCGGACCGTATGTCGGTGACGGGGTCGCCACCAGCAATCTCGCCGGCCGCATCCTGCGCAACCTCATCCTCGACAAACGCGACGACCTGAACTCACTTCCCGTGGTCAACCACCACTCCCCCAAATGGGAAGTCGAACCCTTCCGATGGTTCGGGGTCAACGCCGGACTGCGCGCCGCCGCGACCGCGGACCTCGAAGAACGCGTCACCAACAAACCGTCCAAGGTGTCCGCGCTGCTGGAAAAGCTCACCGGCGCGCACTGACATCCCCTTCGACCGATTCCTGGAGACATCGAACATGGCTTCACTGATCCACCTGCCCTCCACCGTCGTGAACGGTGAGCTGACCCCCGCCGGGCAGCGGCCCGGCGCCGACAGCGGCGACCCGCAGGTGCGCACCCTGCCCGTCGACGGCGGCACCGACGCCCAGGTCGGAATCTGGGAATGCCGGCCCGGCGGCTGGCCTGTCGTCGACCGACCCAACACCGAAACCTGCTTCATCATCGAAGGCAAGGCCACACTCACCGACGACGAGACCGGCACCAAGGTCGAGATCTCGGCCGGCGACTTCGTGGTCCTGCCCCCGGGATGGTCCGGACGCTGGGACGTCACCGAAACCGTCCGCAAGGCATACACCATCTTCTGATGCCGATCGTGCCGCTTCCACGACGAGACCACCAGCTACTTCTCATTCGACAGGACTCCACTTCATGACACACAACGACAGCACCCTTCGGGCGATCCCACACTGGTTCGACAACAAGACGTTCACCGGTACCAGCGGAAGCACCGCACCCGTGACGAATCCGGCGACCGGTGCCGTGACCGGTCAGGTCGCCCTGGCCGGCGTCGAGGACGCCCGCGCGGTCATCGACGCCGCCGCCGCCGCGTTTCCCGCCTGGCGCGACGCCTCCCTCGCCAAGCGCACCGCCGTCGTGTTCAAGTTCCGGGAGCTGCTCAATGCCCGCAAGGGCGAGTTGGCGGAGATCATCACCGCCGAGCACGGCAAGGTCGTCTCCGACGCATTGGGTGAGGTCTCCCGCGGCCAGGAGGTCGTCGAATTCGCCTGCGGAATGCCCCACCTGCTCAAGGGCGGCATGACCGAAAACGCCTCCACCAACATCGACGTCTCCTCGATTCGCCAGCCCGTCGGCCCGGTCGGGATCATCTCCCCGTTCAACTTCCCCGCCATGGTCCCGATGTGGTTCTTCCCCATCGCCATCGCCGCCGGCAACACCGTGGTGTTGAAGCCGTCCGAGAAGGACCCCACCGCCGCACTCTGGATGGCCGAACTCTGGGCCGAAGCAGGACTCCCGGCCGGGGTGTTCAACGTGCTGCAGGGCGACAAGACCGCCGTCGACGAACTGCTCACCCACCCCGCCATCAAGGCCATCAGCTTCGTCGGCTCCACCCCGATCGCGCAGTACGTGTACGCCACCGGCACCGCCCACGGCAAACGCGTCCAGGCATTGGGCGGCGCGAAGAACCACGCCATCGTCCTGCCCGACGCCGACCTCGACCTGGCCGCGGACGCCATGGTCAACGCCGGCTTCGGCTCCGCCGGCGAGCGCTGCATGGCCATCAGTGCGTTGGTTGCGGTCGGCGACATCGCCGACGAACTCGTGTCCAAGATCAAAGAGCGCACCGACACGTTGAAGATCGGCGACGGCACCAAAGACTCCGACATGGGCCCGTTGGTGACGAAGGTGCACCGCGACAAGGTCGCCTCCTACATCGACGCCGGCGAAAAGGACGGGGCGACCATCGTCGTGGACGGGCGTACCGTGCAGGCCGACGGCGGCAAGGACGGGTTCTGGCTCGGCCCGACCCTGATCGACCACGTCACCACCGACATGAGTGTGTACACCGACGAAATCTTCGGACCCGTCCTGTCCGTGATCCGGGTCGAGTCCTACGACGAGGCCCTGGAATTGGTGAACTCCAGCC
>SEEV01001014.1 GCA_004211695.1 Rhodococcus sp. (in: high G+C Gram-positive bacteria)
ACCCTCGGCCAGGACCTGTCCGAGCGTGACCTGCAGCTGTCCGGTCCCCCACCGCAGCAGTTCACCCTCGGCAAGTCGTTCGCCGGTTTCGCCCCGATCGGGCCGGTGCTGGTCACCCCGGACGAATTCGCCGACCCCGACGACATCGAGGTCAGCACGATTCTGTCGGGCGAGCTGATGCAGAACTCGCGCACCCGGCACCTGATCTTCCCGATCCCGGTCCTCGTGTCCTACCTGTCGTCGATTCTGCCGCTGCGCCCCGGCGACCTCATCTTCACCGGCACCCCCTCCGGTATCGGCTTCACCCGCGATCCGAAACGGCTCATCGGTGTCGACGACGAACTCGTCAGCCGTGCCGAGAACATCGGCGAGATGCGGCACCGCTTCGCCGCTTCCACCCGCCCGCACCCCCTCACCACTGTTTCCAGGAGCACCAGCCATGTCTGAGATCACCGTTCCCGTCCTCGTCGTCGGCGGAGGTGGGTGTGGATTGACCACCTCGATCCTGCTGTCCGAGCACGGCATCGACCACCACCTCGTCGAGCGGCACACCAGCACCTCGCACCTGCCCAAGGCCCACTACCTCAACCAGCGCACCATGGAGGTGCTGCGCCAGGTCGGCATCGCGGACTCGATCTACGAGGTGGGCACCCCGCCGAAGAACATGGGTAAGACCCGGTGGGTCACCTCCCTCGGCGGCGACGGTGAACTGGACGGCCGCACCCTGTACACGCTCGAATCGTTCGGCGGCGGACGACTCGAGAGCGAGTACGCGGTCGACAGCCCGTGCCCGTCCAGCAACTACCCGCAGATCCGGCTCGAACCGCTGCTGCGTGAGCATGCCGAGAAGCGGGCACCGGACTCGATCCACTTCGGCCGCGAACTCGTTTCTTTCCAGCAGGACGGCGACGGGGTCCAGGCCGTCGTCCTCGACCGCGACACGCAGGAGACCTACACCGTCCACGCCCAGTACATGGTCGCCGCCGACGGCGGCAAGACCGTCGGCCCCGAACTCGGGGTGACAATGGAAGGCCCGACCGGGATC
>SEEV01000444.1 GCA_004211695.1 Rhodococcus sp. (in: high G+C Gram-positive bacteria)
CACGACAGTATCCGCCTCGAACCACTTCACGGCAGTCCGGCCGGAAATCGGCTGCCCACCCGCCCACTCCTTCAACATTCACCGGAACAGTCCTACACAGAAAGACATACTTCTACCTATATACGCGAACTGCTTCCAACCCCCACGGCCACGTGCGGAGATCCTACCGCAGGGTTTGTCGCTCGGTCTGGCGCGCAGTCCGATGTTCATGCGGCGTGGATGTATTCGATGAGGATGCGCTCGACCGGTGAACTCGTCCGAACCTCATGGAATGGCAACGGTTTCGGCAGTGGTGGTGCCGTTGATCGGTACCGGTGTCCGGTGGGAGTGTAGATCTCGATTTTGTGCAGTCCACTTAGTCGACACTGCGGGACGTTGGCAAATACCTAACCGGCACCCACCAGGCGCATGGCGAGGTCGGAGTAGAGGTTCGCGACGGCCTCAGGTTCGGTGTAGGCGCCGGCCGGGAACCAGCGGCAGATGTCGACGCACAGCGACATGAGGGCGAGGGTGACTCCCTCGCCGTCGGGCACGGTGAATTCACCGGACGCGGCCCCGGCGTCGACGACGGAGCGAACGATCTGGGTGATGTCGCGGCGCAGTTTCACCACGTCGCGGTAGTGCTCGGGCGTGAGGGCGTTGAGTTCGTACTGCACGACCCGGGCCTGTGCGTGGTGGGTGGCCTGCCAGCTCGCGAACGCGCCGATCAGTGCCTGCAGCCTCGTGGACGGTGCCTCGTCGGGGATGTCGGCACCGGTCACGACGTCGAGCGCGGCGGTGTGTCCTTCGTAACTGATCGCGAAGAGCAGCTCTTCCTTGGACCGGTAGTGCGGGTACATCGCGGCCGGGCTCATGTCGAGGCGGGCGGCGATCTCGCGGGTAGTGGTGCCGCCGTAACCGCTGGTCGCGAACGCGTCGACGGCTGCGGCTCGGATGCGGGCGGCAGCCTTGGACGGGCTGATCACCTGGCTGGGTGATTCGCTCATGTCTTTCTCCATCCTCGGCTGCGCGGCTGTTGACAATACCGCGCCGCACCATCAGTATAAGCAAGCGCTTAGAAAATAAGCACACGCTTACATGCCCGAAGCGTGAATCAGTCAAAGCTCGACATCCAGAAGGAGCGGTCATGCGACGCACCCTGTACGGCCCCGATCACGAGGCATTCCGCGAATCGGCCCGGGAGTTCGTGAACCGCAACCTCCTGCCGGTGGCCGACAAGCTCATCGCGCAGCGCTTCATCGACCGGGAGATCTGGCTCGAAGCCGGCCGCAACGGATTCCTGGGACTCGAGGTTCCCGAGGCGTACGGCGGAAGCGAGGCCGGTGACTACCGGTTCAATGCAGTACTTGCCGAGGAACTTTCGCGGGCGAGTGCCGCCGTGTCGTCGAGCTTCGGCATCCACGCCGACGTCGTCGCCCCGTACCTCGTGCAGCTCACGACCGAGGAGCAGAAGCAGCGGTGGCTGCCCAAGTTCTGCACCGGCGAACTGCTCACCGCGATCGGCATGACCGAGCCGTCCGGCGGTTCCGACCTCGCCTCGCTCAAGACCACCGCGGTCAAGGACGGCGACGACTGGATCATCAACGGTTCCAAGACGTTCATCACCAACGGCTACAACGCCGACCTGGTGATCGTCGCCGCGCGCACCAGCCCCGAGAAGAAGTCCAAGGGCATCACCCTGTTCGCCGTCGAGACGGGCATGGAGGGCTTCGAGCGTGGACGCAAGCTCGACAAGGTCGGCCAGCACGAGTCCGACACCGCCGAGCTGTTCTTCGAGAACGTCCGCGTGCCGTCGACGAACATCATCGGCGAGATCGACCGCGGCTTCATCCACATGATGGAGATGCTGCCGCAGGAGCGTGTCGGCGCCGCCGTCTCGAACATCGCGCACGCTGCGCCGATCCTCGAGGAGACGATCCAGTACGCGAAGGACCGCAAGGCATTCGGGCAGCCCATCGGCTCGCTGCAGTGGAACAAGTTCCTGCTCGCGGACCTCGTCACCCGCGTGGAGGTCACCCAGGCGTACGTCGACAACTGCGTCGCCGCCCACGCCGACGGCGAGCTCACGGCAGTGGACGCCGCCAAGGCCAAGTGGTGGACCGCCCAGGTGCAGAACGAGGTCCTCGACCACTGTGTGCAGCTGCACGGCGGCTACGGCTTCATGACCGAGTACCGTGCTGCCCGTGCGTGGATGGATGCGCGTGTCACCAAGATCTGGGCCGGTTCCAACGAGATCATGAAGGAACTGATCGGCCGCGACCTCGGCCTCTGAGCCCGTACCCCGTAGCCCGACGACAAAGGAGTCGCTTCGTATGTCAGTTCTCGACAAGTTCAGCTTGACCGACCGGGTGGTCGTGGTGACCGGTGCGTCGTCGGGCCTCGGGGTTGCGTTCGCACAGGCAGCGGCGGAAGCCGGCGCCGACGTGGTGCTGGCCGCACGCCGCACCGACCGTCTCGAGAAGACCGCCGAGCTGGTGCGGGCCGCGGGACGTCAGGCGTTGTGCGTTGCGACGGACATCGCCGACCCGGCTCAGGCGCAGAACATGATCGACGCGGCCATGGAGAAGTTCGGCCGGGTGGACGTGCTCGTCAACAACGCCGGCGTCGGTACGGCCGTCCCCGCGACGCGGGAGACGCCGGAGCAGTTCCGGCAGGTCGTCGACATCAATCTGAACGGTTCGTACTGGGCGGCGCAGGCGGCGGGCAAGGTCATGAAGCCGGGCAGTGCGATCGTGAACATCGCGAGCGTGCTCGGCATCACCACCGCGGGACTTCCGCAGGCCGCGTACGCCGCGAGCAAGGCCGGGGTGATCGGTCTGACCCGCGACCTGGCGCAGCAGTGGGGTGCCCGCAAGGGCATCCGGGTGAATGCGATCGCTCCCGGATTCTTCGAGTCGGAGATGACGGACCAGTACCAGGACGGGTACCTCGAATCGATGAAGTCGCGTCTGGTTCTCGGCCGCCTCGGCGACCCGGAGGAGCTGGCCGCGACCGTGGTCTGGCTCGCGTCGGACGCCGCCGCGTACGTCACGGGGCAGACGATCGCGGTGGACGGCGGTATCACCATCACCTGAGCGTCGGGTTGGGTGGGGCCGCGGAGCTGGCGTATAAGTAGGAAATGACCACGCGCACCGTCCATGAAGAGTGGGACGATCAGCCCGCCCCGTCGATGGCGGCCACCGACCTGTTGCGGGAGCCACCGGCGACCCCTCGCGGTGCGCGCACACGCGCGGCGTTGGTGGCGGCTGCGCGGACGGTATTCGAGCGGTCCGGGTACCTCGATGCCCGGCTCACCGACATCACCAAGGAAGCCAACTGCTCGACGGGGTCGTTCTACACCTACTTCGACAACAAGGAGCAGGTGTTCGCCGCCGTCCTCGAGGTGGCGCAGGAAGACATGATGCACCCGGGCATGAAGCGGGTGCAGGACACCGACGACCCCTATGCGGTCCTGGAGGCGAGCAACCGCGCCTACCTGGAGGCATACCGGCGCAACGCCAAGCTCATGGGCCTGCTCGAGCAGGTGGCGCACATCGACCCGGCGTTCGCGGACCTGCGACGTCAGCGGGCCGACGCGTTCATCGCGCGCAATGCGAGGGGCATCGCCGAGCTGCAGGCACGGGGCATCGCCGACAAGGAGCTGGACCCGATGCTGGCGTCGCGCGCGCTGTCGGGGATGGTCAGCCGGCTCGCGTACAACGTGTTCGTGGCCAACACGAACGGGGACGACGGCACTCCCATCGACTTCGACGACGTCGTGTTCACGACGACGCGTATCTGGGCGAACGGGCTGCGATTCCCCGATCGGGGCTGAGTCACCCGGTCGCGTGAGCGCGCGAGGGACGCCCAGGTCCATCAAACTGAATCCGACACCGGATTCAGGTGATTTCTGTGGAAGACTGGGGTCACGTCCGTGTCCCCGCGAGGGAGGAATCTCGTGCACGTTGCTCAGAAGGTCGCCATCGTCACCGGTGGTGGGGGCGGGATAGGCAGTGCTCTCGCGCGGAAACTCGCCGCGGCCGGTGCGAAGGTCGTCGTCACCGACCTGGACGCCACCGGGCTGGACGAGATCGTCCGGGGAATCGATGCCGACCATCCCGGCGCCGTGCTGGCGGTGCAAGCCGACGTTTCCGACGACGCACAGATCGCGTCGGTCATCGAGACGGCGGAGAACGCTTTCGGACCCGTCGACCTCTACTTCGCCAACGCGGGTGTCGCGGCGGGCGACGAACTCGAATCCGACGACGCCGTGTGGGACATCGCTCTCGACGTGAACGTCCGTGCACACATCCGGGCGGCGCGCCGCTTGATTCCCGGATGGGTCGAGCGCGGGGAGGGGTACTTCGTCAGCACGGCCTCGGCCGCCGGCCTACTCACCCAGATCGGCTCCGCTCCCTACTCGGTGACCAAGCATGCTGCCGTCGGATTCGCCGAATGGCTGTCCGTCACCTACGGCGACAAGGGCGTCCGGGTCAGCTGCCTGTGCCCCATGGGCGTCAACACCAAATTGCTCACCGACGACGCCGCGCTGTCGGCGACCGCGGCACGTGCCGTCACCACCGCGGGTTCGGTGCTCGAACCGTCCGACGTGGCCGAATGTGTACTCGCCGCAATGGAAGCCGAGCAATTCCTGATCCTGCCGCATCCCGAAGTACTGGAGATGTACCGGCACAAGGGCGCCGACTACGACCGATGGATCCGGGGAATGCGCCGCTACCAGGCCTCGCTCCTCGCCCAGCCGTCCTGACCCATACTGCACGAGGAGTTCGAATGTCTCTGTTCGACGTATCCGATCGCGCCCGGCAGTACCAGACCGATCTGCTGGAGTTCATGGATTCGCATGTGTATCCGGCGGAGGCGGTGTACGAGGAGCAGATGCGGGAGTCGGGTGATCCGCATTTCCAGCCGCCGGTGCTGGAGGAGTTGAAGGCGGAGGCGCGGCGCCGGGGGTTGTGGAATCTGTTCCATCCGCATCCGGGCACGGGTGCGGGGTTGTCGAATCTCGAGTATGCGCCGTTGGCGGAGATCATGGGGCGCAGCCATATTGCGTCGGAGGCGTGTAACTGTAATGCGCCGGACACGGGCAACATGGAGGTGCTCGAGTT
>SEEV01000445.1 GCA_004211695.1 Rhodococcus sp. (in: high G+C Gram-positive bacteria)
ATTACAGCCAGTCCTACGCCAAGGGCAATAGCTGACTGAGCGCGCGGTAGTTGCCCAGCCAGCGGCCCGGATAGAGGTTGAGCCGTGCTGGTCGTGACACTCGCTCTTGCAGCGGTGGGATTCGCTCTCCTGGTGGTGGCTCTGATGACCGGTTCGGTCGTCTGGGCCTGGGGATGCATCGCAGTGTGCGTCGCCGGAGCGGTCCTGCTGCTCGTCAGTGCTCTCGCCGGCAAGAAGGCGGCGGTGGTGCCGGGGCAGCCCGCGAGCGGCGTCCCCGGGGAACGCAGTTCCGGACCGGACACCGGCCCGACACCCGGTTCCGACGAGGCTGACTGACCTGTCGTCCGGCGGTGGCGACTAGACTGCATTCAGCGAATAATGCAGTGACCGAGTTTTTTGCGGCGTAGATCCGGCCATCACCGGGGAGCCTTCGGAAGAACGGCCGGTACGCCGGCTCAGTAGAACCGAACGGGTGGGCCCGTCACAGCCCGGCACCGAGAGGCGCCTTCCGGGGCGCAAGCGGGGTGGTACCGCGGTGGTGACGCAGGAGGCGTCTCCGTCGTCCCCGTGCCGAGTACGTCAGGCACGAGGAGATCGCGGTGACCGACACCAGCACTAACGAGTCCTACCCCAAGGTCGACTACGGCGTCGCACAGGATGTCGGCGTCCGGTTCCCCGAGATCGAGCAGCGAGTGCTGGCCGGTTGGGACGAGGACGACACCTTCCGGGCATCGGTCGCCCAGCGCGACGACGCCCCCGAATTCGTGTTCTACGACGGGCCGCCGTTCGCGAACGGCCTCCCGCACTACGGGCACCTCCTGACGGGGTACGTCAAGGACCTGATCCCGCGGTTCCAGACGATGCGCGGCAAGAAGGTTGAGCGCCGATTCGGCTGGGACACCCACGGACTGCCCGCCGAACTCGAGGCGGAGAAGCAGCTCGGCATCAAGACCGGCGACATCAACGAGATGGGCATCGCCCGGTTCAACGACTACTGCCGTCAGTCGGTGCTGCGGTACACCGAGGAGTGGCGCGACTACGTCACCCGTCAGGCCCGGTGGGTCGACTTCGACAACGACTACAAGACGCTCGACCTCGACTTCATGGAGTCGGTCATGTGGGCGTTCAAACAGTTGTGGGACAAGGGCCTGGTCTACCAGGGCTTCCGGGTGCTGCCGTACAGCTGGTACGAGCAGACCCCGCTGTCGAATCAGGAGTCCAAGCTCGACGACGCGTACAAGATGCGCCAGGATCCCGCGGTCACCGTCGACATGCCGCTGCACGGTGAGGGACCTCTCGACGGCGCCAACGCGATCATCTGGACCACCACGCCGTGGACGCTGCCGTCCAACCTTGCTGTCGCGGTCCACCCGGACATCGACTACGTCCAGGTGACGGGCGCCGACGGGAAGCGTTACGTGCTCGCCAAGGATCGGCTGGGGCACTACGCCCGCGAACTCGGCGACTCGCCCGAGGTGCTGTCCGAGCACAAGGGTGTGGATCTCGTCGGTCTCCGCTACGACCCCCCGTTCGATTTCTTCGTCGGTCACGAGAACGCGCACCGCGTCCTCTCCGCCGACTACGTCACCACCGAGTCTGGCACCGGAATCGTCCACCTCGCACCGGCTTTCGGTGAGGAGGACATGGAGTACTGCGCGGCGAACGGGATCGAGATCGTGCAGCCGCTCGACGCGGGCGGCAAGTTCACCGCGTTGGTCCCGCCGTACGAGGGTCTGCAGGTGTTCGACGCGAACCCGGTCATCATCAAGGACCTCAAGGCTGCTGGAAAGTTGCTGCGGCACGAGACGATCGAGCACTCGTACCCGCACAGTTGGCGCAGCGGTCAGCCGCTGATCTACATGGCGGTCCCGTCGTGGTTCGTCGCGGTCACCGAGTTCCGCGACCGCATGGTGGAGCTGAACAAGGGCATCACCTGGGTGCCCGAGCACATCCGCGACGGCCAGTTCGGCAAGTGGCTCGAAGGTGCCCGCGACTGGAACATCAGCCGTAACCGGTACTGGGGCAGCCCGATTCCGGTGTGGGTGTCCGACGACCCGGCGTACCCGCGCACCGACGTGTACGGCTCGCTCGACGAACTCGAGCGCGACTTCGGCGTGCGACCGACCGATCTGCACCGCCCGATGATCGACGAGCTGGTGCGCCCCAACCCGGACGACCCGACCGGGAAGTCGACGATGCGGCGGGTGCCCGAGGTCCTCGACTGCTGGTTCGAGTCGGGGTCGATGCCGTTTGCTCAGGTGCACTACCCCTTCGAGAACCAGGACTGGTTCGACAGCCATTTCCCGGGCGACTTCATCGTCGAGTACAACGGGCAGACCCGTGGCTGGTTCTACAACCTGCACGTGCTCGCGACGGCGCTGTTCGACCGGCCGGCGTTCAAGACGGTGGCGGCGCACGGCATCGTGCTGGGTGACGACGGACTGAAGATGAGTAAGTCCAAGGGCAACTACCCGGATGTCAACGAGGTGTTCGACCGTGACGGCTCCGACGCCATGCGGTGGTTCCTCATGTCCTCGCCCATCCTGCGCGGCGGCAATCTGGTCGTCACCGAGCAGGGCATCCGCGACGGCGTGCGGCAGGCGATCCTGCCGCTGTGGAACGCGTGGAGTTTCCTGCAGCTGTACGCGCCGACGTCCGGCACGTGGCGCACGGATTCGACGAACGTCCTGGACCGGTACATCCTCGCGAAGCTGGCCGGAACCCGGGACGTCATCACCGAGGCGCTCGAGACGAACGACATCGCCGGAGCCTGCGACGAGCTGCGCACGTTCTGCGACGCCCTGACGAACTGGTATGTGCGACGGTCGCGTTCGCGGTTCTGGGACGAGGACACCGACGCTGTCGACACGCTGCACACCGTGCTCGAGGTGGTGACCCGGCTCGCCGCTCCGCTGCTGCCGCTGATCAGTGAGGTGATCTGGCGGGGTCTCACCGGCGAACGGTCCGTGCATCTCGCGGACTGGCCCGCCCAGGGTGAACTGCCGGCGGATGCGGAGTTGGTGTCGGCGATGGACGAGGTCCGGTCGGTGTGCTCCACCGTCCTCGGACTCCGCAAGGCGCAGAACCTCCGGGTGCGGCTGCCGCTGCCCGAGGTGACCGTCGCGTCCGACGACGCGGAGCGGCTGCGCCCATACCTCGGTCTCATCGCCGACGAGGTCAACGTCAAGAAGGTCGACCTCACCACGGACGTGGACGCGCACGGCCGGTTCGAACTCGTCGTCAACGCGCGGGCCGCGGGACCGCGCCTCGGCAAGGACGTGCAGACCGTCATCAAGGCAGTGAAGGCCGGTGACTGGTCGGAGAATTCGGACGGTGTCGTCGTCGCGGCCGGAATCGAGTTGCTGCCGGAGGAGTACACGCAGCGGCTCGTGGCGGCCGAACCGGAGTCGACGGCGGCCCTGCCCGACGGTGCCGGTCTGGTCGTCCTGGACTCGGCGGTCACCGAGGAACTCGAGGCCGAGGGGTGGGCGAAGGACCGCATCCGCGAGTTGCAGGACGCGCGCCGCGCGGCCGGACTCGAGGTGTCCGATCGGATCACCGTCGTCCTCGACGTTCCGGCGGAACGTCGGGACTGGGCCCTCGCGCACCGCGAGCTGATCGCGGGCGAGATCCTCGCCGTCGAGCTGGAACTGGCCGACGCGCCGGGCGACGCCGTCGAACTCGGTGAGGGTGTGCGGGCGGCGATCGCCAAGGCATGACCTGTCGGACCGGGCGGGTATTTTGCAGGGGGTGAGCCGTCGGTGGGTGTTGCACCTCGACATGGACGCGTTCTTCGCGTCCGTCGAGCAGCTCACCCGGCCGACGCTCCGTGGCCGCCCGGTTCTGGTCGGTGGTCTCGGCGGGCGCGGCGTCGTCGCCGGGGCCAGTTACGAGGCACGGGTGTTCGGCGCGCGGTCGGCGATGCCGATGCATCAGGCCCGCAGGCTGGTCGGTCCCGGCGCGGTGGTGCTGCCGCCACGGGGACGCCTCTACGGCGTGCTGAGCAAGTCCGTGTTCGACGCCCTCCGCGGCCCGATGCCGGTGCTCGAGCAACTGTCCATGGACGAGGCGTTCGGCGAACCCACCGAACTGGCCGGGGCGGATGCGGCCACGGTGCAACGCTATTGCGAAGGCCTGCGCGCCCTCGTTCTCGAACAGACCGGACTGGTCGCGTCCATCGGGGCCGGGTCGGGAAAACAGGTGGCCAAGATCGCGTCCGGTCTCGCCAAACCCGACGGGATCACGGTGATTCCCCCGGAGGAGCAGCGGGAGCTGCTGGACGGGCTGCCGGTCCGGAAGCTGTGGGGGATAGGCCCCGTCGCGGAGGAGAAACTGAAGCGGCTCGGCATCGAGACCATCGGCGGTTTCGCGCGGACTCCCGAATCGGAGGTGGCGTCCATTCTGGGCACCACGGTCGGACCCGGCCTGCACAGGCTGGCGCAGGGCATCGACAACCGGCCGGTGGCCGAGCGCGCCGAGTCCAAACAGGTCAGTGCCGAGACGACTTTCGCCACCGACATCGTCACGATGGCCGAACTGCGGGGCGCCGTCGAATCGAGCGCGGCGTCCGCGTTCGTGCGCTTGCAGAAGGACGGCCGCGCCGCGCGGACGGTGGTGCTGAAGCTGAAGAAGGCGGACATGAGCATCGTGACGCGTTCGGTCACACTGCCGTACGCGACACTCGACCGTCAGATCCTCGTCGCGGCGGCGCAGCGTCAGGTGATCGATCCGCTCGAACTCGGGCCGGTACGACTGGTGGGGGTGGGGTTCGCCGGACTGTCGACCGTGCGCCAAGGCTCGCTGTTTCCCGAACTGGACCTGGACGTTCCGGGCTATCAGGAGTCGAAGATCACGGAGCCCGGCGCCGACGACGGCCTCGCCGCGCCCGTTCCCGCCCCCGCGCGGGCGATCGACACCCGGTGGCATCCCGGTCTCGACGTGACGCACCCCGACTTCGGCCACGGCTGGGTTCAGGGGGCCGGCCACGGTGTCGTGACCGTCCGATTCGAAACGCGCACAACGGGTCCGGGGAAGGCGCGGACCTTCAAGGAGGACGACGTGCAACTCGAACGGGCCGATGTGGAAGGCTCGCTCGAGTGACC
>SEEV01001015.1 GCA_004211695.1 Rhodococcus sp. (in: high G+C Gram-positive bacteria)
TGTTGAGCGTCGCTTCGAATGACGACCACTGGGCCCGTGATCGTCACTCCCGATGCGGATGAGTGGCCGGGTCGAGGGCCGTTCGTCTGCATCACCAACGTGCCGACGATGGCGGGTGCCCGAGATGACGACGATGACGCGGGATCGTTGGTCGGCAGAGTGACGGTGCGGTCGTTCATTGGCATCGATGGGTGACGGCGGCGGTGAAAGCCCCTCCGTTCAACACCAGGTGGCCCCTGGCGCGGCGGGCGTGTGCTAGTCAAGACTGAACAGCTATGAGTGGAGCCGCCGCCTGTGATCGTGATCCTGTCCGCCGAGGGCGCCGCCGAGCACCTGGCCTCGGGTGCGATGGCGTGCCCGGCATGCGGCGGCGGACTGCGCAAATGGGGATTCGGCCGTACCCGTACGGTGCGCGGGCTCGGCGCCGACAGGGTGACCGTGCGACCCGCCCGTGTTCGTTGCGCCGGCTGCAGCAAGACTCAGGTGCTGTTGCCGACCGCCCTGCAGGTGCGCCGTGCCGACACCACCGAAGTGATCGGAACGGCATTGGTGCACAAGGCCAATGGGCTCGGGTACCGGCGCATCGCGGAACGTCTGGACCGGCCTGTATCGACAGTGCGCCGGTGGTTGCGTCGAGTCCCGCCCGAGCACCTGCACTGGATGTACACCCAAGGCTGTGAGCGCCTCGCCACGTACGCGGCCGACGCGTTCAGTCGCATCCGCAACACCCGCAATCCGCTGCATCACACACTGACAATGCTGGCCGCCGCGGCGTTCCACGCCCGTGAACGGTTCGGGTTCGAGGACCCGCCATGGACTCTGATGGGGATGTACACCCGTGGACGTCTCCTCGCACCACCCCGCGGCGGCTGAAAACCGGTCCCGCGGGGTATCCGCATGCCCGCATCCAGCCGTCAATATGCAGACCGCGCCTTCAACGTGACGACGACGCCGTCACCATGCCGACGAAAACCTCGAAAACAGTCCGAAGCCGTCTGCATTTACAGCGACGCGATCATCTGCATCTTCAGTGACGGGCAACA
>SEEV01001016.1 GCA_004211695.1 Rhodococcus sp. (in: high G+C Gram-positive bacteria)
CGGACGGCGGTGTCCGAGGTTCGTCCGCGCAGGGCGGCGCGGGCGCAGGGCACCGTGAGGAGCGCGAGAACAATGGAGGCGACGACCTCGGCGAGCAGGTGGGCGCGGATGAAGAGGACCAGCACGACGATCGGCGACAGTATCGCGATCGCCAGCGAGATCCAGCGCAGCACACCGCGACTGGCGAGGAACCAGTACAGCGCGGCGACCATGACGGCGACGCCGCCGATTCCGACGAGGAGGCTCCCGACGGTGCTGAGCAGTCCGGCGGACACCAGCGGCACCGCCACCGCGAGGATCGCCAGTGCGAACGCCGCCCGCGCCCACCAGCGGCGGGTTCCGGTCGTGGTGTCGGGGGCGGTGGATCGGTTGTCGCTCATCGTCATGTTCCCGGGTGTGCGGTGATTCGGCCGTCGTCGATCGCCTTCCGCAACGCGGCGTGGTCGCGTTCGTTCTGGTCGGCGTACGTCTCGGCGAATGCGGTCAGTGACTTGTCGAAGTCGTCGTCCGAACCGAGGTACCCGGCGATGGCGAACCGGTCACCGGCGCGGGCGTGCGCATACGCGAGCACCCGGGCGCACAACCGTCCGTACATCGCCATGGCGTCGGGATTCATGGTCTCGATGACGGCCGAGCCCTTGCCGTCGCGCAGCTGGCGGATGTAGTAGTCCCGTACCGCGCCGTCGGCGTCGGGTCCCTGCTGCCAGCCGAGAAGGATGTCGCTGGCGGCCTGCATCAGGCGTTGCCCGGTCACGACGCGTTCGCCGTGATTCGTGAATGCCGGGCCGTCGACGTACTTTTCGAGGACCGACGGCCCTGCCTCCTTGGCCTGCAGGAACAACGGGTCACCGCCGGGGCCGCGGAGCAGGACGATCCAGGCCCGGGTGCCGACGCTGCCCACCCCGACGACTTTCCGTGCCGTCTGGACGTACTCGAATCGATCGAACAGGAGACGGCGGGCGGGTTGCAGGGTGTCGCGGTAGTCGCGCATTCGCCGGATCAGCTCCCGGTCGAGTTGTTCGGCTTCGGTGCCGGTGAAGAC
>SEEV01001017.1 GCA_004211695.1 Rhodococcus sp. (in: high G+C Gram-positive bacteria)
CGAGGCGAGATGAGCACCAATCCATTCGATGACGAAGAAGGCCGCTTCTACGTGCTGGTGAACGATGAGGACCAGCACTCACTGTGGCCCACGTTCTCTGAGGTGCCGGCAGGCTGGCGTGTGGTTTTCGGCGAGGAAAGCCGGGCCGCGTGCCTCGAGTACGTGGAGAAGAACTGGACCGACATGCGCCCGAAGAGCCTGCGTGAGGCCATGGAGGCCGACGAGAAGTCGGGCGGTCGGCACAGCGTCGACAAGAGCTGACCCCTCCGGCGCCCGCCGTTTCGGCGACGATGTAGCCGGGACGACCGTCCGGTGAGACACCGGCGGTCGTTCCCGGCCGACATGGCCGTTGTGTGAAACTGCGTCAGGCCGCTTTCTGAGTTTCGACCGGCTTCCGCCGCCTCGTTTTGAAAACGGGGCGGCGGATGTCGTCTGTGCGGCGCAGGATGCGCGGCCTCCGCAGGGTCCGGGCGATCCATTCACCGAGAGTGACACCGGCGGCGAGTGCGCAACCGATACCGAACGCGGCCAGCAACGAGCTGAGTCCGATCACCACTTCGTTGTTCAGCAGCGCGTACAGGCCCCGGTACAGGGACAGACCCGGCAGCAGGGGTGTGATACCGGCCACCACGACGACCAACGGCGGCGTGAGCGCGCGGCGGGCCATCAGACCACCGGCGAACCCGACCACGGTGGCGGCGAGTGCCGAGCCGATGATGGGGCCGATACCGAATTGGTGCGCCACCATGTAGACCAGGGCGCCGGCGGCGCCGCCCAACCATGCGGCGGTGAGCGCGCGCTGCTCGGCGTAGCAGGCCAGCGCGTAGAACATCGACGCGAACGCCCCCGACATCACCAGGACGGGTAGTTGCACGAGTTCCGTGATCTCGACGTTGACGGGTGGCAGGGTCGAACCCAGCACGCCGGTCAGACGCAACGAGATGGCCACACCGGCGATGATGCCGCCGGTCATCATGACCACTTCGAAGAATCGCGCCGCCGCCGTGATCGGTGCTCCCGTGATGGCATCCTGCACGGAACC
>SEEV01000446.1 GCA_004211695.1 Rhodococcus sp. (in: high G+C Gram-positive bacteria)
TGACTTTGCGGGGGTATGTCGCCCCCTTCCGGTCTGCGTTCGCGGAGTGACTGGAGAGAGGCGTGACCCCAAGCTGCTGTGAGAGGTACTTGAAGTCGGATTGTCCTCCGCGGATCCCCCATCCCGGCAGAGAAGGGAACCGTCGTCCATGATCGTCATCGGTATCGATCCCCACAAGTCCACCCACACCGCCACCGCGGTCGACCCGGTCACCAACACCGACCTCGGCTCCCTGCGCATCGACGCCACCCTCACCGGCTACAAGACGCTGATCGCCTGGGCCAAGGCCTGGCCCACGCGCGAGTGGGCGGTCGAGAACGCCGAGGGGCTCGGCCATCACCTGGCGCAGTGGCTGCTGGTTCTCGGCGAGATCGTCCTCGATGTTCCGGCCACCGCCACCGCCCGGGTCCGGCAACTCTCCCGCGGCGGCCGGCGCAAGAACGACCGCATCGACGCGGCCGCGGCCGCGTGTGTGGCCGCCCTGCAGGGCGACGCACGCCCGGTCGCCCCCGAGGGCCCGACCGATGTCCTGGCCTTGCTCGACGAACGTCGAACGAACCTGTCGGGCAGTCGCACTCGCATCGTCAATCAGCTGCACGCGCTGCTGCGGCAGCTCTTCCGCGCCCGCAGCGAGGTGGACCGGATTCGCGTCGGCCTGTGTCGCGACCTGATCGCCGACATCCGGCGCCTCGATGGTCAGCTCGCCGAGAACGAGAAGCAGATGACCCGTGCGCTCGACGAGCAGGGCACCGGTCTGCGCGAGGTCGACGGGATCGGTCCGGTGACCGCGGCCCGCCTGATCGGCCGAACGGGGCGGGTCAGCCGGTTCCCGACCGCCGCGGCCTACGCGAACTACAACGGCTCGGCGCCGGTGCAGATCGCCAGCGCCGACACCGACCGTCACCGCCTGTCCCGGTACGGGGACCGGCAACTCAACAGCGCGCTCTACACGATCGCGATGGTCCAGATTCGGATGCCCGCCAGCGCCGGCCGCGCCTACTACGACAAGAAGCTCGCCGAGGGCAAGAGCCCCCGCGCAGCGACCCGCAGCCTCAAACGGCACCTGTCCGATCACGTCTGGCGCATCATGCTCGCCGACGAAAAACGCAGCCACCGGCAACACGAGAAAGAATCCGACAGGGCGGCTTGACAAATAGAGAGGCACCCCCTCTTGATACCCACCGCGGCACGATGGCTGTCGAGGACGGCGATCTTCTCCTCCAGCCCCGCGCGGACCTCGGGTAGGGCGGTGGCGGACAGTCGCGTCAACCGGGCCGCCTTGGCGTGCAGCAGCTGGCCTTCGGCCTGCAGGCGCGCGAGTTTGATCCCGAGGTCGGTGACCGTCCTGCCGTGCAGGTGCTCGGGGATGGCCGCGGTCAGCCGGACACTGCGCCGCTGTGCCCGCCCGGCCGGGCGGGCACAGGTGGGCAGCTTCACCGTCAACACCAGCTCACGCTCTGCCACGGTGATCTGCGCGAGTTGTCGATCGGCGGCCGACAGTCGGGCCATCGCGCTCGTCTGCGGCGGACCCTGCACGTCGGTGATCCGCAACCGGCCGGCCGGTGCCCCGCCGCCGCGGCGGGCGCGGGCGATCAGCTGGCGCCGGATTCCCCGAGCGAAACCAGGTGGCACAGAGTCGCCCGACCCGGCCGGCGGTACCACAACCCCGGTGGCCGGATCGAAACGCTCCGAGAGCGCCGCGATCGCGGTGTCGCGGTAGGCCAGGGTCCGCAAGGTGGCCACCACCTGCGCCGTCACCACCCTGCTCACCCGCGACGGCACATGGACCCCGTCCGGATTGATCGGAGTCCAGCCGAGGCGGGCTGCGGCGACATGGCCCTGTGCGGGCAGCCTGCGGTCCTGCCGGTCACGGCCGGCGGCGAGCACATCGAACGTCGCCGGATACCACAGGTGCAATTCACGATCGGCGAGCACCCCCGCGGCCGGAGAAGACCCGCGATCCCCCGAGATCCTCACCGGCTACCCCTTCCCCCGCCGTGCGGCGGCATCCCCCGGAAGCCGGTGTTGAAGAAGCCGGTGTTGAATCTGCATCGACTGCAGCTGATTACAACCGGCCGGACAACGATGCCAGCAACACGATGACATCATCCACCAACTTCCCCAAGCGATACCTCGCCCGCCTCTCGCAGAACCCGACTGTAACGCCGGCCTCCGACAAGTGCCGCCCCATCCACGCCACCATCGAACCGGGCCAACCGATCTCGCCACACGACCCGCACCACCGTGAACCCCGCCCTTGGCCGCGTCTTCGAGCATCCGGCCGCGCCCACCCGCTACTCCCTCGAGTCCCGAACCGCGATACTTGGAGACCCCACACACCTCACCAGTAGCGCTCTTCCGAAACATCTTTTCCTGCTCGGCCAGCGAATCCTCCTGCTCGGTCGAGCCCGACATTCGGAAATACAAGCACGCAGCACAGGCGATGGCCGGTTTCGGCCCGACGTACGGCCTGCTGCCTCCACTCTCTCCGGAGTCGCTTCCGCACACTCCGATACAGGCTGGCCCAGATAGGCGTCGGGGTCCGTGCGATCACAGTGTCGTTCCCCCGAAACCGGTGAGCCGAGAGGGCAACCGGCCCTTCGATGCCGCCTTGCGCGTCCTAACTACCGACGGGCCCGAGTATTCCGCAGCCTCACCAATTCGCGTCGTAGATAGTGCCAGAACATTCTGGCTAGTAATTAGATATCGAGGCAACAGTTCAGAGCCTGATCCCGGTGAACTTCTCCGGATTGGCGATGTCGTACGCCGCGTAGACGAGTCCGTCCCGGACGGTGAACCCACCCACCCGCGGCGGCGAGCTGCGGTGGGCATCGTCGCCGGTGTATCCCGCGGTGAAGACGCCGAGCTGGCCGTTGACCAGGACCGGCTGGAGCGTGGTGAACACCTCCGGTCCGTACCGCTGCAGGAGACCGAGGAAGAATCGCGCGAACTTGTCCGCGCCACGGATGACGTTGACGGCGGTGCTCGTGGTGCCGTTGGCGTCGCCGATGACCAGGGCCTCCGGGTGCAGCGCCGCGACCACCGCGTCGAGATCGCCCGCCGCCAGTGCCTCGAGCAGCCGCTGCACGGCGAGGGCATGCTCCTCGTCGGGGACGGCGGGTGTGGTTGCGGCGGCGGCCTTGCGGGCTCTCGACGCGAGCTGCCGCGCCGCTGGTATCTCGATGCCGAGAATGTCTGCCACCTCGTCGAACGGCACCCCGAAGCCGTCGTGCAGCACGAACGCTACCCGCTGCTGCGGGGTGAGCGTGTCGAGCACGATCAGGGCCGCCAGGCGGTTGTCCTCGTCCCGGACAACCGCCTCCAGCGGATCCGGTTCGGCCGACGGCGACAGGCCGGTGACGACGGGTTCCGGAAGCCATTGACCGACATACTGTTCGCGCCGCACCGCGGCCGAACGTAACCGGTCGAGGCAGATCCGCCCGACCACCGTCGTGAGCCACGGGCCGAGGTCGCGGATGTTCGCGGCGTCCGTGTCGTCGAGTCGCAGCCACGACTCCTGCACGGCGTCTTCCGCGTCGCTGACGCTGCCCGTCAGGCGGTAGGCCACCGAGAGCAGATGTCGCCGGTGGGACTCGAATTCGTCTACCAGCGTCGCAGTGGGCATGCCGATATCCTACGTGCGGTCCAGACATAAAATCCGCGGTGCGCGTAACCGTTGACCCTGGTGGCGGGTCCGGACGTATGGTGTGGCGACCACACCACGTCCAGGGAGTCTGCCATGTTCCAGTGTTTCGGCTGTCGTAGCTGACCTGGCTTTTTCGCACCCCCTTTTTTCCGCACGTTCTGCTCACCCCGCTCGGCGACCCGCCGTTCGGGTTCGGAAAGTGCGCGTCGCACGACCCGCCGCTTCGTCGTCCGCGGGCATCACACACTAGGAAGACCTTCGATGATTCGTCCACGTTTCGCGCGGACTCTGGCGGCCGCTGCCGCCCTCCTCACGTTCACCAGTCTCGCCGTCGCCTGCTCCGGTTCCGAGACCACCAAGACCGCCGACGGCAAGACGGTTCTCCGTTACGAGGGCAGCACGGGCCAGGTCTCCTTCCCGGAACTCGCGGCCGACCTGGGCTACTACCAGAAGGTCGAGCTGAACTGGATCGGCGACACCACCAGCGGGCCGCAGAGCATTCAGAACGCCGCCACCGGGCAGACCGACTTCGGTGGCGCCTTCAACGGTGCGGTGTTGAAGCTGGCCGCCGCCGACTCGCCGATCACCTCCGTCATCGGGTACTACGGCTCCGACAAGGAGACGTTCAACGGGTACTACGTGCTCGACGGAAGCCCGATCACGTCCGCCCGTGACCTGATCGGCAAGAAGGTCGGGATGAACACGCTCGGCGCGCACCACGAATTCCTCGTGCGGGAATGGCTGGCGCGGGAGGGGCTGACCCCGGACGAGATCAAGCAGGTGGAGCTGACCGTCGTGCCGCCGGTGAACACCGAACAGGCGCTGCGGCAGGGGCAGATCGACGTCGGAACCCTCGGAAGCGTGTTCCGTGACAAGGCCGTCGAACGCGGCGGTATCCGTCCGCTGTTCACCGACGAATCAATCTTCGGTTCCTTCACGTACGGTTCGCTGCTGTTCCGCAACGACTTCATCGCGAAGAACAAGGACGCCGTCGCCGACTTCGTGCAGGGCACCGCACGTGCCATCCGCTGGACCCAGACGACTCCGCGCGACGAGGTGATCGCGAAGTTCAAGGACATCATCACCCGCCGCGGCCGCAACGAGACCACCGACCTCGTCGACTACTGGAAGACGCCGGGTGTCGCCGGTCCCGGCGGCGTGATCACCGACAAGGAGATCCAGACCTGGATCGACTGGCTCGTCCGCAACGGCGAACTCGAGGACGGCAAGCTCACGCCGGCCGATGTCTACACCAACGAATACAACCCGTACGCCAACGGCACCTATCCCGCCGACAGCGGTGCCGACGGCCAAGCGCTCGCCGCCAAGTGACCTGAACCCCAGATCCTCACGAAGAGAAAGTGATTCCGATGTCGAACTCCCGGTTCCGGCGAGGCGCCGTGCGCGCACTCGCCGCCACCGCAGCACTGTTCACGTTGGCCTCGGGAGTGGCGGGCTGCGGCGGCTCGTCGGATACCGCCACCACCGAGGACGGAAAGACGGTCCTGCGCTACCAGGGGTGGGCCGGTGACGTGGGCTTCCACGAACTCGCCGAGGACCTGGGGTACTACGACAAGATCAAGCTCGAATGGGTCGGCGACACCACCAGCGGACCGCAGGACATCCAGTCGGCGGCCACCGGTGACATCGAGTTCGGCTCGGCCTTCAACGGGGCCGTCGTCAAGCTCAATGCTGCGGGGGCACCGATCACGTCGGTGCTCAGTTCCTACGGCGCGGATGCCGGCGAGTACACGGGATACTTCGTGCTCGACGGCAGCCCCATTCGCTCGGCGCGGGACCTGATCGGCAAGAAGGTCGGGATGAACACGCTCGGTGCGCACCACGAGTTCCTGGTCCGGGAGTGGCTGGCCCAGCAGGGGCTGACCCAGGACGAGATCAAGCAGGTGGAGCTGACCGTGGTTCCGCCGGTGAACAACGAAACGGCTCTGCGCGAAGGTCAGATCGACGTGGCCGCCATCAACGGCATCTTCCGCGAGACCGCGCAGGAGCGCGGCGGTATCCGGCCCCTGTTCACGGACCGGGATCTGTTCGGCGCGTTCAGTTACGGCACCTATGTGGTGCGCGACGACTTCCTGGCGAAGAACGAGGACGCCGTCGCGGACTTCGTGCAGGGCACGGCCAGGGCCATCCGCTGGACCCAGGTGACTCCGCGCGAGGAGGTGGTCGCACGGTTCAAGGGCATCATCGACCGGCGTGGCCGCAACGAGAGCGACGAGGCCATCGACTACTGGCGCAGCTCCGGAATTCCCGTCGCCGGAGCCGTGATCCAGGAGAAGGAGCTACAGACGTGGATCGACTGGCTCGTCCGGAACGGTGAGCTCGACGAGGGCAAGTTGACCGCAACCGACCTCTACACCAACGAATTCAACCCGTACGCCAACGGCACGTTCCAGCCCGAGAGCGGGCCCGACGGAGAAGTACTGGAAGG
>SEEV01001018.1 GCA_004211695.1 Rhodococcus sp. (in: high G+C Gram-positive bacteria)
AACTTCCTCATCACCGACGGCGTCGACATCCCCCGGATCATCGCGGAGGCCTTCTACCTCGCCTCCAGCGGTCGTCCCGGCGCGGTGCTCGTCGACATCCCGAAGGACGTTCTCCAGGCGCAGACCACGTTCTCGTGGCCGCCGGAGATGCGGCTGCCCGGCTACCGTCCCGTCACCAAGCCGCACGGCAAGCAGGTCCGCGAGGCCGCCCGCCTGATCGCGGACGCGAAGCACCCGGTGCTCTACGTCGGTGGTGGCGTCATCAAGTCGGAATCGTCGCCGGAACTGCTGGAACTGGCCGAGCTCACCGGCATTCCGGTGGTCACCACCCTCATGGCGCGCGGCGCGTTCCCGGACAGTCACACGCTGAACTGCGGCATGCCCGGCATGCACGGCACGGTCGCCGCGGTGGCCGCACTGCAGCGCAGCGACCTCCTGATCACGCTCGGTGCGCGCTTCGACGACCGCGTCACCGGACAGCTCGATTCGTTCGCCCCCGATGCCAAGGTCATCCACGCCGACATCGACCCGGCGGAGATCGGCAAGAACCGGTACGCGGACGTCCCGATCGTGGGCGACTGCAAAGAGGTCATCGTCGAGCTGATCGAGGCGATCAGGGCCGACCTGGCCACCGGAACCACGCTCGACCTCACCGAGTGGTGGGCGTACCTCGACGGAATCCGCCGCACCTACCCGCTCAGCTACGACCGTCCCTCGGACGGCGCGCTGTCCCCGGAGTACGTGATCCAGGCCGTCGGCAAGCTCGCCGGTCCCGACGCGATCTACTGCGCCGGCGTCGGACAGCACCAGATGTGGGCCGCGCAGTTCGTCAACTACGAGAAGCCGCGCACCTGGCTGAACTCGGGCGGTCTCGGCACGATGGGCTACGCGGTGCCCGCCGCGATGGGCGCCAAGATGGGGATGCCCGACACCGAGGTGTGGGCCATCGACGGTGACGGCTGCTTCCAGATGACCAATCAGGAACTCGCCACCTGCGCGCTCGAGGGCATCCCGATCAAGGTTGCGCTCATCAACAACGG
>SEEV01000447.1 GCA_004211695.1 Rhodococcus sp. (in: high G+C Gram-positive bacteria)
CGCGGACACGGACGGGTCAACAACAACCGGGCCGCGCAGTCCCCCCGCCGCCAAGCCGTCGCCGCCCTCGCCCACACCGCCGCCGCATCCGGCATCGCAGTGGTCTCGGTGCCCGCCCGAGGCTCCTCCGCACAATGTCCGGGCTGCGACGAACCACTCTCCCGCCCCGGCGGCTACCACACCGCGTGGTGCCCGGGCTGCCGGGTCGGTGGTAACCGCGACCATATGGCCGGGGTGAACCTGGCCAAACGCGCACTGCTCGGCAGAAGCAAGGTCACCCGGCGGCGTGGGCAGATGCCTACGGTCCGGGTCGCCGAGCATGCGCCGGTGCGCCGGTGCCGGGACAAGAACGGTCCGACCCCGAGCAGACCACGGCACCGCCGGGTCCGCCGCAGCCTGCCCACCGTGACACCGCGGATGGGGGTGACTCCGAAACAGTATGTTCCTGCATCACAAGCGTCGGTGTGGGACACGGTCAAACCCGCACCACCGCACGGTGATGCGGGTAGCCGTGCCACACATACACCTCTACAGTCTGCTACACGAGTGGCAGATAGTATGAGATCTATGTAGACGCTCAGACCACAGCGCTGTTGCGAGGATGGACCCCGCTGATCGCGATGCAGGTCGAGTACTCACTGCTCGCCCGGACCGTCGAGGGCGAACTCGCGTCCCTCGCACTCGATCAGGGCATGGCGCTCGTGCCGTGGAGCCCGCTGAAGAACGGATTCCTGTCCGGCAAGTATCGTCGCGGCACCGAGGTCACCGACTCTGCCTGCGCGGCATTCGTCAACGGGCCCAGCGACACCGAGTTCGTCGTCGGCGATGCGGTCGCCGCGATCGCCGGCGACCTCGGAGCCACGTCGGCGGCCGTAGCGCTGGCCTGGCTGCGATCCCGCGCCGGGACCGTCGTGCCCATCCTCGGTGCCCGGCGCGTCGACCACCTCACGGACAACGTCGCCGGCCTGGAGGTGACTCTCGGCCCCGAACACCTCCGAGCGCTCGACGAGCTTTCACGTCCCACGTTGAACTATCCGGCGCCGATGCACGGCGAGCTGCGGGCGATGCTCCAGTTCGCGGGAACCACCGTGGACGGGGAATCGTCCACTGTGTATCCACCACTGCTGCAGAGCGACGTCCGGTACTGACACGCCGCGCTCTCGGACTCAGCGGGTCACAGCGGTTTCCCGCTCGACCCGCGAGAGCTTCTCGGGATTGCGCACGATGTAGAGCCCGGTGATCATGCCGTCGTCCATCCGCATCGCCACGACGTCGTCGATCTCGCCGTCGAGCCGGACGATCAGGGCCGGGCAGCCGTTCATCTCCACCGGCTCGACCGATACCTCGCCGCCGATCCTGGGCAGGCCGGCAGCCAGCAAGCGAGACACCTTGTCGGCCCCCACGATGGGCCGCAGCACGGCCTGCTTGACGCCGCCACCGTCGCCCAACAGGACGACGTCCGGCGCGAGCAGATCGAACAGGCTCTGCAGATCGCCCGTTTCGAGCGCCCGTTGGAACGCCTGTAGTGCATCTCGGGACTCGGCCGGAGAAACGACCCCGCGCGGCCGGCGCGCCGCGACGTGCGCCCGTGCCCGGTGTGCAATCTGGCGGACAGCGGCCGGGTTCTTGTCGACGGCGGCAGCGATCTCGTCATACCCCAGATCGAACACTTCGCGCAGCACGAACACCGCCCGTTCCGTCGGCGCGAGCGTTTCCAGCACCAGCAGCATCGCCATCGACACGCTGTCGGCCAGTTCGACATCCTCGGCCACGTCGGGCGCGGTCAGCAGCGGCTCGGGTAACCAGGGACCGACGTAGGACTCCTTACGCCGTCCGAGCGTACGCAGCCGGACGAGTGCCTGACGGGTGGTGATCCGGACCAGGTACGCACGCTGATTCCGCACCGTGTCGAGATCGACGCCCGCCCATCGCAGCCAGGTCTCCTGGAGGATGTCTTCGGCGTCGGCAGCAGAGCCGAGCATCTCGTAGGCGACGGTGAACAGCAGGTTGCGGTGGGCGACGAACGCGTCGGTCGCGGGGTCCGAACGCTCGTCGTGGCTCCCGCCTCGATCGTCAGGCGTGGTCTGCGATGTGCCGGACATGGGTGGCTCCTCTTCACTCTCTGACAGTGTCACCCACCAGACACCGAGCCCCGCCGTTTTGTGACACCGAGGCGTTTGTAGCACACGACACATTGCTCCCTGTCACAAGAATCGCCTCGCCGGCATCTCATGTTCGTTCGGTGCGGGAGCACACAACACGACGAGTGAGGACAAAGTCATGGACGCCCGATTCAACATGTTCGACAACGAGATCGCCGCGAAGTTCGCAAAGCGGTTCGTCAACGCCAGTCTGGTGATCCACGAATCGCCGCTGCCGAAGGCCACCCAGGAGCTGGTCAACATCCGGGCCAGCCAGATCAACGGCTGCGGCTTCTGCATCGACATGCACACGAAGGATGCCTCGGCTGCCGGAGAAACCCCGGTTCGGCTCAACCTGGTCGCCGCCTGGCACGAGGCCACCGTGTTCACCGAGGCCGAGCGGGCCGCGCTGGCACTCGCCGAGGAAGGTACCCGGCTCGCCGACGCCCACCACGGCGTGTCCGACGAGACCTGGGCCCAGGTACGCAAGCACTACGACGACGACCAGATCGCCGCGCTGGTCTCCCTGGTGGCCCTGATCAACGCCGCCAACCGGATGAACGTCATCGTGCGTAACCCGGCGGGATCCTACGAGCCCGGCATGTTCGCCGCCATGACGAGCTGATCGGCAGACGAACCCCGCCCCGTGGGGCGGGGTTTCGGTCGTCGAAGTCGACGGATCCTCCCCTAGCTAGATCGCCTGCCCGGCGAAGCCATACCACCGGCCGACTCCGGTCAGGACCACCGAGTGTCACAGGTTTCAGTAAGCCCGTCGCACACGCACCGCCCGCGTGGTTCCGCACCGCCGAACAGGGCGACCGTCAACCCCAGAACACCTGTACCACCGGCCAACAGCGCGCAGAATATGAACACGTCACTCATCAGCACCCTCCCCCTTCTCGTGTCTCCAATTACAGCAGGTCTCTACCGGCTCGGCCTCAGGCGCGTCCCCTGCTTGGAGCATTCCTGTTCAGCCGCATAGGGTCTCCTCCGATGAGCGCGGTGGTCGGGACCTGATCCACTGATGCGAGCGCGAAGCGAAGGAGACGATCATGAAGTCGACCGACACGGACGTGAGATGAACCGCGAACATCTCCAACTCGACTACGGACTCCGCTTCGACTGGGGCCTGCCCGGGGCGAAAGCCGTCGGGGCCGCCGCCGACATCGCGGTCGTGGTGGACGTTCTGTCGTTCACCACCACCCTCACCGTGGCGGTCGACGCCGGCATCGACGTTCTGCCCTACCGATGGAACGACGATTCGGCGGAACGCTACGCCCGCGATTCGGACGCGGTCCTCGCTGTCGGGCGCAGCCGTGCCGTGGGCGGGCAGATCAGTTTGTCGCCGAACACGATTCGGCGCCACGCAGCTCCACAGAGAGTGGTGCTTCCCTCACCGAACGGTTCGAACATCTGCTTCGAACTCGGCGCCGGAGCCGGAACCGGAGTGTGCATCGGAGCGTCCCCTGTGGAATGCGACCGCAGTCGCGGGCTGGATCGCCCGGTACTACACACCGAGGTCGGTGGTAGCGGTGATCGCTGCCGGTGAGAAATGGCCGGACGGCGAACTCCGGCCGGCGATCGAGGATCTGTGGGGTGCGGGCGCGGTGATGTCCGCACTGGCGGCGACCGGCTGGGGCGCAGACCCTTCGCCGGAAGCTCTGGTCGCCATGTCAGCCTGGCGCGGTGTCGCGCAGTCGCTGCCGCACTCACTCGCGGCGTGCGCGTCGGGACGGGAATTGCGCGAACTGGGATACCCCGAAGATGTCGCAATCGCCGCCGAAACAGACCGGAGCACTGCCGTCCCGGTACTCGAAGAGCAGGTCTTCCGAAACGCTTCGCACTAGGGTGAGCACCATGTTCGACACCTGGGACGCCGACGCTCCCGGAGTGCTGCGCCTGCCGTCCGGGCGACTGGTCCGCGGCCGGGGGCTGAGGCAACCACTCCCGGAGGGTCCCCTGCCGGATTTCGCCGTCTACCTGCTGGGGAAACATCCGCCGCCGGTGCAGTGGAACGCCCGGTGGGTCCGGTGGCCCGATTTCCGGCTGCCGCGGGATCGCCACGACACCCGGGATGCACTGGGCGAGGTGTGGCGACGAGCCGCCACCGAAAGGGTGGAGGTGGCGTGCGGGGGCGGTCGCGGCCGGACGGGCACGGCCCTCGCCTGCCTCGCCGTACTCGACGGGGTCCCGGCGCGCGACGCCGTCGCGTTCGTCCGGCAGCACTATCACCGTCACGCGGTCGAGACACCGTGGCAGCGACGGTACGTCGAACGGTTCGCCTGACCAACAGACCGGCGGCCCCGCACGAAATCGTGCGGGGCCGCCGGCGTGCGAACTGGGAGAAGGCTACTTCTCGGCAGCCGCCTCTTCGCTCTGCTCGGCCGGAGCCGCAGCGCCGTCTTCCTCGACGGGGATCAGCGAGATCTTGCCGCGGTTGTCGATGTCGGCGATCTCGACACGCAACTTCGAGCCGACGCTCACGACGTCCTCGACCTTGGCGATCCGCTTGCCGCTGCCCAGCTTCGAGATGTGCACCAATCCGTCGCGGCCCGGGAGGAGCGACACGAACGCACCGAAGGCGGTGGTCTTGACGACCGTGCCCAGGAAGCGCTCACCGACCTTCGGCAGCTGAGGGTTGGCAATGGCGTTGATCATGTCGATCGCGGCCTGCGCGGACGGGCCGTCCGTCGCACCGACGAACACGGTGCCGTCATCTTCGATGGAGATGTTGGCGCCGGTCTGCTCGGTGATCGAGTTGATCATCTTGCCCTTGGGGCCGATGACCTCACCGATCTTGTCGACGGGGACCTTGATGGCCGTCACGCGCGGGGCGAACGGGCTCATCTCGTCGGGGGTGTCGATGGCCTCGGCCATGACCTCGAGGATCGTCGCACGCGCGTCCTTGGCCTGCGACAGCGCGCCGGCGAGGACCTTGGACGG
>SEEV01000448.1 GCA_004211695.1 Rhodococcus sp. (in: high G+C Gram-positive bacteria)
ACCGCTACCGCGGCCCCCGCGGCCGCAGACCCCGTCACCATCCCCGGAGTCGGAACCTTCGAGATCCCGGGTGTCGTCATCCCGCAGATCCCCGGTGTCCCGAACCTGCCCGCGCCCCCCGCGCCGGCCGGCACCGCAGGTGACAAGGCCGTCCAGGCCGCTCAGACCAAGCTCGGCTCGCCGTACGTCTACGGCGCCGCAGGTCCCAACTCGTTCGACTGCTCCGGCCTGGTGCAGTGGGCGTTCAAGCAGGCCGGACTGAACCTGCCGCGTACCAGCTACGCGCAGGCGGCGGCCGGTACTCCCGTGTCGCAGTCCGATCTCCGCCCCGGCGACGTGATCTCCTTCTACGGCGGCTCGCACTCGGGCATCTACGCCGGCAACGGCAACGTGATCCACGCCTCCACCGAGGGCCAGCCCGTGAAGTTGGCGCCCATCGCGTCGATGCCGTTCGACGGCGCACGCCGCTACTGATCCACTCGCGAAGCGATGCATCCACCGAGTCGAGGGCGGGGATGCACGGGGTAACTTCGTAGGATCCCGCACGACCACCGAGGGTGGGTTCGAATCACGATTCGAACCCACCCTCGATGTCGTTGCGCCCCAGCTAGACACGGGTGTCCACTCGCCGGGTGGTCCCTGCCACGCGGACCGTGACATGGGTGGACACAAACGTATGCCATTCCGTAACCTATCCGAGACCTTGCGAAGTCTTGTCGCGCCATCCGGGCGGCAACGCGGGTCACCACCTCTTCGGCACTCCCCGGTCGCGCCGACCGGGAGGACCTTCTGAGCCGCACTTCGGACAGCCGGGTCGGCTGGTGGAGATCGACGATCGGAGAACTGCATTTCCGTGGCCTCATACAAGATGAAGCGCTCCCTGGGCAGCGTGCTGACAGCGGGAGCGCTGTCGGTGGCACTCGTGTCGCTGCCCTCGATCCAGGCGGGTGCCGACCCGGTCACCACCAACCCCACGGACGCGCTGACGAAGCTCGGTGATCTGTCCCGGCAGTCCGAGCAGACGTCCGAGGCACTCCACAACGCGCAGATCGATCTCGAGGCCAAGCAGGTGACGCAACGCGACGCCGACGCGAAACTCGCCGCGGACCAGGGCGTGCTCGACGCCGCGAACGCACGCGTCGCCGTCTTCCAGCCGGTCGTGAACAAGCTCGCCACCGCCAACTACCAGGGCGCCCGGACCAATCGCCTGTTCGCCGTGATGGTCAGCGATTCCCCGCAACAACTCCTGGACCAGATGTCCGCGCTCGACGTCATCTCCAACGACACGCGAAATCAGGTCGCGCAATTCCAGTCGGCCACCTCGGAGGCCACCAAGGCCGCCGACGCATCGAAGCAGTCCGCGGATGCCGCGCGGTCCGCGACGGAGCAGGCCAAGGCAGTCAGCGACGATCTGCAACGCAAGCAGAGCAACCTGCAGGCGCAGATCGCCGACGTGATCAAGGCGTTCGGCGATCTCACCGGCGCGGAGCGCGACCAGCTGGTGGGGACTCCGTTCCCGCCCGGCTTCGATCCGAACACGATCCTCGCGCACCTCACGCCCGGCTCGGGCACGAGCGCACTGCAGGCGGGCATGACCCGCATCGGCGACCCGTACGTGTGGGGCGCCACCGGTCCCGACGAATTCGACTGCTCCGGACTCGTCGTGTGGGCCTACAAGCAGATCGGCAAGACGCTGCCGAGGTCGAGTCAGGCGCAGGCCAGTGGCGGTACCCCGGTGTCCCGCGACGACCTCCAGCCCGGCGACGTCGTCCTCTTCTACAACGACGCGTCCCACGTCGGTCTGTACGCCGGAAACGGCAACATCCTGCACGCCTCGACGTTCGGTGTTCCGGTGAGAATCGAATCGATGGCGAAGTTCCCGTTCTACGGGGCGCGCCGCTACTGACAGCGACCGTCCGACAGCGGCGCGGCGGCGTGCTCATACACTCACCGGCGTGCCCGCATCAGACCCGTCTGCCGCAACGGATCCGACCCCTCGCCGTCAGGCGCGCCCGTGGGAACTGGCCGCACTGGCCGGACTCGTCCTCGCAGTGGTCGTCGCCCTTGCGCTGACCGGGTTCTCGCACACCGGCCGCGGCGCCGACGGCGCCGCTCGGGCCGACGCGACGTCGCGTGCCACGGCTGTCCAGGCCCTCCTCGACACCTGGGCGTCGGCGGTGCGGACGAACGACGCGGCCGAGCTGTCCGGTCTGATGGATCCGGCGGCCGCACCGGGCTTCCTGGCCGCGGAGACGCGGCGCGCCGGCAACGTAGCCGGGGTGGAATTCTCGGACTGGGGTTACGAGATCGCCGAGGGACCCGAGACGGTGGTGCCGTCCAGCCTCGTGGACGCGCTCGGCGCCGACGACGTGTGGGCGCCCGCCGTGCAGCTCCGCTACGCGATCGCGGGGGCGGACGAGAGTCCCACCCGGAAACCGGTGGCTCTCGTCGTCGCCCGGCGCGGGGACCGCTGGACACTCGTCAGTGACAGCGCCACGGTGGACGGAGAGCAACGGACCTGGCGCGGACCCTGGGATTTCGGACCCGTCGTGTCGCGTCGCGTCGACACCGGCGACGGGCGGACGTCGGTGGTGCTCGGACATCCGGAGAACGCCACGATGGTCGATCGGCTGGCCGAGGAACTCCCCGCCGCCGTCGTCAACGCCACCCAGCTGTGGGGTCCGGGCTGGGCAGGCCGCGCGCTCGTGTGGGTCGCGGGATCCCAGGACGAGTTCACGGCGCTCGTCGGCCCGAACCACGACGGGCGCGACATCGCCGCCGTCGCGATCTCCGACGCCGTCGATCCGGACGCCGCCACGGTCTCCGGGCAGCGGATCGTGTTCAGTCCGGCGTCGGCGCAACGGCTGACCGACGTCACCCGGCGGGCGATCCTGCGGCACGAACTGATCCACGTGGCGGCGCGGGCCGAAACTGTGGATCGTTCACCGATGTGGATTCTGGAGGGGTACGCCGAGTACGCGGCGTACCGGGGTACCGGCGAGCCCGAACGGCAGATCGCGCCTGCGTTGACCGCGCAGGTGGGGGCCGAGGGCGCACCGACCGCGTTCCCCGACGACACCGACTTCTCCGGATACGGCGAACGCGGATCGGTCGCCTACGAGACGGCGTGGTCGATCAACGCGTTCGTCGCCGAGGAGTACGGCGAATCGAGGTTGACGCAGCTGTACCGGACGCTGGCGGTGGGGGAGTCCGATCCGGACACCGTGGACGGACGCCTCTCCGAAGTCCTGGGCGTCGATGCCGAGCAGTTCCGGGACCGCTGGACCGACTGGGTGGGCGCCCACCTGGGGTGACCCTGCGTCCGGGACCGCACGGTGAACCGCCTACGGTGATCACATGCGCCGAACCCTGTTGGTGACGAACGATTTTCCGCCGCGACCCGGCGGAATTCAGTCGTACCTGCACACCTTCGCCAAGCACCTGCCCGCCGACGACCTGGTCGTCTATGCTCCGCGCTGGCGCGGCGACTCGCACATCAAGTTCGATGCGCGGCAACCGTTTCAGGTCGTCCGCCACCCCACCACGCTGATGGTGCCCACACCGTTCGTCGCCCGCCGCGCGGCCAAGCTGCTCGCCGAACACGACTGCACGGGCGTCTGGTTCGGCGCAGCCGCCCCGCTCGCGCTGCTCAGTCCCACGCTCCGGCGTGCCGGGGCGGAGCGGGTGGTCGCCAGTACCCACGGGCACGAGGTCGGCTGGTCGATGCTGCCCGCCGCCCGCCAGGCCCTCGGGCGGATCGGTGCCCGGACCGACGTCGTCACGTACGTGAGCCGCTACACCCGCGGCCGGTTCGCGTCAGCCTTCGGCGCGAGTGCGGCGCTCGAACACCTCCCACCCGGAGTCGATACCGACCGGTTCACGCCGGACAGCGGGGCGCGGGCGGAACTACGGGCCCGGTACGGGCTGGGGGAGCGGCCGACCGTCCTGTGTCTGTCGCGTCTCGTGCCGCGCAAGGGCCAGGACATCCTGATCCGGGCACTCCCGGGCATTCGCGAACACATCGACGGGGCCGTGCTGGTGATCGTGGGCGGCGGCCCCTACGAGGACCGCCTGCGTTCGCTCGCGCGGTCGGTCGGGGTCGAGGACCACGTCGTGTTCACCGGAACGGTGCCGTCGGTCGAACTGGCGGCCCACCACACGATCGCCGACGTCTTCGCGATGCCCTGCCGCACGAGAGGTGCGGGACTCGACGTGGAGGGCCTCGGCATCGTCTTCCTCGAGGCGTCGGCCACCGGTGTCCCCGTCATCGCCGGACAGTCCGGTGGCGCTCCGGAGACGGTGCGGCAGAACGAGACCGGGATGGTCGTGGACGGCACCTCGGTGGCGGAGGTGGCGCGTTCGGTGATCTCGGTGCTGTCGGATCGTGATCGCGCGGCCGCGATGGGTGCCGCCGGCCGGGAATGGGTCAAGGCGGAGTGGCGATGGGACGTGCTCGCCGCGAAACTCCAGAATCTGCTTGCGTGACCGCCCGTGAGTACTTGTCAACCGCGGGCGGTTGACAAGTACTCACGAGCCCGGAGGGCACTACTTCGCGTAGATGGCCGCGATGTCGTCGGCGAAGCTGTCGTGCACCACGTTGCGCTTGAGCTTCATCGTCGGTGTGAGCTCGCCGGTCTCCTCGGTGAAGTCGACGGGCAGTACACGGAACTTCTTGATGGCCTCCGCGTGCGACACGAGTTTGTTGGCCTCCGCGACGGCCTCGTCGATCTCGGCGGTGAGGTCGGCATCGGCGAGCAGATCCGCGACCTTCGTGCCGGCGGGCTTGCCGTTGCGCTCGTTCCACGCGGGCAGGGCGTCGGCGTCGATGGTGATGAGCGCGCCGATGAACGGCTGCTGGTCGCCGACGACGATGGCCTGGCTGATCAGCGGGTGTGCGCGAAGGTGATCCTCGAGCTGAGCGGGGGAGACGTTCTTGCCGCCCGCTGTGACGATGATCTCCTTTTTGCGGCCGGTGATGGTGATGTACCCGTCCGCGTCGACCGATCCGAGGTCGCCGGTGTGGAACCAGCCGTTCTCGATCGCGTCGGCGGTCGCGTTCTCGTTGCGCCAGTAGCCGCTGAA
>SEEV01001019.1 GCA_004211695.1 Rhodococcus sp. (in: high G+C Gram-positive bacteria)
GAGGGTGCCGATGATCTCTTCCATGATCGGGATCTCGTTGTTGGTGCCGCCGATCGCGTCGAAATCGATGTCACCGTGGCGGCCGTGCAGGTGGACATAGGTGTTCACCCAGTTGTCGGTGTCGGCGACGGTGACGTCGGGCAGCTTCACGAACTGCTGGGCATAGGCGTAGGCCTCGAGGTTTCCGTCGGAATCGAGCTGGGTCGCGACCGGCACCATCCGCTCGATGATGCGTTTGACCTCACCGGACCTGTACCGCTTGGACATCGACCCGGTGTTGTCCATGACCAGGACGACCCGGCCGACCGGGTTGGAGGCCCCCTTCGTCAGGAGGACTTTCGCGACCTCCCGTTTCTGCAGGTTCAGCTTCTCCCGCTTGACCAGCGAAAGCGTGGCCTCCCCGGGAACTGTCCGCACGCCGTGCCCGTCGACGGTCGCCGAGGCGGAAGCCGACTGCGCGGGTGCGGGTGCCTGTACAGGCTCGGGCGCCTGTGTGGGTGTGGGTGTGTGCGCGGGGGATTCGTCGACGCTCACGCCGTGCTCAGTGACCAGCGCATCCAGTCCCCCACTCCAGCCGGCCGACCGGTTACGCACCTTCCAGGACCCGTTGCGCCGATACACCTCGAGCAGCACCGCCGACCGCTCGGTGGTCAGGCCCTCCGCCGGGACCTCGAACGAGGTACCGCTCGTCTGGGTGACCGTCACGGCCAGGCCCGGCACCTGGGCAAGGCTGCCGGCCACGTTCTCATCGAGTGCGACGGCTACGGCGAGGGTGTCGATCGCCGTGGGGACAGAGCCAAGGTTCAGCGTCACCCGGCCGCCGGCGAGAGTGACCGCACCCTCCGGGGTGCTGGGGTTGTTGAAGAACACCAGATCGGCGTCCGTCCGCACCTTCAGGTCGGCACCGAGCTGGAAGACGAACAGATCGATCGTTCCCTGCCGGGCGCCGGTCACCTCCACCGTCGTGGTTGCCGTGTCGATCGGGCTGTTCGCTCCGCGAGTCAGAGAGGTCATGGTGTGTGCCGGACCCTCAGGGGGG
>SEEV01001020.1 GCA_004211695.1 Rhodococcus sp. (in: high G+C Gram-positive bacteria)
CTCAACGCAATGCTCAACCTGTACGGCCCCAACGGTGAGATCCAGTTCGACAAGGACGTCGCCGCCGCCCGCCAGTACTTCCTGCAGCACGTCAACCAGAACACCGTCTTCTTCCACAACCTGGACGAGAAGCTCGATTACCTCGTGGAAGAGAACTACTACGAGCCCGAGGTCCTCGACCAGTACTCGCGCGCCTTCGTGAAGTCGCTGATCGACCACGCCTACGCCAAGAAGTTCCGCTTCCCGACGTTCCTGGGCGCGTTCAAGTACTACACCTCGTACACGCTCAAGACGTTCGACGGCAAGCGTTACCTGGAGCGGTTCGAGGATCGCGTCTGCATGGTCGCGCTCACGCTCGCCGCCGGCGACGAAGAGCTGGCGACCAAACTCGTCGACGAGATCATCGCCGGCCGGTTCCAGCCCGCCACCCCCACGTTCCTCAACTCCGGCAAGAAGCAGCGCGGCGAGCCCGTGTCCTGCTTCCTGCTGCGCATCGAGGACAACATGGAGTCCATCGGCCGCTCCATCAACTCGGCGCTGCAGCTGTCCAAGCGCGGCGGCGGAGTTGCGTTGCTGCTCAGCAACGTTCGTGAGCACGGCGCCCCGATCAAGAAGATCGAGAACCAGAGCTCGGGCGTCATTCCGATCATGAAGCTGCTCGAGGACTCCTTCTCGTACGCCAACCAGCTGGGTGCGCGTCAGGGTGCCGGCGCTGTGTACCTGCACGCGCACCACCCCGACATCTACCGGTTCCTCGACACCAAGCGTGAGAACGCCGACGAGAAGATCCGCATCAAGACCCTGTCGCTGGGTGTCGTCATCCCGGACATCACGTTCGAGCTGGCGAAGAAGAACGAGGACATGTACCTGTTCTCGCCCTACGACGTCGAGCGCATCTACGGTGTGCCGTTCGCCGACATCAACGTCACCGAGAAGTACTACGAGATGGTCGACGACAAGCGGATCCGCAAGTCGAAGATCAAGGCGCGCGAGTTCTTCCAGACCATCGCCGAGCTGCAGTTCGAGTCGGGCTACCCG
>SEEV01000449.1 GCA_004211695.1 Rhodococcus sp. (in: high G+C Gram-positive bacteria)
GTTGGCGCGCATCTAGGTCTCCACTCGCGGCCGGGACAGCGCCACCGCGCGCCGCAGAACGGCGCGGACATCGTCGTAGCTGACCGATCGGGCGATCGCGTAACCGAGCACGGCGCTCAGTGCGTCACCGGGCGGGAGCACGATGTTCCCACCAATTTCACGCTCGAAGACGAAGTGCTCGATTCCAAAGATGTTGAGAACCTCGGCCAGACCGTCGAAGCCGCCGAAGCGGCCCCGCGCCGGGCTGAGTACGCCGCGGCTGCCCGCGTACCGATTCCGCGTGGGAATCATGTCGGGCTGTTGTCCGGTTGCCACTCGAACCAGGTTTTCGTGGAAGGGAATTCCGGTGGCGAACGGAATCAGGTGGGAGGTGATGTAACCGCCGCCCGGCCGGGCGGCGATCTCGAGCAGCTTGACACTCCCGTCGGGAAGGACGCGACATTCGAGATGGAAGGCACACCAGCTCAGGCCGATCGCCTTGACCACGGCTTCAGTAAGTTCGTGCACGCGGCGCTGCGTAGCGGCCGGCAGAGCGCTGGGGTGCACCTGTTCGTACTCGACGTAGTACGGCTCGGTCACCCATTTGTCCGTGATCCCCGCGATATGCACTTTCCCGTCACTGACCAAGCCCTCGACACTGTGCTCCGTGCCACCCAGACGTTCCTCGTAGACGAACTCGCCGTCGTAGTCGGCAAACAACTGAGAAATGTCCGTTGCGGTCAACCGGGAGGCGTGCGCGTACAACGCAGCGAGGTCGGCGCCGTCCTCGACCTGCAGTATGGACCTGCTGCCACTGCCACCAGCCGGCTTGAGCACCGCAGGTGTGCCGATCTCCTCGTAAGCCGACTGCAGGTCCGACAGGGAACGAACGTGTCGATATCGTGGAATGAACTGCGGCTGATCGGCCATCGCGGCCCTCATCGAGTGTTTGTTGCGAGCCCGGTGCGCTGCCTCGGTGCCAGGACCCGGCCAGCCGCATCGCTCTGCCAACGCGGCGGCCAACTCGACACCGATGTCCGTCCAGGACACGACGCCCTCGGCCCCGCTGCGGGTCGCGAGTGTCATGGCTGCCTGTAGGGCTGCTGGGCGGTCGAAGATGTCGACGATTTCGACATCGTCGACCAGGTTCTTGCACAGCGGCGGAACCGACCCTGTGACCAGGGCAACCCGATACCCGGCGGCGTGTGCGGAGAGCAGTGCCGCCTGCACTTCCAGAGGCACTCGCCGAGTGCCCATGAAGACGATCGTTCGACGTACCATATTGCTAGTCCCCTTGTCGTCGTTCGGAGTGTGCATGGCAGTGGTGGTGTGCGTGCCGCCGTCCGGTGCCGGCCGGTCGTTCTTTCGCCAGTGGCCGCGCACTGTGGGCGGGGCTCGCGTGGTGCCGTTGTCGCGGCCGGGCCATGAAGAGCGCATGAACGAACCGCTTGCGACGTCGCTCGCCGCGGCCGCGGCGGACGTGGCAGGCAGGGTTCTCACCCTCGAACAACCCCACGTTGTCCTTTTCGGTCACAGCATCGGGGCGACGGTGGCGTTCGAGGCCGCCCGGCTGCTCGCCGACGACGCGATCGACGTTGAGTTGGTGGTGTCCGCACGGCAGGCTCCGCAGTGCGCTGGAATCGCACGAGACCTCACCCACCAGTCCGATGCCGAATTGCTGGCCACGGTCCAGTCGTGGGGCGCGCACGCACTCGACCAGTCCGTTCAGGACATGCTGATTCCGTTGCTGCGCGCCGATTTCGAGCTCAGCGCACGCTACGCGTGGGATGGCGTTCGCGTGTCTGCGCCGGTCACAGCACTGAGCTACATCGACGATGTGGTGGTCGACGCCGCCGCAGTTCGTCGGTGGTCGGCGGCCACCTCGGGCTCTCATACCCATCTCACGCTTCCGGGCGGCCACTTCGCGGCAAGCGATCCGGCGGATTCACTCATCGGTGTACTCCGTGACGCCGTGTCCCGCCTGCGATCGCGTCAGCCACGCGTCTGAGTGTTCTGTCACCGATATCCCCGTCGCGAGCAATCGCTCGAGAAGTGCATCCGCCTTCCCGTCGACCAGGACTTCGTGAGCGTAGTGAACACCGGCCCCCAGGCCGCACGCAGCCCGAATCGCGGCGGCGTGCACCGCCCCGGTCAGTCGTCCCATACCGGTGACGCCGCTGATGGGGTCGGTCTCGGCGATCGTCACGATCGACCTGGTCGTGGGTGTTCCACCCGAACTGCCGCTCGACTGGACGGCCAACACGGTGACGTCGGTGTCCCCGTACCGAGCGGAAATGTGCGGAGCGAGTACGGCGTCGAGCAGCGCGCGGGGGCGGACCGGACCGTCGATGGTCTGGACCGGCAGCTCACTTAGCAGGCCGATCTCTGCGAGTAGCCGGACACGATCCGCATAGCCCCGCCACCGCAGCGTTTTGGCCGTGTAATCGGCCAGCGAGCCGAGCACGGCATCGGCGCCGACGTAGGGCGGCAGACCATCGTGAAAAGCTTCCAGCGCGCCGAGGCCGGGGACGTCGACCAGCTCGACCCCACTGAATCGCTCGACCTGGCGAAGCACGCCGTCACGGAACTGATAGGTCGGCCGCGCGTCGATCGTCATTCGCGTGCCATACCAGGACACGTGGTGCAGTGGCGGTCGCGGCGACCGGGGGACCCCACCACAGTATGAGTGAATGGTTCCGCCCACATCGAGGTCATGTGCCAATCGCCGCGCGAGGATTTCGGTCAACCCGGGCTCGAGACCCGCGCCGACAACGATCGAAGCACCGGCTACCGAAGCGCGACCAGCCAGTTCTGTTCGTGGATCTGCTGGTGGGCGACCGATACCCACCAGCCGGAGGCCGTGCTCCAGCGTGAGATCGAGCACCGGCGCCGCATCGACCCACGACAGCGCGGTGGCCAACACCGTTTGCTCCGCGAGTAGTTGCCGGGTGCGATGGTGTGCCGCGTCGCCGTGGTGTGCTTCGACCACAACGGCGGCCGATGCCGGTAGGGCCGCCGCGAGCGCATGCAGCCGCCGCGCGTCGCGATCGACCAGAGTCAGCCGCAACGGCGCCGCACTGCGGCACCAGGAAAGCACCAACTCGCGGGCAGCGGCGGCGCCCATCGGACCACAGCCAATCAGCGCGCACCTGACGGGATCGCTCATCCTCGGCCTCCACTCGTGCGCTGTACGGCACCATCGAAGCGCCTTCGCGGCACCGCGAAGGCGCTGGCCAACCGGGCCGCGGTGTCTGGGACAAGCACTGCCCCATTGACCAAGACGTTCAGGACCGCGTCCCGAAACCTGTCACCGTCGGACGCTCCGGCCAACCCGGTCAGGGTGAGCACCGCCCGCGCCGCGTTCTGGCAGGACAAGCGCTCGGGCCGCAACGCATCGTCAAGTTCGGAGGCCGCGCGCTCGAGCTCGATGACGGGGTCACTGGAAAAGGCCTCACCGCCAGGTGGAATCGCGCCGGTATCCGCCCACGCTCGCAGCCGACGTACCGCGGAGACCTCTGCCGACTCCTCGAATGCCGATCGGGTGAAGTTGGTCGGCGAGTGCTCGGGCCGGTTCGCAGCGAGGTACAGGCGGGCCGCATCGGCGCCCGCCACTCCGACGATTTCTGCGACGTCGACGATGTGGCGGCGGGACGTGGAGAATTTGGCCCCGTCCAGCAAATAGAAGTAGGTCAAGTGCATGACGTCCGGAAAGGGAGCGTGCGTTTCGGTCAACCCCCGCAGCACCGCGGGGAAAAGGAACACTCGCTCGAACGCGTTGTCGACACCGAACAGCATGCTGGTTCTCGTACGTCCGGGTTCACAGGGACTACCAGCGCGGTGTCGCGCAGTCATGACGACATAGCGGGGCGCCAACTCGAACGCCGGGTAAATACGCTGACCTGGCAACTCCTCGTCCAAGGCCGGAATACCCGGTCCGCCGAGGATCGTGACGGCCACGGACGGCAGCGCCTCCGACAGCACGGACTCGGCGTATTCGCGGACCGGGTCGCCGAGCGTGATGCTGCCCAGGTACTGCTCGAACCAGGCACGCTGTGGTTCCAGCTCGAGGAACGCACGGCGCAGGGGCCGAAGTTCTGTCGGCTCGTCGCACACGGTGCACACGGCCTCGAGCAGTTCGGCGTCGTCGTGGTACAGACCACAGTGTTCACAGTCGATGCCGTACGCGTCCGGCGACCCGCAACGCGGACAGCGACCGGCAACGAATCCCTGGAAGCGCCACGCCTCGCACGGCGAGCAATAGTGTGCGACGGAATCCCGCACCACGATCATGCCGAGCTCACGCAGCATCGACCATGCGCGCCGGGTCATCTGCTCGATCGACGGTATGTCGTCGTGTCGAAGCATCACGTCGTACCCGATATCGGCCGCGGCGAAAGACTCCTCTATCTGGGCGGCGAACTCGCTCGCGACGGCAAGGACGTCGCGGCCCTGCCGGCGGGCGGCCAGCAACACGTGCGTCTGCTGCCAGGCGGTGCCGAGCAGTACAGCCGCGTCGTCACCCCGGGCTATGGCAGCGCGCCGTAGTGCGTCCGCACCGATGTACGGTCCGGCGATGTGCCCGATGTGCAGGTCACCGTTCGGCGTGGGGTTGCTCGGCACGATGAGGTGCTGGGTCATCATTGGCTACTTTCCGTGAGCAGGTCGACGCCGGCATCCGCCGGCGGATGGGCGGCAGTCCGATCCGCGACGTCCCACGAACACGTCGAGCTACGCAGGTCGGGATACACCGGGATCTCGGTGATCGTGTTCAACACAGTGGCCGCACGCCACGAAGCGAGGCTGAGATTGGGATCAGCGATGCCGTGACTGAGCTTTCCGGCGTTGAGGAAGAACATCTTGTTTCCGGCTGGGCCTGCCCATGAAACCGAGTAGTCCGCTGCAAGCTGTGGCAGGCCGCACGTGGTGCGCGCGATACGACCCCCGAGGGTACGGAGGAACTCGGGAAGTGGGAAGTGGTACCCGGTGGCGAGGACCACGATGTCGGCACCGACCGAATCGATTTCGCCGGTATCGATGTGCGTCAGGCTCATCCGCCAGCCCCTGCCACCCGGCCCACGGCAGAGTCC
>SEEV01000078.1 GCA_004211695.1 Rhodococcus sp. (in: high G+C Gram-positive bacteria)
CCGTTGCGCGTTGCGATCGTGGGTGCCGGCCCCGCCGGTATCTACGCAGCCGACGCTCTCATGAAATCCGATGCCGCGTCTGACGGCGGGATCAGCATCGACCTCTTCGAGCGGATGCCGGCCCCCTTCGGTCTGATCCGGTACGGCGTCGCCCCGGACCACCCGCGCATCAAGGGCATCATCACCGCCCTGCACAAGGTCCTCGACAAGCCGTCGGTCCGCCTGCTGGGCAACATCGACTACGGCAGCGACATCACCCTCGAAGACCTGCACAACTTCTACGACGCGGTGATCTTCTCCACCGGCGCCAACGCCGACCGCGCCCTCAACATCCCGGGCATCGAACTCGACGGCAGCTACGGCGCCGCCGACTTCGTGTCCTGGTACGACGGCCACCCCGACGTGCCGCGCACCTGGCCGCTCGAGGCCGAGAAGGTCGCCGTCCTCGGTGTCGGCAACGTCGCCCTCGACATCGCGCGCGTCCTCGCCAAGACCGGCGACGAACTGCTGCCGACCGAGATCCCCGCCAACGTCTACGAGGGACTCAAGGCCAACAAGGCCGTCGAGGTCCACGTATTCGGTCGCCGCGGTCCCGCGCAGGCCAAGTTCACCCCCCTCGAACTGCGTGAGCTCGACCACTCGCCGACCATCGAGGTCATCGTCGATCCCGAGGACATCGATTACGACGAGGGCTCCGAGCAGGCGCGCCGCAACTCCAAGCAGGTCGACATGGTCGCCAACACCCTGCAGGACTGGGCCATCCGCGACGTGGGCAACCGCCCGCACAAGCTGTTCCTGCACTTCTTCGAGTCACCCACCGAGGTGCTCGGCGAGGACGGCAAGGTCGTCGGTCTGCGCACCGAGCGCACCCAGCTCGACGGCACCGGCAACGTCAAGGGCACCGGCAAGTTCAACGACTGGGACGTCCAGGCCGTGTACCGCGCCGTGGGCTACCTGTCGCAGAACATCGCCAAACTCCCGTTCGACGAGCAGGCCGGCACCGTCCCGAACGAGGCCGGACGCGTCATCTCCGACGACACCGCCGAGGGCAACGACCGGTTCATGCCGGCCACCTACGTCACCGGCTGGATCAAGCGTGGCCCCGTCGGCCTGATCGGCCACACCAAGGGCGATGCCAACGAGACCGTCGCGAACCTGCTCGAGGACCGGGCCGGTTTCGCCGAGCCCGCCAACCCGGGTGAGGACGCGATCATCGACTTCCTCGAGGGCAAGCAGGTCCCGTACACCACCTGGCAGGGCTGGTACCGCCTCGACGCGCACGAGCGCAGCCTGGGCGAGCCCGAGGGCCGTGAGCGGATCAAGGTCGTCGAGCGCGAGGACATGCTCAAGGCCAGCGAGCCCGACAAGGCCTGATCTTCCGAATCGGCGCGAAGGGAACCTCCTGCGGGGAGGTTCCCTTCCGTCGTCTCAGACCAGGTGCGCCGACAGCGCACGCAACGCCGTGAGCAGTTCCTCGGCCGACATCGCGTGGTCGGGGTCTACCAGCCACTGCTCGGCGACCCCGAGCAACAATGCCTGATACAGCGCGCCCAGCGTGTGCGCCCGGCCGGGCGCGATCCCCGCGTCACCGAACAGTTCGACCAGGCCGTCGCGGGCGTCGGCGGTGGACGCCACCAGGTTCTTTCTCAATTCCGGCAGGGAGTCCAGGTGCCCGAGCAGCTCGAACTGCAGCATCCACAAGCGACGATGGGCGGTGAACGACTCGATGACACCGGTCCAGATGGCCTCGAACCGTTCCGCCGGACTCATGCCGGGTGCGATCTTCTTCGCCGCGGCGGCCGCGAGGTCGTCGCCCCAGCGTGCCATCTCCCGGTACAGGACGGCGTGCAGCAGCGCGTCCTTGGTGCCGAAGTGGTAGCCGATGGCCGCGAGGCTGACTCCGGACGCCGATGCGATGTCCCGGGCCGTCGTGCGCGAGTACCCCTTCTCGTACAGGCTGCGCGTGGCGCCGTCGATCAGGTCCTCGCGATTTCCCATGTCGTCAGCCTAGAGAGTGCCGGACAGACGTGTACGACGCTCGTACCAGCACTCGTGGACGGCTCCGGCACGCGGCCCGTGCCCCGGACAAGGCAGGATATAAGTCGTGTTTGACGCCCACGTTCACATCATCGATCCCCGGTTCCCGGTGGTCGAGAACCACGGCTATCTCCCGGAACCCTTCACCATTGCCGACTACCGGTCACGCACGGAAGGCTTCGGGCTGGACGGTGGCGCCGTCGTCACCGCCTCGTATCAGGGCACCGATCAGAACTATCTGAAGGCGGCGCTCGCGGAGCTCGGCCCCAGCTGGGTCGGTGTGACGCAGATGGAGCCCGACGCTACCGACGAGAGCATCCTCGAACTCGACCGCGCCGGCGTCCGGGCGGTGCGGTTCAACCTCCGGCGCAGCGCGACCGACGTCAAGCTCCTCACCAAGCAGGCTCTGCGGGCGTACGAGCTGGCCGGCTGGCACGCCGAGTTCTACGTGGACGCCACGCTGCTGCTGTCGCTCGAGCCGGTGTTCGCCAAGCTCCCCGCCGTGTGCATCGACCACCTCGGGATGTCGACGCGGGGTCTGCCGTACCTGCTCGATCTCGTCGATCGAGGTGTCCGGGTCAAGGCCACCGGGTTCGGGCGGACCACCATCGAGAACGTCGGCGACGTGCTCCGCAAGATTCACGCCGTCAATCCGGAAGCGTTGATGTTCGGCACCGACCTGCCGGGCAGCCGGTCCCGAAGAGTGTTCCAGGACAGCGACATCGACATCGTCGCGGAGGCGGTGGGCGACGACTTCGACGCCGTCATGGGCGGCAACGCGCGCGCCTGGTACCGCTGCGACACACCCGCAGGACCCTGTTAGCAGCCTTCCATCTGCATGCTGTTCATCGACGCCATCTCGACCACCGGCGGCGTCTGCGGCTGCGACACCAGCCACATGTTGTAGTTCTGCATCTCGTCGCAGTCCAGCTGTTCGCGGCGTTCCTGTCGCCGCTCACGCTGCCGATCGTCCATCTGGTCGTCGTTCCGGTCGACGGCGATGGCACCGGTGGACGATCCGTTGGCCTGCCGTTCGAGCCCGCGGACGCCGTCGCTCGTCATGATCCAGCCGAGGGTGTAGTCGGCGCCGTCGTGGTTCGTGGTTGCGCGGAACAGGCCTTCCTCCGCAGCGACCGGTCGGGCCTGGAACGCCTTGTCGGGCATTCCCGGCGCGCTGACCTGCCCCGTCACGGTGCCGTCACTCATCGTCGCGGTGAGCGTCGCTCCGTCCGGCGAGGACAACGACGCCTTGTCGCCGTCCATGGTGCCGGTCATCCAACTCCACATCTGGTCTCCGTCGCACAGGAACGCGATCATCTCGTCCCCGGACCTGGCCAGCGCGACGTACGCGTCGGTTCCGTCGACCGAACCGACGTAGGTCGGCTCCATCTGCGGGGTCATCACGAAGGGGGACGGAACCTTCTCCATCATGTTCGACGCGGGCGCCGCTTCGCCGCTACTCGTGGCCTCGGCGGCGCTCGTCGTACTGGCTGCGCTGGTCGCCGACGAGTCGGACGAGTTGTCGCCGCAGCCGCTCAGCGCGAGGGTCGCGGCGGCGAGGGGCGCCAGGATCCAGGTCGTCTTCTTGTTCACGGGGTATTCCTCCGCTAGCCGGGAAGATCAACATCCGTATCTCATCATCGCAGGTGACAGACTCTCCTGGATACCCCTCGGCGACGATTTCCTACGTCGCGACCACCGCAGCCAGCCACACACCCGAGGCGATCAGCGCGCCCAGCAGTTCGATGAGCATCGACAGCCCGACGGCCTTGCAGGCGTGCCACGTCGACGCCCACGCGCGGTTGTGCGAACGCAACCGGTAGATCTCGGCCACATACGTTCCCGCGATGAAACCGAGGAACAGCCCGACCACGGGAACGACGAAGAACCCTACGATCCCGACGAGGCCGCCGACGATCAACGACGTGTTGGGCACCCCCGCCGTGCGCATCCGCTTGCCCGGCCAGGTGTATTTGACGACACCGCTGACCACGAGGAAGACCGTGGCCACCGCGAACACCGTCCATGCTGTCGCACCGCCGGTCATGATGGTCCACACCAGGATTGCGGCGAAGATGAGGATGGTGCCGGGCAGGATCGGGATGACGATTCCGACGAGCCCGACGGCGATGGCCAGGCCGACGAGGACTTCTGCGCCCGGACTCACGCGACCGGCGTGACGCGCGAGGCCGCGTCCCGCGCGCGACTACGCGCGGTCTCCACGTCCGGTCCCGTGGACACGGCGACGCCCATCCGCCTGCGCACGAAGCTCTCCGGTTTGCCGAACAGCCGCAGGTCCGTCTCGGGCACGGTCATCGCATCGGCGACGCCCTCGAAGCCGATGCCGACCGCGTCGACGCCGCCGTAGATCACCGCGGACGCACCGGGCGAGGTCAGGGTGGTGTCGACCGGCAGACCGAGGATGGCGCGGGCGTGCAGTTCGAACTCCGAGAGTCGTTGCGTCCGAAGGGTTACCAAACCGGTGTCGTGCGGGCGCGGGCTGACCTCCGAGAAGTACACGTCGTCACCCTTCACGAACAATTCGACCCCGAAGATCCCGCGGCCGCCGAGCGCCGACGTCACCTTCTCGGCCACCTCCCGCGACCGGGCCAGCGCGGTGTCGCTCATCGGCTGCGGCTGCCACGACTCCACGTAGTCACCCGAATCCTGCAGGTGCCCGATGGGTTCGCAGAAGAAGGTGCCCACCTCGCCGTCGGCCCCGACCGCCCGGACGGTGAGTTGCGTGATCTCGTAGTCGAAGTCGACGAAGCCTTCCACGATGACGCGGCCGTGGTTGATGCGGCCGCCCGCGAGCGCATAGTCCCAGGCCTTCTCGACGTCGCCGGCGCCACGCACCGTCGACTGTCCCTTGCCGGACGACGACATCACCGGCTTGATCACGCACGGAAAGCCGATGCGGTCGGTGGCCGCCCGGACCTCCTCGAGCGATTCGGCGAACTCGTAGGGCGACGTCGGAAGCCCCAGTTCCTCCGCCGCGAGTCGCCTGATGCCCTCGCGGTTCATGGTCAGCTGCGTCGCCCGCGCGGTGGGGATGACCACCGCGGCGCCGCGTTCCTCGACCGTCGCCAGCGCATCGGTCGCGATGGCCTCGATCTCGGGAACCACGAAATGCGGCTGCTCCGCTTCGACGAGACGCAACAGCGCGTCCGGGTCGCTCATGTCGATCGTGTGCGCACGGTGCGCCACCTGGTGGCCCGGCGCGTTGTCGTAGCGGTCGACGGCGATGACCTCGACCCCGAGCCGTTGCAGGGCGATGATCACTTCTTTGCCCAGCTCACCCGACCCGAGCAGCATGACGCGGGTCGCGCCTGCCGTCAGAGGGGTACCGAACCGTCCGGGTGCCTGTTCACGCATGGTCACAACTATATGCGGGCGCGGCTGCGGGTCGGCGCCTACTTCAGCAGCCGCGACATCCGGCGGTCGGCGAGCACCTTGCCTCCGGTCTGGCACGTCGCGCAGTACTGAAAAGACTTCTCCGCGAACGACACTTCCCGGACGGTGTCGCCGCACACCGGGCACGGCAGCCCGGTCCGGGCGTGGACGCGCATCCCGGATCGCTTCTCCCCCTTCAGCCGCGCCGCGTCCTGGCCGAGCGACCGCTGGACGGCGTCGGCCAGCACGGAGCGCATCGCGTCGTACAGCACGTGCACCTGGTCTTCCGGCAATGTCCGGGACGTGGCGAACGGGGAAATCTTTGCGGTGTGCAGGATTTCGTCGGAGTACGCATTGCCCACCCCCGCGAGCAGCGACTGGTCGACGAGCGCATTCTTGATCCGCGCCGACGTGGTCGACAGCAGCGCCGCGAACTCGGGTTCGGTGACGGCGAGCGCGTCCGGTCCGAGCCGGGCTATCCCTTCGACCTCCTGCGGGTCGTGCACCACCCACACGGCGAGCCGCTTCTTGGTGCCCGCCTCGGTCAGGTCGAACGCCGGGGTCGCGCCCTCGGGGGTGAAGAAGTGGACCCGCAGCGCGAGCGGGCCCTTCCCGGGTTTCGGCGGTGCCGCGGACGGGTTGTCGGTCCAGCGCAGCCAGCCCCCGCGCGACAGGTGCGTGACGAGCCACAAGCCGGCGCAGTCGAGTGCGAGGTGTTTACCGAACCGGGCCGCGCCGGTCACGTCGCGGCCCTGCAGCGCGGTGATCGGGGGGTCGAACGTCTTCAGCACGCTCAGGGCCGCCACGTCCACGCGGCCGACGACCGCTCCCACGGCATGTTCACGCAGGAACTCGGCTAACGCCTCCACCTCGGGCAGCTCGGGCATGGTCCCAGGCTAACGGTAGGTGAGTGGCAAAGTGTGCTCCTCCACACTTTCCCACTCACCTGCGGAGGAGGTAGGTGTCCATGATCCAGCCCTTGCGTTCGCGCAGTTCGGCGCGCACCCGCTGGATCTCGTCCTCGACGTCGCGCAGGCGGCCCGAGATCAGCACCTCGTCGGGGGTGCCGAGGTAGGCGCCCCACCAGATCTGGACGTCGTCACCGGGGACCTGGGTGAACGTGCAGTGAGCGTCGAGCATGACCACGGCGTTGTCGACGCCGTCGGGCAGTCCCTCGGCGAGGCGGCGTCCGGTGGTGACGTGGACGGGTTCGCCGATCCGGTTGAGCACGATCCGGTGCTGCGCGGCCAGCGACTGCACGCTGGTGACGCCCGGGATCACCGAATAGTCGAACGACACGTTGCCGCGGGCGAGGACGCGCTCGACGATCCGCAGCGTGCTGTCGTACAGCGACGGGTCGCCCCACACGAGGATCGCCCCGACCCCCGGCTCGGACGCGAACTCCGCCTCGAACAGTGCCGCCCGCCGCTCGTGCCAGTCGTCCACGACGCCCTCGTAGTCGGACGGTGTGCGGTCGCGGGGCGGATCGACGACGTCCACGACCCGGTACGGGCCGGCGACGTGCTCCTCGAGGATGCCGGTGCGCAGGTCGACGAGGTCCTGCTTCTCGTCGCCCTTGCCGATGACGAAGAACACATCGGCCTTGTTCATCGCCTTGATCGCCTGCACCGTCACCTGGTCGGGGTCGCCGGCGCCGATGCCGATCACGAAGAGTTCACGCATGTGCGCAGGCTATCGGTCGTGCGTGCTCGAGGAGTCCCTGGACCCGCAAACCACGCACGGGCGGCGGAGCCGCCTAAACTGGTCGGCGTGACTGTGCCGACCCCGTACGAAGACCTGCTCCGACTCGTCATGGACACGGGCACCCCGAAGGCCGACCGCACCGGCACCGGCACGAAGAGCGTCTTCGGTCATCAGATGCGCTGGAACCTCGCGGACGGGTTTCCGCTGATCACCACCAAGAAGGTGCACCTCAAGTCCATCGTCTACGAACTGCTGTGGTTCCTGCGCGGCGACTCCAACGTGAAGTGGCTCCAGGACAACGGCGTCACGATCTGGGACGAGTGGGCGGATGCGGACGGCGAGCTCGGCCCCGTCTACGGCGTGCAGTGGCGCAGTTGGCCGACGCCGTCCGGCGAGCACATCGACCAGATCACCCAGACGATCGAGACGCTGAAGTCGAACCCGGACTCGCGGCGCATCATCGTGTCGGCCTGGAATGTCAGCGACATCCCGCAGATGGCGCTGGCGCCGTGCCACGCGTTCTTCCAGTTCTACGTCGCGGACGGCAAGCTGTCGTGCCAGCTGTACCAGCGCAGCGCCGACCTGTTCCTGGGCGTGCCGTTCAACGTCGCGAGCTACGCGCTGCTCACCCACATGGTGGCGCAGCAGACGGGGCTCGAGCCGGGTGACTTCATCTGGACGGGCGGTGACTGCCACATCTACGACAACCACGTCGACCAGGTCACCGAGCAGTTGAGCCGGGAACCGTTGCCGTATCCCACGTTGAAGCTGAACAAGCGGGATTCGATCTTCGACTACACGTTCGAGGACGTGGAGATCGTCGACTACCGCCACCATCCTGCCATCAAGGCGCCGGTGGCCGTCTAGTGGCGTCCCGGCAGGTCACGCTGGTGTGGGCCCAGGGCGTCGGCGGCGTCATCGGCCGCGACAACACCATCCCGTGGCACGTCCCCGAGGACATGGCGTACTTCAAGAGGGTCACCGAGGGACACCCCGTGGTGATGGGCCGCCGGACGTGGGATTCGCTGCCCCCGCGGTTCCGTCCCCTGCCCGGGCGACGCAACATCGTGATCAGTCGTCAGGCCGACTGGGCCGCAGAGGGGGCCGAATCCGCCGACGGGATCGAATCCGCGCTCGCGCTCACCGGCGAGGACGTGTGCGTCATCGGCGGGTCCCAGATCTACACGGCCGCAATGCCGTTCGCCACCCGATTGTCGGTCAGCGAGATCGACGTCGCGGTCGAGGGCGACGCGTGGGCGCCTCCGATCGACGACTCCTGGCATGCACAGGACACCGGTGAGTGGCTCTCGTCGGCGAAGGACGGCACCCGCTACCGCTGGATCACCTACACGAGGGCATTACCTCCGAGGTAATTGAGAGCACTCGGCTTCGGCGCGACTCTGGGTGACGACCCGTTCACTCGTCTCACGTGAGGATCGCCGACATGATCGCCGCACTCGAATCCCGCACCGCTCTCTCCCCACTGCGCTTCGTCCTCCGCGTCGATGCCGCCGTCACGGGCGCCAACGGCGTCGCCTACGTGGCCGCTGCCACCGTCCTCGACGACGTCCTCGGCCCGGCCGCCGGCTTCCTGCGCGCCATCGGAATCTTCCTGCTCGTGTTCGCGGCCGTCGTGTGGGCGGTGAGCGTGCCGGACCGTCCCGCGCCGGCCTCGGTGGAGGCCCTCGTCCTCGCGAACCTCGTCTGGGTGGGCGCGAGCGTCGCGCTGGTGCTGACCGAGTGGCAGCCTCTCACCACGGTGGGTGTCGTCTGGGTGCTGCTGCAGGCCGTCGTGGTCGGCGTCTTCGCCGCAGCCCAGGGCTGGGCCCTCACCCGGCGCTGAAAGGGCACCTTTGCCGCCGCACCGTTACCCCATTCGACGGGTGACGGTGCGCGCAGTGGTTCATACTCACCTCATGGACAAGAAGTCACTGACCGCCCTTGCCCGTCAGCAACTGAAGTTGGCAGGTCGCGTTCCTGCTCACCGTCGCCATGTGACGGCCGGGGCATCCACGGCTCGCCGGTATCGTCGGTACCGGCACGCACAGCAGTGGAGACGCAGGAGAACAGATGACCGAATCTCAGCCCGCGCTCGAGGTGTCCATCGCGGCGGCGCCCGCGGTGGTGTGGCAGGCCCTGCGCGACCCTGAGTTGATTCGACGCTGGCACGGCTGGGACTACGACGGCCTGGCCGACGAGATCCGTCAGATCTACTTCGACGACGTCACGGAGGACGCCGCGCACTTCGTTCTCGCCCTCGACAAGGCCGATAGGTTCAGCCTGCACGAGCGCGAGGGAACCACCGTGGTGCGGATAACCCGGCCGCCCCGCACCGGGGATCCCGCCGCGGACGACTGGTACGACGACATCACCGAGGGCTGGACCACGTTCCTGCAGTCCCTGAAGTTCGGCATCGAGCGGCACGGGCTCGACGAGCGGCGCACGCTGTTCCTGGAAGGCCCGGTCACGGAGGATGATTCGGCGCGTCATCTGCTGGGGCTCGACAAGCTGGAGGGCATGAAGGTCGGCGATCACTTCAACGTGGTCGCCGAGACGGGCGACCTGCTGCGCGGAGTGGTGTGTTCCGTCGGGGAACACCAGACCGCGGTCAGCGTGGACGACCTGGGCCCGGGACTGCTGCAGTTCGGTGAGCAGCCCGTCAGCGCGGCCCGGCCGCACGGCGGTGCGCAGATCCTGCTGGTCGCGTACGACCTGGACGACGACGAGTGGGCCGAACTGGAAGAGCGCTGGACAGAGTGGTGGCAGGCCCGGCCCGGCGCCGAACCTGCCACCTGAGTTCGCGAACGGTCAGGCGAGCACGGTACCCAGGGTGGGCCACCAGATGGTGCTCTTGACGACGTCCGGCCCCACCTGGTGGTTCAGCGAGCCGTACACGGCTGCCACCACCAGTCCGCTGCCGAGTCCGGCGACCGGCGCCGTGGAGACGACCGTGGGAACCGCGACGTTGTTCTTGTCCAGCTTCACGATGCCACTGGCACCGGTGGCGAAGCTGTAGTAGACGACGTCGAGTTCGGCGCCGGTCTGGTCGTTCGCGATGACGCCCGGTCCGCCGAAGAATCCGAAGCGGAATTCGTTGCTCATGTTGGTCGCCACGCCCGCGCCGTACAGCTGTCCGAGCACCGGACCACCCTGCCCGGTGTCGGAGTACGCGGGGATCTGGAAGATCTGTCCCGGCAGTGCGATGTTCGTCGCGGCCGTGTCCGTCGGGGACGCGGCGAGTCGCTCGAGGGCTGCCTCTGCCTCGGGGTTTCCGGCGGCCACGGTGCGCAGCTTCGCAATCGCGGTCGCCGGGTCGACGGCGAGAGCCGAGTCTGCGGGCTGCGCTGACACGACACCGGTGAACATCATCGTCGCTGCCACTGCTGCGGTCAGACCCGCCGCGACCCGTCGTCCGAAGTGCCGTCGATTCATTCTTCTCTCCCTCGTCACACGAATGGGTAAGCATTAGTTCGGATGAGTAAACACTCGAGCCCTTATCGACGCCGCGGTTCGCCGCGTTACGCCCCCTGCGGACCTATGCTGCAGGCATGGGATCGGACGGTGGGCACGGGGCGAGGTTCAGTGAGTTTCGGGAGGGGCTCGCCGACGTGGTGCCCACCCGCCGAAGTCTGCAGCGACTGTTCGAGGCGGTCCTCGTGGTCGGGTCCGGACTCGAACTGGATTCCACCCTGCAGCGCATCGTCAATTCGGCCACCTCCCTGCTCGACGCCCGGTACGGCGCCCTCGGGGTCCATGCGCCCGACGGCGGGCTGTCGGAGTTCGTCTACGAGGGCATCACCGCGGACGAGCGGGCGCACATGGGGCATCTGCCCGAAGGCCGCGGCCTGCTGGGACTGTTGATCCACGACCCCCGGCCGGTGCGCCTCGCCAACCTCGCCGACCATCCGGGATCGATCGGTTTCCCGCCCAACCACCCGCCGATGAAGAGCTTTCTGGGTATGCCGATCATGATGCGGGACAAGGTGTTCGGCAGCATCTACCTCACCGAGAAACTCAGCGGACCCGAGTTCACCGACGAGGACGAGGTGATCCTGCGTGCGCTCGCGACATCGGCCGGTGTGGCCGTGGAGAATTCCCGGCTGTTCGAGGAATCACGGACGCGGGAGCGGTGGTTGACGGCCGTCGCGGCGATCACGTCCCGGCTGATGGTCGGCGGATCACTCGACGAAACACTTCACACTCTTGCCGATCAGGTGCGCGAGCTGTCCAGCGGTGACGAGGTTTTTATCGTGGTCACACTCGGTGAAGGCGCGGTGGTGGGTGCCGACACGACCGCGCGACCGCTGCGCAACGCGTTCCGAAAAGCCACCCGAACCGAGCCTCTCGCCGAGGTGTTGCGCTCCCGCACTCCCGCCCTGCTGACCGGCCTCGACGGTCTCACACCGTTCTCCGCCGAGGCGGGCCGCGCGGCGGTGCTGCCACTGTCGACGGCGTCGGGAGTCGGCGGAGCGCTGGTCGTCACGGCGCGCGGCAACGCCCCGTGGGACCCCGACGAGGTCACCCGCCTCGAGTCGGTGGCCGACCTGGCCGCCGTCGCGGTGGAATTCTCCGATCAGCAGAGCAAGCAACGTCTGCTGTCGGTACTCGCCGACCGCGACCGGATCGCCCGCGACCTGCACGACAACGTCATTCAGCGGTTGTTCGCCACCGGCATGAGTCTGCAGAGCACCCACGCGGTCGGGGACGTTCCGGACGGTGTGCGCTCCATCGTGGCCACCGCGGTCGAGCAACTCGATCGCACGGTGCGCGAGATCCGTACCACCATCTTCGATCTGCAGGCCACCGGAGTCGCGTCGGCGACGAGTCTACGCCGCCGTCTCCTCGACGTGATCGGCGACCTCACCTCGCAGTCGCCGATCGCGCCCAACGTCCAGTTCTCCGGCGCCATCGACACTCTCGTGCCCGCCCGCATCCACCAGCACGCGGAGGCGGTCCTGCGGGAGGCCCTGAGCAATGCGCTGCGGCACGCACGCGCCACCACCATCGACATCTCGGTGGCCGCCGACGAGGATCTCGCAGTGACGGTCACGGACGACGGCATCGGGATCGCCGACGGCGCCCGGCGCAGCGGACTCGACAACCTCGACCGTCGCGCCGAGCAGTGCGGCGGCACCTGCACCGTCGACGCCACCGGCGGCGGAACCGTTGTCAGCTGGCGGGTTCCGCTGGCGTGAAGAATTCAGCGCTGGTTGCGTAGCTCGGTGGCCAGCACGGCCGCCTGAGTGCGTCGTTGCATCCCGAGTTTGGACAACAGCCGGGACACGTAGTTCTTGATCGTCTTCTCCGCGAGGAACAGCCGCTCGGCGATCTCCCTGTTGGTGAGCCCCTCGCCGATCAGGTCGAACACGGCCCGTTCCTGCTCGGACAGTTCCGCCAGCGGGTCGTCCCGGCGCGCGGACCTGATCCGGTTCATCAGCGCCGACGTCGCCCGGCTGTCGAGCAGCGAACCACCCGACCCCACGGTCCGCACGGCCGCGACCAGGTCGGTGCCGAGGATCTGTTTGAGGACGAATCCGGACGCGCCGGCCATGATGGCGTCGAACAGCGCTTCATCGTCGGAGTACGACGTGAGCATCAGGCACCGCAGTTCGGGCAGGGTGGCGCGCAGGTCCCGGCACAGCTCGACGCCGTTGCCGTCGGGCAACCGGACGTCGAGGACGGCGACGTCGGCGCCGCTGCCCGGGATCCGCGCCATCGCCTCGCCCACGGACGCGGCCTCCCCGACCACCTCGAGGTCGGGCACGCTGCCAAGTAGATCGACCAGGCCTCGTCGCACGATCTCGTGGTCGTCGACCAGGAACACCCGCGTGGTCATGTGTGCACCTCCACCGTTTCTCCTCGAACCGTACCGCGCCGGCGAAGGGTAGCGACCCGTACGGGACCTCTCCCCCGTGCATTCGGGACCTTCGACCCCAGCGCGGACGGCGCGGGCCGCGGAATGCTGAGCGGGCGGGGGAACACCCGGACACCACAACTGGAGGTCACGATGAACAGCTGGTCGCTCAGTGACATCGAGGTGGTCTCCCGCGCCATCGTCTCGGCTCCGTCGGTCCACGACACGCAGCCGTGGGATCTGCGGCTCGACGGCACATACGTGGAGATCACCGAACGTCGCGGGTTCACGGACTCGCCGCGTGCCGACCGCGTGATCTCCTGCGGTGCGGGTGTCGCGAACGTGGAGCTCGCGTTGCGGGCACTCGGCAGGCAGATCGAGATGGATCTACTGCCCGATCCGCGTCGGCCCGAACTCGTCGCAACGCTGCGGGCCGTGGGCACGACTTCCCCGTCGAGCACCGATCTGAGGCTCTTCTCCGCCATGGCCCGCCGCCGGAGTCATCGGGAAGCATTCGCCGACATCCCTGTTCCGGCGGCCACCATCGCCGACATCGTCTCCGCGGCGGAGACGACGGGAGTCCGTGCTCGTCTGCTCGCCGCGGACGAGGCGCCTGCGCTCGCCGACGTGCTCCTCTATTCGGCGGACCGCGTTCGACACGATCCCCGCCACCAGCGCGACCTCTTCCCCTGGACGTCGCACTGGCTGCCCCAGGGCGGTCACGAGTCGGTCGACACGATCCACACCGTGGTCACCCGCGGCGTCCCCGATTCGGCGCGCCTCGCCGCGGCCATCGAGGGCGAGACCGTTCTCGTGTTCGCATCGGACACGCAGGAGTCGATCGACCTGGTGCGCACCGGAATCGCCGTCGAGCGGGCGTGGCTGACGGCGGTCGACGCCCGGCTCGGTGCCTCCATCCTCTCCTACCCGCTGCGCGTCGACGATACGGCGCAGCGGCTGGCTCGACGACTGAACTTGCCCGGCCATCCACAGCTGATACTGCGAATCGGATACTGACAGAACAGAAACGGAGCACCATTGTGGGCCGCGTACTCACGGATCGCGAACTGCTGCACGAACTCGAGGACGTCGCCGAGGACAACGTCAACCGGCACCTCGCCATGGCGAAGGACTGGCACCCGCACGACTACGTTCCATGGGACGACGGCCGCAACTTCGCGGCACTCGGCGGCGAGGACTGGGATCCGGAACAGTCGCAGCTCAGCGACACCGCCAGGGCGGCGATGATCACCAACCTCCTGACCGAGGACAACCTGCCGTCCTATCACCGCGAGATCGCCCAGCACTTCTCACTCGACGGCGCCTGGGGCACCTGGGTGGGGCGCTGGACCGCGGAGGAGAACAAGCATTCGATCGTGATGCGGGACTATCTGGTCGTGACGCGAGGCGTCGACCCGGTAGCGCTCGAGCACGCGCGAATGGAGCACATGACACAGGGTTTCGATCCCGGCGGCGGCTCGATGCTGGATTCGGTGTCGTATGTGACGTTCCAGGAACTCGCCACCCGGGTGTCGCACCGGAACACGGGCAAGGCCTGCGGTGATCCAATTGCGGACCGCATGCTCGCCCGGGTTGCGGCCGACGAGAACCTGCACATGATGTTCTACCGCAACATCGTCGGCGCCGCCCTGGACGTCGCACCTGATCAGGCGATCGCCGCGATCCACAAGGTGCTGACCAACTTCCAGATGCCCGGCGCCGGGATGCACAACTTCCGTCGCAACGCCGTCCTGATCGCGAAGGGCGGCATCTACGATCTGCGCCAGCACCTCGACGACGTCGTCCTACCCGTGTTGCGCAAGTGGAACATGTTCGAGCGTAACGATTTCGGCCCGGACGGCGAGCGCTACCGCGACGAACTGGCAGAATTCCTGCACGCGTTGGACGTCAAGGCTGCCCGGTTCGAGGAGTCCCGCGATCGGGCTCTCGCCCGCGAGGCCCGCCGGGGCGAACGCGTCGCGGCTCGCTGACGCACCTCGAAGACGAGCGGGTACCGCGACGCGGCACCCGCTCGATCGGGGGTGTCAGCTCTGCGGCCGGACGATCATCACCGGGCAGTCCGCGGTGTGGAGCAGCGCATTGCTCGTGGAGCCCAGCAGCATTCCCTTGAAACCACCCCGGCCACGGCTGCCGACGACGATCAGCTGCGCCTTTTCCGCGAATTCGCTGAGCACGCGCACCGGACGGTCGCGCGCCACGACGCGTTCGACGGTCACGTCGGGATACCGCTCCTGATATCCGGCGAGACGCTCCGACAGCACCACTTCTTCGCCGGTCTGGATACTGCTCCACAGCGGGTCTTCCGGAGAGGCGCCGAGCGAAGGCTGCACACTGACATCGCTCCACACGTTCACCGCGACCAGGCTCGCTCCGCGGGCTGCGGCCTGCTCGAACGCCACCTCCACCGCCGCCTTGCTGCTCTCCGAACCGTCGACGCCGACCACGATCGGCCCTTCGGTCGGCGGCTGCCCGTCCAGGGTGCGGCCCCGCACGACCACGAGTGGGCAATGTCCGTGCGCGGCGACCGCGGACGTGGTGGAACCGACCAGCAGGCCGGTGAACTCACCGTGCCCGCGCGAGCCGAGCACGACCATGTGCGCATTCGCGGTCAGCTCGATGAGCGTCTGACTCACCTTGCCCTCGTGCTGTTCGGTGGTGATGTCGAGCGGCTCGTCCACCGTCTGCTTGGCGTGCACCCGCGCACTGCCCAGCCGACCCTTCGCCGTGTCTTCGAGTTCTTCCTTGAAGCTCTCGGCGAGATACGGCTCGGTGTAATAGAAGGCAGGAATGTGCACCACTGTCACGATGTGGAGCGGGAGCGACAGTGCAGCGGCAGCGCGGGCGGCCCACGCCACGGCGGCGGAGGCCGACTCGGATCCGTCCACACCCACGACGATCGGCTTGATTCCGGTCATGGTCACCTTTCCTGATTCTTCCGGCTGGGCATTGCTGGGTTCGCGGTGTTACCCGCAGATCTTGCGGAGCTTCTCGACCAACGCGACGCGACCCGCACGATCCGCGGCGAGCGGTGTGACGGTGAGGGTGGTGACCCCGGACTCGGCGAAGGCGGCCACCCGTTCCGCGACGTAGCTCTCCGGACCGATCAGGGACACGGCGCGCACCAGGTCGTCCGGCACCGCGGCGGCGGCCTCGTCCTTCTTGCCCGACAGGTAGAGGTCCTGGATGGTCTCGGCTTCCTTCTCGTAGCCGTACCGGACCGCGAGGTCGTTGTAGAAGTTTTTGCCCTTCGCGCCCATGCCGCCGATGTACAGCGCGAGGCTGGGGCGGACCCAGTCGAGCATGTGCTCGACGTCGTCACCGATGGCGAGCGCGGGCGAGGCGAAGACCTGCAGGTCGCCGAGGCTCGGGTCGCGCTTCGCCTTGCCCTTGGCGAGGGGCTCGCCCCACACGCTCGCCGCCTTCTCCGGGTGGTAGAAGATCGGTTCCCAGCCTTCGGCGATCTCGGCCGTCATCTCCACGTTCTTGGGCCCGAGCGAGGCGATGACGATCGGGATGCGATCACGCACAGGGTGGTTGATGATCTTCAGCGGCTTGCCCAGCCCCGTGCCCTTCTCAGCGGGCAGCGGAACCTGGTAGTACTTGCCCTGGAATTCGACCTTCTCTCGGCGCCACACCTTGCGGCAGATCTCGACGACCTCGCGCGTGCGGCCGAGCGGGGCGTCGTACTTGACGCCGTGGAAGCCCTCGATCACCTGGGGTCCGGACGCGCCGAGGCCCATGACGAAGCGGCCGTTCGACACGAAGTCGAGGCCGGCTGCCGTCATGGCCGTCAGGCTCGGCGTGCGGGTGTAGATCTGGAAGATGCCCGATGCGAGTTCGAGCGTCGTGGTCTTGGCGGCGAGGTAGCCGATCTGGCTGACCGCATCGAACGAGTAGGCCTCGGGCACGAACGCGATGTCGAGCCCGGCTTTCTCCAGGTCGGCGACCTCGTCGACCGTCTCGGCGAAACCGCCGCTGTAGTTCAAGCCCATACCTATGCGCACGTCGTTCCCCAATCCTGGCGTTACCCGCAACCTGTTCTTCTTCAATCCGGAACACTACTGCGAGCAATCGTGTCAGGGGCGTGCAGGCCTCACGACGACTACCGGACAGTGCGCACCACCGACCAGGCTGTTGCTGGTCGATCCGAGCAGCATTCCCTTGAATCCGCCGCGGCCCCGACTGCCCACCACCAGCAGTTGCGCCTTCTTCGACCACGCGAGCAGCCGCGCCCGCGGATTGTCGATGTACACCTCGCGGGTGACCAGCACGTCGGGGTATTTCTCCTGCCAGCCGGCGAGGCTCTCGGCGAGGACTGCGTGTTCGTCCTCCTCGAGCCCCTGCGGGACCAGGGCCGCGGCCCGGGGGTCCTCGAACGCCGTCGGCCCGAGGTCGCTCCAGACGTGGACGGCCACCAACGGCGCGTTCCGAAGGGACGCCTCCTGGAAGGCCACCGAGATCGCCCGCTCGCTGGTGGGGCTGCCGTCGACGCCGACGACGACGGGCCCGCCCTCGTGGGCGTCACCGCGGACTACGACGACCGGGCAGTGCGCATGGCTGGTGACATTGATGGCCGTGTTCCCGAGCAGGGCGGTGGCTGCGGCGCCGGCCCCGGATGCGCCGACCACCACGACCCTGGCGTTCTCGGACAGGTCGACGAGCCACTGGGCGCTGCTCCCGATCGACAGTTCGGTGTAGACGTCGATGATGGGATTGACCGCGAACGCCTCCTCCTGTGCCTCGGCGAGAATCGCCTTGCCGCTCGCTTCGACCCATTCGTACACGCCGCCCGAATCCATGTAGGGGCCGCCGAACCCGTAGGGCGCAAAGTCGAGGGCGTGGATGATCTTCAGGTTCAGGCTGCGTTCGGTGGCCAGTTCGGCCGCCACCCGTACCGCGGACTTCGAGCTGTCCGATCCGTCGACACCGACGACGACGCTGTTGCGGTCCCGTGTGCTCATGGCTTCACACTATCCCCGGTGTCCGGTTCGCGTCCGCCGCCCTTCGTCTTTGGATGCGGGACTTTAGTCCCCACCGAATCGGGTTCTCTGCCCGTAGCCGCGGCGGCCGCCTTCTGCAAAGATGAGGAACTGGACCCGTGTGCGCCGAATGAATACGACTGGGGCACTGCATTTTCCGCACGTTTTCGAGAGAAGCGATCTCGGTCACAAATTTGGTATTTCGGATGAGAATTAAAGTACGTTCAGGTCATGCAACTCACACAGTTCACCGACCTCGGACTGCGGGTGGTCATGCGACTGGCCGTCGCCGGGGACGGGGAACGGCCGGGGAGCCGGGCGGTCGCTGAGGAACTGTCGGTGTCGTACACCCACGCCGCCAAGGTGATTACCCGACTGGGTGAGCTGGGCATCGTCGACGCACGCCGGGGCCGCGGGGGCGGCCTGGCCATCACCGAACTCGGGCGCACCGCGTCGGTCGGCTGGCTCGCCCGCCGGCTCGAAGGCGATGCGGAGGTCGTGGACTGCGACGGCGCCCAACCGTGCCCGCTGCGCTCGAACTGCCTGTTGCGGTCGGCGCTGCGACGCGCGCAGGACGCGTTCTTCGAATCGCTGGACGCCCTCACCATCGAAGACCTCACCCGGACCCCCACCGGAACCGTGCTACTCGCCCTCCCGCGGGTAGCCGCCACAACTTCCCAGATTTCTCGAACGATCGGAGAATGACATGCTCTCGCCCACCTCGACGGACGTCATCCGCGCCACCCTGCCGGTGGTCGGCGCCGCGATCTCGGACATCACGACGCTGTTCTACCGCAAGATGTTCGACGCACACCCCGAACTCGAGCGGGATCTGTTCAACCGCGGCAACCAGAAGCAGGGCGAACAGCAGAAAGCGCTGGCCGGGGCGATCGCCGCGTTCGCCGCTCTCCAACTCGAACCCGATCAGGCGCGCGTCGACCTCATTCTGTCGAGGATCGCGAACAAGCACGCCTCACTGGGAATCGAGCCCGCGCAGTACGCGATCGTGCACACGCACCTGTTCGCGGCCATCGTCGAGGTCCTCGGTGACGCCGTCACCCCGGAGGTCGCAGCTGCCTGGGACGAGGTGTACTGGCTGATGGCCGAGACCCTGATCTCGATGGAGGCCGGTCTGTACGCCTCGGCGGGAGTAGCGGCCGGCGACGTGTGGCGCGACGTGCGGGTGCGTGAGCGCAGGCACGAATCCGCGGACACCGTGTCGTTCGTATTCACGTCCGTGGACGGCAGTCCGCTTCCCACGTTCGCGCCGGGGCAATACCTCTCCGTCGCGGTTCGCCTGCCGGACGGGGCGCGCCAGATCCGCCAGTACAGTCTCTCGTCGGCACCGTCCAGCGGCGACTGGCGGATCTCTGTGAAACGATCGGGTGAGGTGTCGAACTTCCTGTACCACAACGTGTTCGAGGAAGACATCGTGTCGGTATCGACGCCGTTCGGCGATCTCGTCCTGCAGGACGACGACGCGCCGCTGCTCCTCGTGTCCGCAGGCATCGGCTGCACGCCGATGATCGGGATGCTCAGCCACCTCGCCGACACCGAGGACAGCCGCCGGATCTCGGTGCTCCACGCCGACCGCTCCGCAAGCAGCCACGCGCACCGCGCGGAACTGACCGAACTCGTGGAACGTCTGCCGTTCGCGGTGATGCACCGCTGGTACGAGGACCTGGGTGCGCGCCGCCCCGAGGACAGCCTGCGGGAGGGACGAGCCGACCTCGGCGAGGTGACTATCGCCCCCGGCACCCGCGCCTACCTGTGCGGTCCGCTGCCCTTCATGCTCGGGATGCGCGAGGCGCTGCTCGCGAAGGACGTGCCCGCCGAGAACATCCACTACGAGGTGTTCGGCCCCGACAGCTGGTCGGCCGCCGGCGTGTGAGGACCACCGCGCCCGTTCACACCGGCCAGGTGTGAACGGGACTCCCCTCCCGCATGTTCTCCACGTACTGACGCAGCATGGCGGCCAGGGCTTCCGGGCGGCCCAGACCGGCGTTCTCGTGCCGGACAACCTGCGCACGCTGCCACGACGCCCCGGTCTGCCGGGTGACGCACCGGCCTTCGATGACGCTGAGGTAGCGGTCTCTGGCCTTCGCGGACAGCCCGAAGGCGGCGAGGCCCTCGTCGGCGATCGGCAGCAGCCGGCGCAGGACGAGCTCGTCGGCGCCCGCGAACCCGACACCGGGCCAGTACAGTTCGGCGTCCATCCCGTACTTCGCGGCGGCGTGCAGGTTCTCCTCGGCGGCGTTGAACGACATCCGCGACCAGACCGGCCGATCCGCCTCGACGAGCCCGCGCAGCGCACCGTAATAGAACGCGGAGTTCGCCATCGTGTCGAGCACCGTCGGGCCCGCGGGCAGCACCCGATTCTCGATCCGCAAGTGCGGCTTGCCATCGTGGCTGTCGTACACCGGCCGGTTCCACCGGTAGATGGTGCCGTTGTGCATCTGCAGTTCGCTGAGGTCGGGCACCCGGCCTGCGTCGAATTCGACGGACGGGTCGACGTCGGACAGTTCGGGGAGCAGAGCCGGGAAGTACCGGGAATTCTCCTCGAACAGGTCGAACACCGACGTGATCCACCGCTCGCCGAACCACACGCGCGGCCGCACACCCTGGTTCTTCAGCTCGAGCGGCCGGGTATCGGTGGCCTGCTCGAAGATCGGGATCCGGGACTCGTGCCACAACGCCTTGCCCGCCATGAACGGCGAGTTCGCCGCGAGCGCCACCTGGGCGCCCGCCAGGCACTGCGCGGCGTTCCAGTGGGCGGCGAACTCGTCCGGCGCCACCCGCAGGTGCAGTTGCAGGGAGGTGCACGCAGCCTCCGGGAGCACCGAGTTGGCGTCCAACTTCAGCTGTTCGGAGAGCCGCCCCTCGAGCGGCACACCCTCGAGGTCGAGTTCGATGTCCTCACCGCGAGCGGCGAAGATCTGTTCGTTGAGCTGCTCGTAGCGGGGATTCGCGGTGATCCACTCGCGGCCCAGGTGCTCGAGCCGCAGCGTCGGCAGCATGCCGATCATCACCAGCTGCGCGTCCTGCCCGTGGATTCGCGCATCGGCGACGTGCAGCGACGCCCTCAGTGTGCGTTCGAGCTCGAATGTGCCCTCACCGACCAGGGGACCCGGCCGCACGTTCATCTCGACGTTGAACTGGCCGAGCTCGGTCTGGAACACCGCGTCGTCGTCGATCGACTCGAGTACAGCCAGATTCGACATCGCGGGCGTCATGTCGGCGTGGACGAGGTTGAACTCGATCTCCATGCCCAGCATCGGCCGCGGCGGGTCGACGTCGTCGGCGAATGCACCCTCCCGCAGCATCCGCTCGAGCACGTCGGCGCACAGGAGCACCTTCTGCCGGAACAGGCGCCGGTCTGCCCGGGTGAATGTCCGAGACGTCACTTCGCGACCCATACCACTCCCCAACTGCGCGTCGACCTGCGCTCACGGGGAGCATATCCGTTCATCCCGCGCGAATGCGGGATGGCGGACTAACCTCGAACCAGACGCTGGTGAGCGGAAGGACCTGAGATGACACCTCATACCGACTCCAAGAAGAAACCAGAGTTCTCCGTGGGCACGCGGGTAAAAACCCGGCATTCGGCCGATCACGAACTGGCCGAGAAGAAATGGCCCCTGGAGGCCGGCGTCATCGTCGACGATTTCGCCGGCGTCCAGGACATCAGCAACGATTCCTACGGCCGCGACTGGGCCGTCTCACGTCGCTGGGCGATCGCCCTCGACAGCGGACCACTCGTGTTCCGCAACGACGACGATCTCGAGCCGGAGTAGGCCCTTACGCGTTCGCGCCTGCGTTGCCCCAGGTGACGGACACGCCGCGTTCCTGCAGCCAGCGTCCGGGATCGATCTTGCTTCCGTTCGCGTCGTGCACCTCGAAGTGCAGGTGCGGTCCGGTGGACTGGCCGCGGTTACCGACGCGGGCAATTTCCTGCCCGGCGGTGACTCGCTGGCCCACGCTCACCGTGTAGTCGTTGACGTGTCCGTAGATCGTGACGGTTCCGTCGTCGTGCAGCAGTCGCACCCACAGTCCGAAGCCGGACGCCGGGCCGGCGTCGATGACCTGTCCGTCTGCGGCAGCGAGCACCGAGGTGCCGATCGGTGCGGCGATGTCGATGCCGCCGTGGTGCGCTCCCCAGCGGGAACCGAAGTCGGAGGTCAGCTTGCCCGACACCGGCTGCACCGTGTGAGGCTTGACCGGGTTGACGGAGCTCAGCCACTGCTGTGCCTGTGCGCCCAGGTCGGGGCCGCCGAGGTTCTGGGCCGCGGTGCCGAGGTCGGCGGGCAACTCGAAACCGGCGGGAAGGACACCGGCCGGGATCTCGAACGGCAGACCCGTCATGGTCTGCGGGCCGCTCGTCTCGTGGGATTCGACGGGGGCGGCAGCAGCGTTTCCGGCGCCCAGCTGGGCTGCACCGACCACGATGGCACCGGTGGCGGCCGCAACAGTGGCGGCCTTGATGCCCACACCCGCTCCGGTCTGCTGATTGCGATGGCGCCCACGCGCCGCGTCCGGATCGATCTCGAAGCGAATGGAAGACCCGTTCGCCCGGTGGTGGGAACCCACAGTTGATACCTCGTCAGTCGTCGGATTGCAGCTCTCCCCCTCCGGGCAGGCTCCGCTGTCTGGGAAGAATGTAACAAAACGATATAGGTCCGCGCCACCGTTACCGAACGTTTATGTTTGGCGCTCTTCGAGCTCGGCCTTGAACGCGGCGTACCGAGCGCGGTGCGGGGCACGACGGCGGATCACCGCCCACGCGATCCCGAGCACGACGAACCATACCGGGGTGACCAGAAGCGCCTCGAGGGTGTCGTCCTCCTGGGTCAACGCCCAGATCAGGAATACGAAGAAGGCCAGGACGACCCAGCACATCACCACACCACCGGGCATCTTGAACTTCGAGGCCTCGTGCAGTTCGGGGCGACGCTTCCGGTACACGATGTAGCTGGCCAGGATCATCGTCCACACGAACATGAACAACACCGATGAGATTGTCGTCACAGTCGTGAAGGCCTCGATCACCGAGTCGCCGGAGAACAGCAGCGCGATCGCCGAGAGTAGGAAGGCGCAGGAGAACATCAGCGCGTTGGCCGGGACCTTGCGGGAACTGAGCCTGCCGAGCCGGGCCGGTGCGTCACCCTCCTGCGCGAGGCCGTAGACCATCCGGGACGTCGAGTAGATCCCCGAGTTCGCCGAAGACGCCGCCGACGTCAACACCACGAACTGAATGACTCCGGCCGCGATCCCCAGACCGGCCAGGGTGAACATCGCAGTGAAGGGGCTCTCGCCGGGCACCACTTCACGCCACGGCGTGACCGAGATGATCACGATCAGCGACACCACATAGAACAGCAGGATGCGGATCGGGATGGAGTTGATCGCCTTGGGCAGGTTCTTCTCCGGGTCCTTCGCCTCGGCCGCGGTGGTGCCGACGAGTTCGATACCGACGAAGGCGAAGACCGCGATCTGGAAGCCGGCGACGAAGCCCATCGCTCCGGTCGGGAACATGCCGCCGTCGTTCCACAGGTTGTCGAAGCCGGCCTCCGACCCGTTGGGCGACGTGAAGTGGGTGAACACCATCACGAGTCCGACGACGATGAGGCTGAGGATGGCGATGATCTTGATCAGCGCGAACCAGAACTCGGTTTCACCGAACGCGCGCACGGTCGGCAGGTTCAGCAGCAGCAGCGCCGCGATGGCGACCAGCGCCGGGATCCACAACTGGAGGTCGGGCCACCAGTACCGCACATAGCCGGAGATCGCGATGATGTCGGCGATGCCGGTGACGATCCAGCAGAACCAGTACGTCCACCCGGTGAAGAAACCGGCCCAGGGGCCGAGCAGATCGGCCGTGAAGTCGGAGAACGACTTGTAATGCAGATTGGAGAGCAGCAATTCGCCCATCGCCCGCATCACGAAGAACAGCATGAAGCCGATGATCATGTAGACGAAGATCACGGACGGTCCGGCCAGCGAGATCGTCTTCCCCGACCCCATGAAGAGGCCCGTTCCGATTGCGCCGCCGATCGCGATCAACTGGATGTGCCGGTTGGCCAGCTGCCGGGAGAGATGCGGCTCCCCCGCCGACGCCGTCCCCGAGTCGTCACCCGGTCCCGATCCGATCGAGCCCGTCGAGGAAGTTCGGTCAGCCATGGAACACCTGCAACCCTTCTCAGTCCTTGCCGTCACCGTCCGAAAGCGTGGGTCACGTTACGCCGGGACGGCTCGCGGACCACCGTCGAGGAGGGAACCCCGGGAGGAAGGGACTTGACAGAAACCACATAGCTAAGGCTAACCTCAGTCCGTTACTTCGAGGCGAGGAGCCTGCACATGATCGACGACCTGATCGAGATCGCGTACGCCCAGGGCGCTGTCACCTGCGTGGCTCAGGCCGCCGACGGCGTCGACGAGTACGAGCTCGCCCGGGTCGACTCCGTCGCGTCCAGCGTCACCGTCGCGGTGCGCGCCGACGGCAAATTCGCGAAGGCCACCAGCGCCGAGGGATACCTCAGTCTCGGGCAGGTAGTGCGAGCGTGCGGGCTGGACTACCGGCACGCCACCTCCAGCGCCCGCCAGTTCATTCACTGATCAACCCAGGTGCTCCCCGAAGAACCTGTCGATCCTCGTCCACGCATCGGCCGCCGCCTCCGGGTTCGGCACCATCCCCGTCACCTTCACCAGAGGACGCAGCACCTTCGGTCCGGCCAATTCGTCGTTCATGAACGCGTGCCCCGCCGTCGGATACTCCTTCACATCGTGAACCACACCGGCCTGCGTCAGAGCCGCATCCAACTTGGCTGACGCGTTCCGCAACGCGAGATCCTTCCCGCCGTAACTCGCCACCACAGGGCACGCACCCGCCACCGCCGCATCCAGGTCGCGGGGCAGGATCCCGTAGTTCGGTGCCGCCGCGTCGAACCCCGTGCGCAGCGTCATCAGAGCGAACCCGCCGCCCATGCAGAACCCGATGACACCGATCTTCCCCGTGCACTGCGACGAGCCGGCCAACCACTGACGCGCGGCCTCGATATCCCCGTACGCCCGCCCCATCCCCGACAGCATCGCCCGCATCGTCGACACCAGACAGCGCCTCGCTCCGCCCGCACTGAACAAATCCGGCGCCAACGTCAGAAACCCCGACTCCGCCAGCCTGTCGGCCTGCCGGCGCATCACATCATCCAAACCGAACGCCTCGTGCACCATCACCACCCCGGGCCACGGACCCTCACCCGGCGGCCTCGCCAGATAGCCGTGCAAATTCAGCGAACCGTCGTGCCGCGCAGCGAGGTCGGTCAAGTCGATCTCGGACATGTGCGTCTCCCGTTCCGTCGTCATTCCAGAACATCTGCGACAACCATGCCCTCCCCATCGCGGGCGCACCACCATTCCCGCTACACTCACCTCGGTGTGCGCCCAGCGCGTGCACCGCGCCCTCGTAGCTCAGGGGATAGAGCAACCCTCTCCTAAAGGGTAGGTCGCAGGTTCGAATCCTGCCGAGGGCACCACATATCACCAGGTCAGACGCCATTTCCTGACTTGCGATCGGGGTGCATGCAATCCTCGCGCAATCATCGACTGATGCTCATCGTTTCTCCGTTGCCAAATAAGAACGGCCCCACAGGGTGCGCTAACACCTTGTAGGGCCTCGGCCACAACGGAAGTCGAGTCCGTCATGAACCGTTCCCGCAGTATATCCACCCCCGCCGACAGGCTTGAGCTACTGCTCGCCTTCGTCAGCATCCTCGCCCTGATTGGGCTGTACGCAGCGACGATTGCCGTTCTGCGCCTGTGCATTTCCCTCGGCTGGTACGTCTCGTGAGCGCCCTCGTGAGCGTCAGCGACGCTGTCAGGGTTTTCGGTGCCACCACCGAAATGATCATCGACGCGGCAGGGCTCACCCTCGGGGAGCTCGAGCACGCGGCGGCGGAGTACGGCCTGATTCCGGAGCGGTTCCTCGAGGTGCCGATTCTGCGCGAGAGTGACCTCAAGGCCATCGCGCATCGCATCAGCTAGTCCGGCTCACGTCGTTATCTGCGCGAGCCCGACACTAACCAGCCGCGCCCAGTTGCAGTGCTGACAATCCCCTGAGACCTGGCCAGGGGAGCTTCCTGACTGACTGATCATCGGCCCGGAGGTCAATCGACAGCTCCCCACGCTCGCAGCGACGGGGGGCTATCGGTCGTGGAGCGGAACGACGGTCAGCGGAAATTTGGGAGGTGGCTTGGGAGGTTCCAAGCCAGGGCCTTTAGTCCGTCATCTGTTACCCCACACCCCACCCCCGGTGCGATCAATCACAATCCCCACATCCGGGTAATGAAACTTTCAACCACAGCTATCTAGAGACCGAGCTAACTCACAGCTCCTGCATAGAACTGAGAAGACCGTGACCTTGAATGAACTGCACATCAACCTCGGCCGTATCGTCCGGGAGGCGCTCACTGATCACTCACGCAGCCGTCGTGAACTCGCTGAGCGGCTGGGGATCTCCGAAAGCACCATGGCACGGAGGCTCAGCGGCGAGCGCGGATTCAACATGGTCGAGGTCATGGTGACGGCGGCCTGGTTGGGCGAACCGGCGGGCGATTGGATGAAGCGCGCTGGAATGGACGAACTCGCGGCGGCCTGACAAAAAAGAGGCTCTGAGCTGCCCTTAGAGCAACGATCGGCCCCGCCTCGGTACGTCGAGGTGGGGCCGTTTCGTGTCCTGAACCGTGACGATGAGCGACACGGTTGATCATGTTGTCGGCGCCAGCAAATTAGCTGGTCGCACGCTGATCGGCTTTCAACGCCGGTCAGGCTGATGTCGGTTCAATCGACACCAGTGCGAAGTCCTTCGGGGACCTCTCGGGTACGCACTCAGTGCGTACCCCCGCCGCAAAATACGCGCAATACGCAGAATGAAGGGTGTCGGTAGTAGCGACCCCATCGACAACCTGACCGGTGTACAACCCCGACCAGGTTGCTGGCGTCGACAACGTGGCTGGTCAAGACGTAGTCGATCGCGCTATCCAGTCGGGAGCATTCACCGGCAACAGGGTCGACAACCGGGTGGAGTCAGGGGGCGTCAGAACAAGCTGATGAGTGACCCTGCCGCCGTCTACGGTGGGCAGCGCTTCGTAGATCGCGCGAGCCTGCCCTGACTCCGCGAGCGCACGCGCGGCGCGACGGACGGATACCTCCTCGGCCCTAGTGGTGTTCCGTCCAAGGTGCTGACAAGCGACTCCGACCACCAGAATGGCCTCGTTGTCCCGTAGCGCCGCAAGGAGAACACGCTGCCACCGACCAGGTCCTCTACTCATACCCACTCCTAAGTGTTGCCTCTGTGTCGAATCGTAACAGAGGCAACACTTAGCGCTCAAGCCGGTGGTTCGTAGCCGATCGCGGCCAGGACCTCGGTGTGCGGGACGTAGCTGTTGGGGCTGTGCCAGAGGGCCTCGACGGTCTCAGCCTCGACGCCGCCGGTCTCGGTGACACCAACCACCAGGGACTGGTTGAACGGCTCGAATGCGGTAACCGCGATATAGCCGAACCCCTCGAGAGGCTCGTCGAGCTGATAGAGGTTGGTCGCCGGAGGGTGGCCAATGATGTCCGTGGCGAGCAGGGTGGCGATCATCCGATCACCGTCACGAACACTGCGCCCACGCCGCCGTTGCCGCCGACCGAGTCGCCGAGGAAACCGACCGTGCCGCCGTTGCCGCCAGCACCACCGGGCCATCCACCGACGCCGCCCTGTGAGGTTGTCGAAGCTCCGACCTCGGGCCCACCAGCTCCACCGCCACCGCCGGCGACCGCGATTTGACTGGTCGGGGAATTGCCTCCCGCGGTTCCTGGGTTGGATCCGGTGTAGGCCCCGCCGGTGGCCAGGGCGTTCCCGGTGCCGGACATCTGTGCAGTGGTGCGGGCATCGGCGCTGTCCTTCCCGAGGCCGCCGTCACCGGCGTTGCCCGCGGTGGTGAGGATGCCCTGGGAGGTCAGGATGCCGGAACCGGAGCCGTTCGACACGAGGTAGGAGCCGAAGGACGACGTACCACCGGCCGGGTGGGTCACATCGCCTTCTACCCCGACACCGCCTGAGCCGACCGTGACAGCCACCGTCGACGGAAGGTCATCAGACCGAAACTCCGAGTAGATATACCGGCCGCCGATGGAGCGAGTGGTGGAGACAACCCCGACGCCCCCCTGACCGCCCTGCACGCACGCAACGCCGACCATCCTGCCGGGGCCTGGGTTCGTCCATGTTCCCGACACCATGAACGTCGAGCGAGTACCGCCCGTCAGCAGATCCTCGACCTTGTTCTGCAGGTCGATCGTCGACTGCTGCTGCGCTTCCTGGTGATCGAAGATACGCAACAGACCAGTCGGCCCGCCACCGTCCGACGTTCCATCGAACGCGTCAGCTATCCCGTCGATGACGCCGAGGAGATTCGCGAATCCGGAAAGGATGCCGCCGAAGAACGTGTTCGACGCACCACCCCACGAGTCGGATGCCTTCAACGCTGCAGACTTCTGGGCGATCACCGCATCCTGAGTCTGCTGCGCCATCGCTGTAGTTGAGCCGTCGTCACCGGTGACCGCCCCATTCGGCGGGGTAATCCCCGATGCACCACCTGGTGATGTCATGATTCTCCTTCGATTTCGATCAGTTCGTTGTCCTCGGTGAGGATGTATCGGCGTTCGGGGCCATTGAGAAACTCCATCGCCGCGGCTTCATCAGTCGGATGAAGGGCCGAGAAGAGCTCATCGCTGTTGGTTCCGATCTCGGCGCCCGACGCGGCCTGCGCCGCCCATTCAAGTGAGTTCTTGGTGGGCCAGCGCTCAGCGAACCGCTCACGCTTAGCCACCAGTGCGTCACGCAGGGCACTGTCTCGGCGCCGGCCGGGTCGGCGGGCCATCAGCGTGCCTGCCCGTGGTGACGGATCAGAGCGGCAGTACGGGCCTGTGTCGACGAGGTCCGCGCCCCGCGGCCCGCCCCGACCTCGGCCGGATCCTCGAGGCTGACCTGCTTCAGCAGCGCCGCGATCTGGCCCCGCAGCGCACGCGCCTCGGCGAACAACCCATTCACTACCGGCTGCCCCTGCGAACCCTTCACCATCAACGGCGCGCCCTCCAATTCGGCCTCAATCAGAGCCAAATCATCGGCATTTCGAGCCGCATCACGTAGATATCGGAGCTCTTTTGCGTCCAAAACGAGGCCATCCTCGGCCACTTGATCGGCGATTGAGTTCCACAACGCCTTGCCGGCGATGCCGAGTCCGGCTGGCGTTCTCGCTTTCTTCACCATCATGTCTCCTCTCGGGAGCGGGTAGTCGATGTAACGAATCACCCCAATTGACCTGCGCAAATAGCAGTCCACACGGGCACGGTCTGTCAGATCCACGGAGCGTGATCGGGCCATACTCGGTGTCGACCGGGTGGCGATGGACCGGCACCGGGGCAACCAGGGGCCCTGTCCCCCGCAAAAACGGGGATCACCCTCTCCCACGCTGGCTGCCTAGTGCTATGACACTCGACAGGGGGGGTGGGG
>SEEV01001021.1 GCA_004211695.1 Rhodococcus sp. (in: high G+C Gram-positive bacteria)
ATGTTCCTCACATCGGGTTTCTGCCCAGAAAGGACTCGGGCCACGATGACCGTTCTCGACTCGATTCTCGACGGGGTGCGCGCCGACGTCGCCGCCCGCGAAGCCGTCCTTGACTTCGCTGCAGTCAAGGCTGCCGCCGCTGCCGCACCGCCGGCCCTCGATGCCGCGGCCGCTCTGCTCGAGCCGGGCATCGGAGTCATCGCCGAGGTCAAGCGCGCGAGCCCCTCGAAGGGCGCGCTCGCCGACATCGCCGATCCCGCCGAACTGGCCGCCGCCTACCAGGCCGGTGGCGCCCGGGTGATCAGCGTGCTCACCGAGGAGCGACGGTTCCAGGGGTCCCTCGCGGACCTCGACGCCGTGCGCCGGGCGGTGACCATTCCGATCCTCCGCAAGGACTTCATCGTCGGGCCGTACCAAATCCACGAGGCCCGCGCGCACGGCGCCGACGTCGTGCTGCTCATCGTCGCCGCCCTCGAGCAGGACGCGCTGGCGTCGCTGATCGACCGCACGGAGTCGCTCGGCATGACCGCGCTGGTCGAGGTGCACACCGAGCAGGAAGCCAACCGGGCGCTCGAAGCCGGCGCCAAGGTCATCGGGGTCAACGCGCGCAACCTCAAGACGCTCGAGGTCGACAAGAACACCTTCGGTGAGATCGCACCCGGACTGCCCACGGAGATCATCAAGATCGCCGAGTCCGGGGTGCGGGGCACGGCCGACCTGCTGGCGTACGCCGGTGCGGGAGCCGACGCGGTCCTGGTCGGCGAAGGCCTCGTCACCAGCGGGGATCCGCGCAAGGCCGTGGCCGATCTGGTCAACGCCGGCGCGCACCCGTCCTGCCCCAAGCCGTCGCGCTGAGCCTGCGCCGGCGGAACTGACCCGGACGGCGGCGGAACCCAGCGTTGGGGCAGACTGGACCTGTGACTTCACGTAATCAGGAAACCGTCTTCAAGGGTGGCAATCTGCCGACTGCCAGCGCCGGAATCGCCGAGCGCACGACGCACGACCCCGACGCCGGAGGACACTTCGGCGTGTAC
>SEEV01000079.1 GCA_004211695.1 Rhodococcus sp. (in: high G+C Gram-positive bacteria)
GCCGACCACACCGATCTTGGCGCCGGGGTAGAAGCTCATCGTGACGTCATCGAGGATGACCTTGTCACCGTGCGCCTTGCGCACCTTCTTCATCGTGTAAATGAACTCGGCCACGCCGTAAGTCTCCTAGCTGGGGTTTATCGCGTATGACCTAGGGAATCCCTCGTGGTTCCCCCGCAAGTCATCCGGGCTCTATTGCTCGATGCTATCTGACACAACAAATCGGCCCCAGCGAGAGTTGCACCTCTCAGCCAGGGCCTCGGCCAAACGGAAAGCAGTCCGTCATGAACCGTACAAGCAGTCTATCTGCATCCCCTGACACAAACTCTCTCGGCAAGAGCGTGCGTGAAGTTGCCGCCGCCCTACTGATCCTCACCACCACCTACGCGGGGACCTTCACGGCCCTCAAGGTTGCGGTCGGCCTCGGCTGGTACGTCTCATGAGCCTCCGCAGCGTCAACCAAGTAGCCGACCACCTCGGCGTAACCGCTGACGACATCATCGACGCCGCAGGTTTCACCCTCGGCGAACTCGAACACGCAGCCGAACAGCACGGCTATTGCGCCAGCTGTTACCGCCAAGTTCCCGTCATCAGTGACAGGGAAGTCCAGATCATCACCACACGTCTCAGCTCCTAACGGGTCAGTGGTGGCGCTCGGACCGTTTCGGCACCCGTAGGCCACCGCACCCTTCAGCTCGACTCTCTACGTCGTTCTCAGGGCCAGCCCGACGTTAACCAGCAGCCTCCTGTTGCAGTGCTGACAATCCCCGAAACCAGGTTCGAGGAGCTTCCTGACTGACTGATCATCGGCCAGGGGGTCAACCGACAGCTCCCCACGCTCACGGCGACGGGGGGCCAGAGGTCGTGGTGCGGACAACGGTCAGCGGAATTTTGGGAGGTCAGGCTTGGGAGGTCCCCAAGCTTTGGCGTTTACTCCGCTATCCGTAGACGTGACCTGAGCACAGAACCGCCATCTGGGAACGACACAGGCGGGCTAACGCAACCGTCCTGGTGTGATTGCCTCACCGGACTCCCCCAGCCCGTCACAGACACGCCACGTATCACCGGATACACCTGCACCCCAACGCAACACAGCAACAGACCGCATGGTTCAATCTCCCCGAACAACTCAGGTCGGGGACCTCGAGAAAGAGAACAACCGGAATGATCAGCACGACCCTCAACACCAACATCGTCACCACGACGAACGGGACCGTCATCTCACTGGACCGTGACGGCGACCTCATCGGAATCACCATCACCGGCACCGACGCCGCAGAGGGTCACACCGAACTCCAGATCAGTGCTGGCAGCCTCCGCGAACTGCTCGACCGGGACCACCTTGAGGACATCCTCGGCACCCCACGCCCCAGGTACGCCCACATCGCGGACCGCGCATCACAAGCCATCCACGCCGCAGGGTTCACGATCACCGACGTAGCCTCATGGCTTGGACTGACCGCCCTGGAGACTGACGACAAGCTGACAGGCAGCGTTGAACTGCTCCCCACTGAAGCGGCGACCATTGCGGACAGGTGTGGTCAGCAAGCATCTGACTGGTATGCCGAGATCGGCATCTGACAGCCAGCAGATACACAAATAGCGCCCCACCTGGTCTGATGCCGGGTGGGGCGCTTTTCAGGTTCTCACTGAGGGATCAACCCACTTCCCCTACGCGCTTGCGCGCATACAGGATCACGTTTCCAGCCCACGCTCCGTAGCTGAACCGCACCGGAGGCGGAGTGTTCGTAGACCTCTGATCCGTCAAGCAGCGGACACCATCGCGCCCCTCGAACAGCTTGTCGAACTCGCAGATCATGGCACACACGGTATCCAGATCAGAGTGCAGATATCCGAGAATGCGATCGTTCGCCTCTACCACCAGAGGCATCGCCTCCACGATCAGCTCAAGCACCAGAGGGTTCTCCTCCATTGCCCGCAGCTCGTTGCGATACGCATCCGAAATTTCCGTATTGAGGTCAACGATCGCTGATACATCGATGGTCGGAGCTGAGAACGCTTGGGATTCGCCGTTGTCGTCCAGAAACGCTGTGGCAGATAGCGCGACGGTCTCCATCGTGTGGTGCACCATCGTGTTCCGCGTGTGGTACAGCAGCCGATAGGCGGCGCTCTTCTCGAACAGCCGATTGAACACCCGCTGAACTCTCTTGTGCTCCCGGGAGTTCTCACCGAACCTCCGAACCACTTCCTTGTAGTTGTGCTCTTGGTGGAAGTGAAGCGCCGAGCAGAACGCCAGTACGGCACTCCTCATCCGAATACCCATACGCACGATGTCGTCCGGTTGCGTGTAATCCACACGGCCCGTCCGCAACTCTTCGGCGTCAAGCTCCATCGTGTCGACAAAACCGTTCATCGTTGTCTTCACGTAGGTGAACACATTCGTGTTCAGCAGCGCATCAACCTCGTGGTAGGCGTCCTCGTACCGCTTGTGGTCCTCGGGCGTAAGTTCCTGCATGGTCGTAAAGGCGCCCGCCGCGTCCACTGATTCTGGGGCACTGTGAAGCAGGACCGCCCCGTAGAACGGTTCCATTTCATTCTCGGGCATCGTGTGGACCCTCCGTGGGGTTGGTGGCCGAACGGACGTGTTCAACCCAGCCAGCCATGGTAACCAGAGAACTCTCAGCAACCCCGAGACGACACGCGAATATGCCCAGCTACTCAGCCTTCGAGCAGACCATCGGCAATCGTCACACCCGTAGCAACAGGTAACAGCACCTCCGGCATAGTCCGCGACGCAATCTCCCACGCCGGTTTTGTCACAGGGTTGAACGCCGCCTTACTGACCGGACCGCCATCGCGCAGCTTCGGAACATCCCCACCGTGATCAAGCGTGCACCCCTCCCCGCCGTCACAGTTAAACCAGGTGCCGCCCTCAAGCATCAGACCTGGCCTGGGATCAAACCCAGGCTCATAGCATTGTTTTCCCATGTCAAAGCTCCTCAATATGTAGTCCAGCAGGGTCCGCGATGAACTCACTTGCGCCCTGCACATGTACGTCGCCCCAGGCCGGACCGAGGTGGGCCAACAGGTGTTCAGGCTCGAAATAACACAGCCAAACTTTCCCGTTGCAACGCTTCGCGAACCACTCCGCCAGCGCTAGATCGGGGGTCCATGCCAGCCCGTCCCTCGCCGCATGCACCGCACCACGCGCCAGCACAAGCCCGTCCTTTGGCCTCAATGCTTCATCAGCGATTCCATCGCTCGTGAAACCGACCCGCTGAAACCTGGTCAACCACCACTCGCGTGGATGCACATCCAGGGGGTGGTCCAGATTCATCCAGTTGTCGAGCAGCCGGCGGGCAATGATGCCCCTCTCCAGCTCATTCACAAAATCACCTCACGCAATGACGGACAACACCGACCGCAACGGGCCGCAACAGCAAATGCAATGCGGCAATGCCTCGCGCAACGACGCAACACAGCAACGCAACGAGCACACCCGAGAACAGCAGAAACGAAATGCAACGAACCTTCAGGGACCCCCGGAGTAGGCAGTCACGACACCGCCAGAAACACCTGCAAAGCCCGAAGGGTGGGGGGTACCCCCTTGCCTCTCGTCATGCCATATAGGGCAACCAGCGCGGAATTTCTCACACGACCCAAAACGTTCCGTGGAACCCCCGTATCGCCTGTTCAGCGGCTCTCTGACGCCCGTTTGCAACCCCTGAAGGTATTCGCACACCAGTTCGATTCTGATCCGTCTGAGTCGTTTTCACAGGCCCGTTTGGCCAGAGAGGGAAAACGCGCTGGTGATCGGGTGTGGGTGTATCGAGCTAGAGGGGGTCACCCCCCACCCTTCCGAACGTTTCCGCTGGTCGTGTCGGCGTGTCGCGTTCCCTAGACCCCGTATTGGCCGCTTCCGATTGGCCACTCGACTCCGGGCCTGCGTTTGCCTGTCCATTCGTCGTAGGGCGGCTCATTCCCCCATGGTGCGAACCTGGGGTTGAAGTAGGAGCGAACCGTACATGTGTCGCTGCGAGGTTCCCCTGTCATGGGGCTGAACGGCGGGTAGTCGATACCGCGTTGATAGATCCTCGGAGTGGCCGTATTGGCCTGTCCGCGCTGTGCCTGTGTTGTGAGCGCTGTTCCACCCGTTGCGGCTTTGTCTCTGCGGAGGTTCTGCCGTTGCACGTTGATCAGGCGTTGCCGTTGCCAGAGAACTTTCAGCTCAGCGTTGCCGATGCATTCTTCTAGTGGTCGATCACGTCGCATCGAGTTGCACAGGGCGCAGGCCGGCGCGAGGTTGTCGGGATGAAGTTCAATGTCAGGTCGCACTGATCGCGGTTGAATGTGATCCCAGGTCAGGGCGTCGGGGTGTCCCTTTGCGGCGTTGCGGTCGGTAATGCCGCCACACAAGTGGCAGTGGATGATGCCGCCGTTCCGTCCGGCGTACTGCCGTTCCAGGCTTTGGGTGAGTTTCCGCCAGCGGTGACCGCGTTCACGCTTCTCGGGTGCCATGTGTTCTCCATTCAGGAAGGACAAACCCCCACCCCGCCAGCGAGAGGAGGCGCTGGCAGGGCAGGGGTTTCGGAGCGCGTGGCGCTCGGTTGGGTGGTTCTTAGGGCAACTGGGGAAATTCCCCAGTTCGGTAAGGCTGAAGTTCCGCCACGTCGTCGCGGTACAGGTCACGTTCGCGTTGGCGTTTCAGCTCCTGCAGGGCGTGGTGCGCTTCGATGTTGGGATCACTGGCAGGTTCGGGGTGTCGCTCGGCTTCATAACGTTCCCGTGCGTGACGTTGGCGTTCTGCCTGCACCTCGTCGTAAGTGGGCAATGCCGGACCATCAGCGGCGATTCCGACCCGCGCCTCAGCCCGCCGTGCCGCCAATACGACACGCTCATAGTCGGACCCCGCCAGCGGTTTCGGTTCTACATCGTCCTGGACGCGTTCAACGTCAGCTACAGCAGCCAGTACCCGATCCAAGTCCCAGCTCACGCCCGTCCCCCGGTCTGGAACTCAAGCTGGGCTTCATCGTGGACCCGCATCACCGCGAGGGCTTCACCACTGCTGGCGGGAACATAGGGACCGCTTGCCATCTCCTTCAGGAACTTGGCGCGTCCACCATCAGCATCGGGACCAGCGGTAACCACCCTGTAACCTCCGCGTTCAAGCTGGGGCGGGGTGCGGAAATTCCACCAGGGGCCACCCTCGCCGTTGCCAGGCTTTGCCAACCGGCCAGCTTCCCGAAGTCGCGACACGACGCCGCGAAGGGTGCTATAGGTTCCTGCGAGGTCGGCAACAGCAGTCCATTCGTCCGTGACACCACGTGCAATCGCCTGGTCTGCCGTGAGGACTCCCTCAAGCTTCCCGGCCAGTTCCGCAGCCTCGGCCACAATCGTGTCCAGATGCTCGTTCAGCAGCTTCGGGGCCTGGTCGGTGTGGGCGTATGCAATCCTCTGCGCTTCGCGAACAGCACTCGAATAGACACTCTCCGCGATCCGGATCACTTGCAGGTCCTCGGGGATCTTCGCGGCCTCGGCACGGATGTCAGCAATGTCGAGTTCGCCGGTCGAAACCTTCTCCGCGATGTCGGCGCGTTCAGCCTCGGTGCGACGTGTAGCAGCTGCACCGATTGCTTGGGCCTGTTCAGCCCGGTCCAGGGCCGTTTCGAGCTGTCCAAGCTCCTTGCTGTCGAGAAGTCCGAGCATGCGCAGGTCGTCGGCAAGTTCGGTGACTCGGCTAAGGGCGAGAATTTCAAAGTCGTGAGGCTGAAAGTAGGTCTTAGTCATGCTATTCCCCTTGTGGGTCAACGGTTTTCAGTAAGTCAGTAGCAAGTGTTCGCGCTTCAGCGTCGGTGAGCTTGTAGTACTGCCCACCGAAATGGAGTTGCACGGTATGGACACCGGAGCGCTTGACAACGGGGTGGAAGTCGCGGGCTTGCAGCCTCATGTCTTCCCCGACCGCTCAAGGTTCTCCAGCCCGTCCGCGATAGCATCGGCAACGCTGTATGCAGCATCTACGGGCAGGTGGACGGTTCTCCCGGTGCCTTGATGTATGCGAATCACGTGCCCAAGCTTTGGCAGGTGCATGACTCGCAGCTCAGTGCGCACCCCGGTGACGCTGGGCACGATCACAGCGTTGCCTCATTGCGGTCCGCCAAGTCGTGCAGTGCGTCAGCGACCTCGCGTAGCTGTGTCCTCGGCAGGTCGATCCAGATACGGCCACGAGTGATCCGTGCACCCAGCTTTTCCCTTGGCGACGACTCAACGGTGAGCGGCAGTGGTGTGAAGCCGTCCATGTCAGCGACCTCGTTTCGCGGGTGTGGTGACTGGCGGCAGCTGATGCCGGAACAACCGTCCGGGCTTAATGTCCTCGTCACCGTCCTCAACCAGCGCGTCCACGGTTCGAACGAGGTAGTCGAAAGCTTCGATGTCGAGCCAGATGCGCTGTCCACCCTGTGTGACCAGGACACCGGCGGCCCCGAACCACTCGGAAAGTCGGACTTCGCTTGGTGGGTGGCTGCCACGTACTGGAATCTGAATGGTTGCGGTCTGCTCAGACATGTTGACCCCTCGGGGTAGCGGCCCGCCTGTGCGCGCCGAAGGTTTGTTGAGGACTAGATGCGACGGTTGCGATATCGCTCGGGGTGCATCCGGATTGAAGCCCAGCGGAATAACCGATTTGGGTGCATCGAGGCATCGCGGGTGAGACATGGGCGTCGTGGCGGCACGGAACATTGCGGACACGTTGTGTCGTAGGCGCTGTACGGTCGCGGAAGCGGTAAGTCGTCGCGTTTCACACCGGCCGGAAAAGCGTGTTCAGGTTTTCATCACTGACGAAGTAGCGTCGGCCCCTGCGAACGGCGGGCAGTTCTCCACTTCGGATTTTGACTCGAATAGTTTCAGCTGTGTAACCCGAGTACCCAGCGGCTTCTTCTACGGTTAGAAGCATTTTCTTATCCCCTTTCGTCCGGTCTTAACAACAATTATCCGGACTTACCTAGCGCAACCTTTTTATCGAGGTCGGCCATGCTGGGCTTTAAGGATGGATCAATTAACAAGCACGAACCGCATTCCCGGCTCATGATTAGAAATCTCCGGCACTTTCAGGGCCATCCCCGATAGAATACCTGCGGAACCATTCCCAACGCCTCAGAATCGTTCTCAGCCCGTTTTGGGCGGGCGGCCGGCGCGGAACATTGTTTTTTCTTTTAAAAGATTAGCTTGGGAGGCGAAGGGAAGTGTATTCACCAGGTGTCGTTGAATCTCTTCCTCTTCCCCAGCTATCTTTTCGAACCCACCACGAGACATAACCATCACCAGCAACTTGATCAGGAAATGAGATCGCCTGCTGCGAAGCAGTGGGAGCACCGCAGGTGCGGAATTCTCTTGCGAAGAGGGGGCCTAGATTCTGACCCACGTCATACCGACTGGACGAGTTTGCTCAGGATCTCGCGATCATCGATGCCCCATTTGTCAGATTCGCCGGTTCTTGATTTAGAGGATTGATTTAGAGATTCATTCTTTACTGGTAGCGATTTCGTACCCATCTCCCTTGTAGCGATTTCGTAACTATCACCTGGTAGCGATTTTGCACACTCCTCACGCTCGGACCCACAAAAATCCGCACCAGCAGGGGGAGCCGCTGACCGCTAGCAAGGGGCGATTTCGTACCCATCCTCCTGGTAGTGATTTCGTACCTATCCCGGACAGCAGTTCGCCCCCTCCAGCCATGAACCGGAGAGGGCGAAACCCGATGTCGACCAGCTACGCGGCAGCGGTCTCCATCATCTCGTTGAGTACCCGAATCCATTCTTCGATGGTCCGCGACTCTGAGTCCCCGTACTCGCTTACGAGGTTCCTCAGGATCTCGTAGTCATCGATTCCCTCGTCGTAGAGGCGGCGGGACGCCCGGATGAGCGCCTGGTCCTCGACCGCCGCGTTTACGGTAATGCGGTTTACGGGTGCCGGATTCTGGGACGCCTCCGCCGCTACCGTTGGGATGGCTTGCGGCTGTTCCATAGGGGCCGTTTTCGGCCCGGATGGTGTCGGGATTCCCGACGCCCCCTTGTGTCGATTTTGCACCACCGGTTTACGAGTGCTTGACACGTACGTGTTTAGGCTCGCGTGCTCTTCCTTCGAGAACGCAGTCACCCGCGCGACGTGCATCGTGTACCGGTTCCAGCCCATCGCCTCCCTGGCAACCCAACGGTTGAGGATCAGATTGTCCATCGCCTTGATTGCCGCCCGCTTGGTCATCCCGCATTCCGCCATCAGCGAGTTCGTGGAGACCTCCCAGCCCTCTACGTTGCTGAATATGGCCCCGAAGACTCGGTATGCTTCCGGACTTACCGACTTGTCCTTGTGCATCGCCATCGGCATTGGGATGTATAGCTTCTCGCCCGTGTGGTACTCACCGTGGTACCGGATCGGGTTCCCAGTCTTGCTGGAATTTTGTGTGCCCACTAGAACAACTCCCCTTGCTCGCCTTGTTTCCGCGCCCGCCCCGTGTCAGGGGTCGCGGCCTCGAACGTTGCCCACAGCCCGGACGCCGCAAGCATTAGGTCCATCGCGTCATGCTCACCAGTGCATCGCTGCTTGAACCTCACGCGAGGATCGTTGTGAAGCGCTAGCAGCATCGGCCCTTCGCCCGGTCCCCGCTTCGGCTTGCGGCGATTCTGTGCACCCCACTTCACCCTCACGCCCGTTCTGCCGCATGAAGGGCATGTGATCCTGAGTCCGGTCTGAATTCCTCGCTGATCGTCCGGATTCTGCCTTTCGGTTGTGCTGCCGTCGTTGTTGCCGCTGTTCATGTTTGCTGCCCTCTCCCTGATTCATCCGTGAATGGGCGTACGCTGTGCCGTCACCCATTGATTGCGAATCACCAGCGCATTGCTGGCCTTTGAGTAGAAATCTGAGGCACTTTCCCGGCAGAACCGGGGAATGCCTTATCGGCCGGAATTACCCTGCTCCCACGCCCACAACCGGCTCCAGGAACTCGTCAGCATCCAGCTCCAGAAGATCCGCGAGGTCTGCCTCTTCGAGCCGCCCCGCATACTTCGGCATCGGGACAAACTCCCGTGCGAACGTGCAAGCCTCCAGCCAGTCGATGAACTCCTCCAGCTGGTCGAAGTTGAGTCCGTCTACGCCGCGAACGTCGAGCTTGCCGGAGTCGTGCTGCCAGATCCTGACGCCGTTGGCGGTGGCAAATGTGAGTGTCCAGCCGTTGAGCTTCACGTGTGTCTTCTCCTTGGTACGGAAATGATCGATCTGATGTGACGACGCGAACGCTGTGCCGTTCACGCGCCAGTGAGGGCAATTACCGGGTGTTCGCCCGCTCCCATGCAGCGATACGCTCGACCGGGAACCGCCAGACTTTGCCGACTCGCATGCTGGGAATCTCTTGTCCCGCCGCCATGTCGCGGATTCGACGCTCCGAAAGCGCCCACCGGACAGCCAGATCCTTGGAAGTCATGAACACCGCACCATCAACCATTAACCTTCACCCTTCTTTGAGGCATGCCGCACACTCGCGCGGATAGCCAATCAATGGGGTGAGGGACCATCTGGTCCGGTTGCTGGATATGAAGATACCCGCCAGTACCGACAAGAACGCTGGGTGCCGGAAGCTCCGCAAACGACTGGACCGGAAATGGCGGCGTCGACAAACCCGGCACGACCTGCGGAAACAGACCAATCGGGAAATCTGGGCGATGGCATGCCCGAAAGCGTCGACCTGCGCACCGACATCTTCGAGGTTCTTCGCGACCCCGTGGGTGAAGACGTCGACCTTGAACATGCTGTTGTGGCAGTGCGCGGTGTCTCCGGACTACAAGAGGTTGTCGAACACGGCACGCGTTTTCTCAGAATCGCCAGGCCAAAGGTGGGAATAGACCGCCAATGTCACCGCCGCGCTCGCATGTCCTAGACGGTTTTGCACGACAGTCACGGACGCACCGGACGCGATCAATGCCGAAGCGTAGAAGTGACGCAGGCTATGCCAGCTGTGATTCCGCACCCCAGCATCAGCAGCAACACCACGCCACACCTTCGCGACATGAGCGCTCGACCACTGACCGCCCTGGGCAGCCCGGAATAGTGGCGTATGCGGCTCGTAGTCGTGCCGTTCAAGGTGCGCCCGTAGAGCATCCAACGTCGAGTTCGGCAACGGGATGGTGCGCCGTGACTTCTCCGACTTCAGGGGACGCCAGCCGTAGGCTTTGTGATGCCCGTCAGCCTGCTCGGTGACATCGACCACCCGGCGATCGAAGTCAACCGACCGGACCCGAAGGCCGGCCATCTCCCCCGCCCGTAGCCCGCTTGTCGCACCAAGTTCGATCATCGTCGCGTACGGCTCTTCCGCCGAATCGATCAGCGCCCGCACCTGCTCCAGCCTGAGCACCTGATGCGGTTCAACAGCTTGATTGCTTGGGCTCTTCCGCCTCACCTGAGTGACCGGGTTTCGGGGCAACTGCCCTTGCGCCACGCCATCGTTGAAAACAGCGCTCAGCGTGCCCGTAAGCGTCCGAATCGAGCTATTGGACAGTGGCTTGCCGTCCGCCCACGGCCTGCCCTCAGCGAGGAGTGTGCGCCATTCCCGAACATCGTCGGATGTGACATCGCCAAGCTTCCGATATTCCAGATCCCCCAGGTTCGCGAGCAAGTGTGTACGTACACCACGCGTCGACTCGGTAGCCGATTGCTCAATGTGGGCTTTCAGCACCACGCCCAACATCCTGTTGTCCATCCGGGCACCAGTGGGGCTCAGACCCTCGCGCAGCTTGATCCAGTCCCGAGCATCGCCCAGCTTGGCAAACGACTTAGAGATTTCCTTGCCACCGACACGCACACGCGCGATGTAGCGGGGAGGCTTCCCCTTGGCGTATGTGCGCTTTTGAACGGACCCCATACGGGCAGTGTATCTGGGTGCGGGGGACTCCCGCAGATCCCCCGACCGTGGTCTAACATTGCCTCCGTAGGTGCCGGAAACACACAACGATCAGACCCGGTAGAAACAGTCATTTTCCAGCAAAAACCGAGTTGACCATTGACATCATCGGCAGTGTATGTATATCGTTCACGACAACATCGTGTAAATGAACTCAGCCATGGGGCCAGCCTAATGGTGGAGCGCGACGAACCCACATCGCGGAGGGTGGCGGACGTGATCGGGTGGTTCGGGGAAGAAGCCGCGGGCACCGGCGCCGGGAGCGCGAGGTCGGCGCCGGTGCCCGTGAATGCGTTACGCGACGAGGGACCGGGTGGCGACCTCGTCCGTCGCCGGCGACGCCGCGGCGCCGTCCGCGGTTCTCGGTGCACGCTCGAGGACAACCGTGCAGCGGGCCAGATCCGGTCCGATGGCGGTCGCGCTCAACTCCAGGTCGGAGCGGGCGATGCCGTCCCGCGTGGTGTATTCGGTGGTGCGCAACTCGCCGGTCACGATGACGGGGTCTCCCTTCGCGATCGACCCGGCGACGCCGGCCATCAGCCGTCGCCGGCAGGTCACCGTGAGGTAGAGCGTGCTCCCGTCGCGCCACTCCCCTGTCGCGTGGTCGCGGCGCCGGACCGTGCTCGCCATCCGGAAGCTGAGAAACTCGTCACCGGCCGCGTTCGACCGGGTGACCGGGCTGGTGATGACCGTTCCGACCACGGTGCCGTGTGATTCGTACATGACGCTCTACCCCCTGTGAGTGCGGCAAGGTGCCTTCACTCACAGCGTGCCGTCCGACCGCGCCGTTTTCTGCCGGGATCCGACATCTGTGGATAACCGGAGCGCCTGTGGATGACACCGCGGAAACGGTCGCGGGAGCCGCGAACGTGTCGGAGTGGCGTGGTAGCGGTCAGTGTCCCGCGTCACGGTCGCGTCGCGCCAGCTCCGCGAACATCGCGTTGTGCGCTGCCAGATCCGCATCGTCGTCGCGGTCCGCGGCCCGGTCGACCCGCCGCGCCGTGCGGCCGTCGCTGCGGGACCACTGGATGAGCAAGGCCATCATCACCAGTACCAGTGGGATCTCGCCGGTGGCCCAGGCGATGCTGCCGCCGAGCTGCTGGTCTCCCACCAGGTCGGCGTTCCAGCCGAGCCCGAGCGATCGGTAGTACCACTCGCCCATCACGGCGCCCATGCTCATCAGCGCGACACCGAAGAACGCGTGGAACGGCAGTGAACCGAACACCATCGCGAGCTTCGTTACCGGTTGCAGCTTGCGCGGCGACGGATCGATACCGATCGCGACCCAGTAGAAGAGATAGCCGCTGAGCAGGAAGTGCAGGTTCATCAGGACGTGCGCGGAGTGGGAGTCGACCGCGGCCTCGAAGATCCCGCCGAGGTACAGGGCGTAGAAACCGCCCACGAACAACACCGCCGCGACGACGGGGTGGGTGATGAATCGGGAGAACGGGCTGTGCAGCGCGGTCAGGATCCACTCACGCAGTCCCGGCACACCGTTCTTGCCTGCGGGTTCGAGGGCGCGCAGGGCGAGTGTGATCGGGGCACCCAGCACCAGGAGAACCGGCGCCAGCATGGACAGCGCCATATGGGCGCCCATGTGCACGCTGAACACGGCCGGCGAGTAGCGGCCGACACCCGAGGACGTCGCGATCAGCAGCACCACGCAACCACACATCCAGGCGACGGTCCGGCCGACCGGCCAGCTGTCGCCGCGACGCCGAAGTGTGCGTAGACCCACCGCGTACACCACGGCCAGCACGATCGCGGCGGTGCCGTAGAGGAGGTCGAATCGCCAGTCCAGCATCAACCTGGCGAACGTCGGCGGGCCCGCCAGGTTGTAGCCGAGTTCCACCTCCGTGAGGGTGGGCGCCGCGGTCGGAGCGGGCGGCGGCGTGCGGCCGAGCCCGACGGCGAGACCGATCGTCGCGGCGAAGACCATGGCCTCCGCACCGGCGAAGCGGATCAGGTTGCCGCGGCTCGCCGGGTCCTTCCGCAGTGCGGGCAGCGCCCGCCGACGCTGTGCCCAGCCGAAGACACCCAGGATCACGAGGGCCACGGTCTTCGCGACCACGAGGCGTCCGTACGTCGTGTCGAGGAGGTCGTCGATCGGGACGCGGACCAGCGCGTTCACCACACCACTGACTGCCATGACGGCGAAGCAGACGGTCGCGACCGCGGAGAACCGTCGCGCCGCGACATCGGTGTAGGCGCCCCGACGACGCGCATGCGCGAGGAGAGCGAACAGCCCGCCCGCCCACAGGGAGGCCGCCACGAGGTGCAGGATCAGGCTGTTCGTCGCCATGTCGTGCGAACCACCCGAAGACGAATGTCCCGTCAATGCGAGCGGCATCAGCCCGAGGATGCCGACGACCAGGAGGATCGGCGTCCACCACCAGCGCAGCACGAGCCGGGAGGCGATCGCGAGGACGATGGCGATGATCGCGGTCCAGCGCCAGGCGCCGGCGAGTTCGACCTGATCGATCGAGTTGAAGATGTTGGCCGGTTTCACCGCCTCGGCGAAGGGTTGCCCGGACGTGTCCGACAGCGTCAACGGGACCAGGACGAGAGCGGTCGCGGCCCACACGATCGCGGCGTACGACGCCGTCCGCACCGCGCGGTAGCCGTCGACGTCCAGGACCCCGGATTTCTGCGGTGGGACGAAGAACGCCGCGAGCAGCAACGATCCGATGGTGATGACCGCAGCGATCTCCGACACGGCCCGCATGGCAGGCAGTCCATAGGTGGTGATCGGCCCGGGATCCGGGATTCCCAGCAGCACGAGCGCCTGAGCAGCGGAAAGTCCGACGACGATTGCCGCAACCAGACCGGCGATGAGACCGCCGACGACGAACAGGGCGGTCGAATCGACACGATTCGGAGGTTTCGATGCCGGGTCGGACGCCGCGAGCTGGGGTGTAGCCATACATCAAGGGTAGGACCTACGACAGGCCGTCGGAGACGCGAGGGTCCGTCGCCGTTCCGGCTACCGTCGACGGGGAGGTGTCCCGAGGGAACGAGAGGCTGAGATGGCGGAGTTTCTGATCATCGTGGTGGCATTGTTCTTCGCGGGCATGGGCGCGTACGGACTCGCCGTGCCCGATCGGCTGGTCGCCCCGTTCCGTCTCGTCGCGGATTCGGCGACGGCCCGCGCCGAGGTGCGCGCCGTCTACGGCGGTTTCGGTGTCGCGGTGGCGGGCCTTCTCTTCTTCGCGGCTTTCGACGCCTACGGCATCCGATCGGTCGCGGCGGTGACGGTGGCCGTCGCCCTGCTGGGAATGGCCTTCGGCCGGATCGTGTCGGCCGTCGCCGACCGGCCGACCCGCTTCTACCCCGTGTGGTTCTACTTCGTCGTCGAACTCGTCCTGGCGGGACTGCTGCTCTGCGCCGCAGCCGTGGGCTCGTGACGCGCACACCACAGCCCCGATCGGAGCACTCGAGGCGACAGGTAATATTTGCTCCGCGCCTCCGTAGCTCAGGGGATAGAGCAATGGCCTTCTAATCCATTGGTCGCAGGTTCGAATCCTGCCGGGGGCACTCGTTCGACGGAGCACTGGCAGACGAAAACCCCCGATGACCTAAGCGAATAGGAATCGGGGGCCTGCTCGTCAGTCCTTCAGGTAGGCCAGCAGGTCGGCGTTGATCGTCTCCGCCTGCGTGGTGGGCATGCCGTGGGGGAAGTCCTTGTACGTCTTCAGCGTGCCGTTGGCGAGAAGCTTCGCGGACAGCGGTCCCGCGTCGGCGTAGGGAACGATCTGATCGTCCTCGCTGTGCATCACGAGCACCGGGACGGTGATCTTCTTCAAGTCCTCGGTGAAATCGGTCTGCGAGAAGGCGACGATCCCGTCGTAGTGCGCCTTGGCCCCGCCCATCATTCCCTGGCGCCACCAGTTCTCGATGATGGCCTCCGAGGATTCCACGCCCGGTCGGTTGAATCCGTAGAAGGGCCCGGACGGCAGGTCGCGGTAGAAGACGGAACGGTTGGCCGCGAGTTGCGCCTGCAGATCGTCGAAGACGGCCTTGGGCAGGCCGCCCGGATTGGCCTCCGTCTTCACCATCAGCGGCGGCACCGCGCTGATCAGTGCGGCCTTCGACACCCGGCTCTCCCCGTGCCGCGCGAGGTAGTGCACCACCTCGCCGCCGCCGGTCGAATGGCCGACGTGAATCGCGTCCTGGAGATCGAGGTGCGACGTCAACGCGGCGAGGTCGTCGGCGTAGTGGTCCATGTCGTGGCCGTCGCCGGTCTGCGTGGAGCGTCCGTGACCGCGCCGGTCGTGGGCGATGACGCGGTAGCCGTGCTGGAGGAAGAACAGCATCTGGGTGTCCCAGTCGTCCGCGGACAGCGGCCAGCCGTGGCTGAACACGATGGGTTGACCGGTTCCCCAGTCCTTGTAGAAGATCTCCGTGCCATCCTGGGTAGTGATCGTGCCCATGGGTGTGCCTTCCTTGACCGCTCTGGGACGCTGATGAGGACGAAATTCAGTACATCAAACTTCGGTACCTCGTAGGGCGGCTTCGATCGGGCGACGTCTCGTACGACCGTCCGAGAGGTATCCGCCCTAGACTGGTGGCGTGCGGTATTCGAAAGGTGCCGTATTCCATCCGCCTGCGGGGGTGGCGCTCCATGCTCGTCTCATGCGTGATCCGGGCATAGAAGATCAGGCGTGACGGTCCATCCGGCTGCAGTGAGCCATCGTTGGACCGGCTTGGTCAGATCACCCTTTTCGGCCAGCTCAGCGAAGGGTTGAGCCCGCGCGCTGACATTCCTGCCGAGACGGAGGACCCGCGCTTGTGGATCGTGCTCGAACCGTAGAGACCCGACCGTCGGACACAGTGCGGTTCAGGTCGCATCCGGAGATGGCGCCGAGCGTGGCGTCGGTGTGGCGGTGAACCCACCCCGGATCAATCGGGCCTCACCCTCGACACCAGGCACCACCGGGCTGACCACAACCGGGTCTTCGCCTCCCGCGCAACATATCTCGGGACCGCGGTCGGTGGCGACGGCGGCGTCGAAGAAGCAGGCCGAACAGGCGCGAGATCTGGTCGGCGGGTGCGGGCGCACCTGGCCGGGACACACCATCCCGTCGACCTCGCGCCGACCGGTGCCATGCTCATCGAGCGCACGGGTCATCTGCTTCTCGTTCTCGGCGAGCTGATCATCGAGGCGCTGAATCGTCCCGGGTGTGATGCGCACCTTCCCTTCCTGGGAAGGTGCTCCTTATGCCGAATGTCTATCCATGCGCAAGACTCTGTCGGGCGGCGATTTTGGTCGCGTGATCGGGCCGGGCCAAACAGCCGAACTCGGCAAAGGCGGAGATCACCGCATCGTCCGGTTCATCAGACGGATCACTCGGGATGAGGTGACGAAGTGGTGGCGCTGCTAGCTGAGTGCGGAGACAGCCGCGGCGACGGTGACCGTGTTGAAAACAAATGCGATCACGGCGTTCGCAGTGACGGTTCGGCGCATCTTCTGTGAGGTCACATTGACGTCCGTGGTGCCGAACGTCGTCATGACGGAGATGGCGAAGTACAGGTAGTCGGACGGCTCGGCGTCACCTTTGCCTGGAAATTCGAGCGCTTTGCCGCCCTCGACAAGGTTGTCCGCGTAGAAGGTGACCGCGTATGACACAGCGACGGACAGCCAGGCCACCACGATCAACGCGATAGCGACTCCGACCCGGGGGCCGGTAGGCAGTGTGTCGCCCCCGCGGCCCGGTAGCCAGACCATCGCGACAATCAGTGCGCCAGCGGCGAAGAAGAGGGAGACCCCGGGCCCTGGGGCGGTGCCCAGAACGTAGCGTTGCAGGACTGTGCCTCGAGCTTCCCGACTCGCCCATCCGTGGATAGCCGATGACGTTGCGGACGAAAACGCCGTGACGGTCGCGATGAGGTAAGTGGCGGTGTACGCGAGGAGTGCGACGACGCTGCCGTTGGCGACGGAGACTGTGCCCCACCAAGTCTTCCCGGCTAGAAGAATCGCTGCCGTGATCACGGCTACGGCGAGGCTGGCGGATGTGCGACGGTGCTCGGACAACCATCCACGTCCTCGCGAGGATGACGTGGGCTCGGTATGCCATCTCATCGTGACGTTATCGGCTTCCACGGAGCACGCGCAGAGCCACGCCTCTCGGTAGCAGCGGCCAACAGGGTTGCATGGCAGAATATTTCATCAACATAAGCTCCGGCCATCGAGAGCCCCGTTCGTCGTCCCGTGTTACCGCCGAGCGCCCGTGTTATCACTTCCGCTACACAGTGTGTGGCGGCGCGTGCTGTGTGGGCCTTGCTCACGCAGTATGACCTGAGCTGGCTCACTCGGTAAGCAGGGACACGATTGCGGGTCGATTGTTCGTCGAAAATCGCTGCCACACGCACCTAGAAAGTGTCGGGTGAGAGGACGAAGGTGGGGCTCGGCCGACCCCTCGGGCAGGCGCGCGCCTCAGAGTGGACAGAGGCCCCGATGATGACCAGATTGAGAAGCATCTGGGTACTGACCAGGATGCGCGCCGGATCGGTGGTGGGAACGATGTCGCCGAATCCGACGGTCGTGAACACCGCGATCGTGAAGTAGAGGGCCCGGGTGTGGTCGAGGTGCTGGTTGAACGACGCAGGTGTGGTCAGTGACAGGGACAGGTAGGTCGTGGCGAAGAGGACGAGGAACAGGGAGATGACCGCGACCAACGCTTCGATCGCTCGCAGTTCGGGGACCGGGGCGCGGACGATTCGACGAATCTGCCACGCCAGCACGCAGGCGAGGAGCAGACCGCCGATCGATACCCGGATGAAGGCGTTGCGTTCGGTGTAATCCCTGGCCGGCACCAGGTAGTACACACCGAAGAGCAGCACCCAGGTCACCGCGACAGCGAGGATCGCGCGCACGATTGCCCGCCGCCGGCGACGGCGATCCATTTCGAACAGGCTCCGCGCTGTCACCACGAGGATCAGTCCGGGTGGCCGGGTCGAGCTCGATCCGCGGTGTGCGCACTGAGCGCCGCCACCCACGCCGGGAACACCACCGTCACCCCCAGGCCGACACTGAAGACCCCCGGGCTGAGCCGGCCCGGTGCGCGGCCTCGACGACGTTCTGGCGGTCGCCGGTGAGCTGACAGTAGGTGGCATGCCACACCGGTGCCGGGACCCCGGTGCGGGTGGTGTGCATGAAGCTGCCCAGGACCGCGCAGGTGTCGCGCACCCGTTCGAGGCCCGCTGCTGGCCGTCGGTCACCTCGCCCCGCCCACCCCGGTGTGCGGCAGCGGTCCCGATGGTCCCGCCGGACTGGTTGCTCAGCGCGGTGTCCCGGATACGGACGGGTCGGCGGCGGCAGTCGTCGATGGACCGGGTCAGGTCGGCCAGCAGGAGCCGGAAAGTGGACAACCACACCCGGTCGACCGGCTCGGCACACAGGTGGGCCATCAGCGCGGCACTGTTGTCGTCGGTGGCCAAACCAGCAGCGCATCGCGGTAACGCAGTCCTGCACGTGTCGCAGCGACTGCGGCGGCGGAACGATCAGGTCGGGCATCGTCTCTCACTCCCGTGACACGAGATTCCGGTGGCGTGACGTACGACGCGCCGATCGTCGCACGCGCCGAAGGATCCCACACCGGATCGACGAAAATCATCCATCGACGCCACCCTCGCGGCCCCGTCACGGGGGTGTGCGGCGTACCCGTCGTTGTGTTCCGACGGTCCCCGTTTCCCTACTCGCCGCTGGCATTGTCGCCGTGGTGGGTTGGGGCGAGCACGTCGTTGGCGCTGCGGGGTTCGGTGCGGGGCTGTTGGTTGAGCTGGTGGCGCGTGATGGAGGATTGTCGGTAGACCTCTTTGCGGGCCCGCATGATGTTGCCCAGGGGTGCGTGCTCGGCGGTGACCCGCCAGGGTGTGAAGGACAGGGCGTCCATCTTCTCCAGGTTGTCCGGCCCGGAGATGTCCTGTTGCGGCAACCGCAGCCTGGCCACCGTGACGAACGGCGACAGCTGTTCACGAACAAGTTCCTCGCTCCGTGAGTGTGTGGATATACCCGGCGCCTCGCCGGTCACGACGCACTCCGGCATCAACCCTCGGACCACACGGAAATACGGAGACGCGGATAAGCAGAAAAGCGGAGACGAACGAGGGGGCGGGCGCCCTCGCTGCCCTCCTGGCAGGAACTCGTCGCATCGTGACTCGGCGCGTGCCCGCCCGTCGGGGTCACTCGGCGTTGCCGGTGGGGAAGTAGACCGATCCGTCGCTGCCGACGCATCCGCCCTGGACTGGTCCCGGCCCGAAGGTGCCGTTGACCTGGCCGGTTCCACCGCCGGAGTTCGATCCGACTCCTGCCCCGCCGGCTCCGAATGCGCCGCACGTGTAGCTGTTGGAATCGCCCGGGTCGTTGTCGAACTGAACCTGCGTCCCTGGTGTGTTCGCATCGCCGTGCAGGTTCGGGGCGGCCGCTGCGACGCCCGGAGCCGTAAACAGGGCGATGGCGGCCGCTGCGATGACCGCACGCCTGGTGATCGTTGTCATGGGTGGTCACTCTCGATTCGGTTCCAGCCGACACCAGTGTGGGAGTCGTGATTTGTTCGCCGACTGGGCGCGTGAAGCGCCGTCATCTGGTGATGGACCCATTATCCTCCCGGGGTGGACGGCGAGATACCCCTGATGTCCGGGCCGGCCAGAGGCCCCCGCGGCCGATCTCGACTTCGAGTGCATCGACCGGTGACGTACGGTCGCCGCCGTAGTCGTTGCCGCCGCGCTCCGATCCTTCGTCCCGCCGCCGGTAACAGCGGTTCCTTCCCCTTTCTGAGCCCTCTTACCAGCAGGTTTCGGCGTGCTCCGACTCGGTCGAGGACTTCTGAAACCCCTCTCCTCGCATCACCGATACCCCCTGGAGTGGTATCGCTGGTGATATCATGCACTCATGCGAAGCCCCGTCGGGTGCACCCGTCACCGCCTACGAGAGGCTCATGCAGGAGGCGGACGGTGGCTGACGCATGGCACTACACCTACCGGGTGACCTGGTCCGAACCGGACGGCGAGTTCGTCGGCACCGTCGCCGAATTCCCGTCGTTGTCGTGGCTGGCGGAAACGCAGGCCGAAGCACTCGACGGTGTCATCGGCGTCGTCCGTGACGTGCTCGAGGACATGGCGCTGACCGGTGAGCAACCACCGGTCCCGATCGCGGATCGTCCCTACAGCGGCAAGTTCATGGTGCGCACTTCTCCGCAGGTGCACCGGGCCCTGGCAGTCGAAGCCGAAGAGCAGGGTGTCTCACTGAACCTGCTGGTCAACCAGAAACTGTCCGCGCCTGCTATCGGCCGCACCGCCGCCGATACGAAGCCGGGGTGAGTAAGGAACGTCAATGTTGTATCACTGCAACATTTTTGGGCTGTATGACTTTAATCCGATCCGTCATGCGCTGCATGTGCATTGTGACCAACGAATGGGCGCACGTGGAGGTCACGCTTCGCGTGACAGCACATGAGAGGGCCGACGCCGGCGGGAACCTGAACTGGGCGGTATCGGTCGATTCCACGGTGGTCCGTGTTCATCAGCACGGTGCGAACGCCGCCCGCCACACAGGGGGATCTACCAAATTACACGAACCTGCGTGACGAGCCGGCCGATCACGGCATCGGCCGGTCGAGGGGCGGATTGACCAGCAAGGCGCACCTGGCATTCGACGGTCACGGGCGCCCACTGTCGGTGCTGGCCGGCCCCGGCCAAGCCGGTGACAGTCCGATGTTCGCCCGCGTGCTGGAGGGCATCTGCGTGCCGCGGCTCGCGGGCGGAGCGCACCGCACGCGCCCCGACGAGGTCCGGGCCGACAAGGCGTA
>SEEV01001022.1 GCA_004211695.1 Rhodococcus sp. (in: high G+C Gram-positive bacteria)
CCGATGTTCCAGTTGTGCCAGATGCCGGCGGCCATCGCCAGCACACGCTGGGCGACGCGGGCGAACACCCCGTGCGTGGTACGGCCACCGTGTTCCTCCAGGCCAAGCTGCCCTTTCAACGTGTGGTTGACCGATTCGATCCACTGCCGCATCCCGCCGAGATTGCCGTTCTTGTACGTTTCGTCCTTACGGTCCGGTCGCAGCAGCTTCAGACCCATCGCGGCGGTGGTATCGGCGAACTGTGCGCCGGAAAAGCCTTTGTCGGCGAGCAGGATCTGCCCCGACCGAATCAGGTGATGATCGCGTTCGAGCAGCGCGGTCACCACCTCACGCTCACCGAGCTTCGGATTCGCCAGGCACCACATGATCGGCATCCCGTCCCCCGCACAGACCAGGTACAGCTTCAGCCCCCAGTAGAAGCGCGAATGGGAGGCGCAATAGCCGTACCCGGCGTGCCCGGCCAGGTCCGACCGCTTCACCGTTTCACGAGACATCCCGCAGGGCACCGGGGTGGCGTCGGTGATCCACAGGTCGTCGAACCAGGATGGTGAGATCCGCGCCAGTGTCTGAATTGCCTTGCACAGCAACCCTCGTGCCGCCCTGACACGTTTGTTGTAGTCCGACTGTCCGGGGATGTAGGGAAACAGGGCACGCAACTCGGCGCTGTGGTGGGCGTGCCGGATCCACCGGCGTTCACAATCGAACCCGAGCAGCATCTGTGCCACGGCCAGGGTGAGCAGTTCGGCATCGCTGAGCACGGGCCGCCGACCCCGACCGGAGCGGGGTTCGACGACATGATCGTCGATGAGCACATACAGTTCGGTCAGGAGGGTTTCCAGTTCTTTGGTCACGCTTTGATCTTGGAAACCCTCCGCCTACTCCTCTTCGGCGACACGCTTCAAGGAATCAACCATCTAGGGATATCCGCCAACACGGTCAACAAATGGCGCGGGCGCTTCGTCGACCGACGCCTCGACGGCTTGGTCGACGAACCTCGACCGGGTCGTCCGCCCTCGATCTTGCTGGACCGGGT
>SEEV01000450.1 GCA_004211695.1 Rhodococcus sp. (in: high G+C Gram-positive bacteria)
AAGGAGTTTCAGGTCGATTACAAGACTGCGTCAGGCGGTTGCCCGGTCAGACACTGACCCCCTGATTCAGCGGCGTCGGAGGGCACCCTCATCCTCTCCGACGCCGCTGTTCTCTTTCGGTCCGAGGGAGGTGGGAGCAGGCCATGACTTTGCGGTCCACCGTCCACGACCTCGGTGCCGGTTTCCCGGCGCCGGAAGACCCGGCCGTGACCGCGGCCCTGGGCGCGTTCCTTCGGCGCCGCGACCCCGCACCTCGCCTGCTCGGCTTCGGGGAGCCCATGCACGGGGAAGATGTATTTCTGCGGCTGCGCAATGACATGTTCCAGTACCTCGTCGAACACGAGGGCTACCGGTCCCTCGCGCTCGAAAGCAGTTGCCTGAAGGGGCTCCTCGTCGACTCCTTCGTGCGCGGCGGGGCGGATCACACGCTCGACCACGTCATGGAACACGGCTTCAGTCACGGATTCGGTGAGTCCCGGGCCAATCGCGACCTGGTGCGGTGGATGGCCGAGTACAACCGTCGACGCGGCCCGGAGGATCACCTCCGATTCTTCGGATTCGACGCCCCCATCGAGATGACCTCCGCCGACAGTCCCGGGCAGGCCCTGATCTTCGTCGACACCCACCTGCGGTCCCACCTCGACGAGCAGGATCTGCCCTGCGCTCCGGACAGGATCTCCGCACTGATCGGCGGCGACGACCGCTGGAGCAACCCGGCCGTCGCCATGGATCCGACTCGATCCGTCGGTGCCACCCCCGAGGCCGTCGAGTTGCGTCTCATCGCCGACGACCTGATGACCCTGCTCGCGTCGCAGGCGCCTCGCCTCGTGGCCACAGGCACGCGAGACGAGTTGTGGGAGGCCGAGCTTCACGGTCGCGTCGCCACCCGCCTGCTCGGCTATCACGCCGGCATGGCAGAGAACTCCCCACGCCGCATCGCCCGGCTCCTGGGAATCCGCGACACCCTCATGGCGGACAACCTGTCTGCGCTGGTGCAGAGGGAGGCGGATCGAGGCCCGACGTTCGTCTTCGCCCACAACGGTCATCTGCTGAAGGGCGAAACCCACTGGGATCTCGCCGGACTGCACCTGCGCTGGTGGTGCGCCGGCGCCCACCTGGGCGTGCGGTTCGGCGACGCCTATACGGTCATCGGTTCGGCCGTCGGGGAGGCGCCGGGACACGGCATCGGACAGCCGCCACCCGGCACCCTCGAGCACGGCCTCTTCGCGGTGGGGGAGAGCTGTCTCGTGCCGGCCGCGACGGTGGCGCGCAGTATCGGGGATGCGGAGAAGCGCGCCGACCCGTCCGGCAATTCCACATACTTCCCGCTGGACCCCGCCGGCCTCGGCGAACTCGACGCCGTCCTCTTCGTCCGGCGCATCGACGACGCCGACGGGTGATCCGAACCGCTCAGACCTTGCGCAGGGTCTTCATCGCCCGCTCGACCTCCCAGAAGGCCCGCAGCGACGTAATCTTGCCCTCGTCGTTCACTCGGTAGACGAACACGCCCTCGGCGTCGATCTGCGATCCCGCCACCGTGGTCCGGATGGTCCCGATGTTCACGTTCTCGTTGCCGCAGACCAGTGAATCGGTGATGAGGAACTCGAGCGATTCGGTGGTCGCGATCGTCATGTCGTAGAACCGGGAGATCGCGTCGAGGCCGTGGTGACCCTTGCCTTCGGGGTCGAAACCCGAAGGGCCGACGGGATCTTCCACGCAGGCGTCCTCGGCGAACAGGGCCAGCCAGTCGTCCTTGCGTCTGCCGCTGGCCGCCTCGCGGGACGCCTGCCCGGCGAGGCGGGCCGGATGGTCGGTCGTCGTCATGTCCACACCCCTATCCGATGTACTGGTCGGCGAACTTGCGCAGCGAATCCTGCTTGGCCTCGAGCGGTCCGTCGAAGCCGATGCCGTCGAACACCCACGGGACCACGATCGTGTCGGTCACCCCGGCATCCGCCAACTCGGCGTAACCGTCCTTTCCGAAACGGTCGATGCAGACGGTCTGGATCTCGTACGGCAGATCGGCCCGGCCGTACTCCTCCCGGAGTTCCCGCAATCGCGCGATGACCTGGACGAGGTCGTCGAACTTGATCATCGCGGACGTCCAGCCGTCGCCCACCCGCGCGGCGCGGCGCAGGGCGACGTCGGTGTGCCCGCCGACGTAGAACGGCACCGGTTTCGTCGGGGCCGGGCTCATCTGCAGGCGGTCGAAGTCGTAGAACTCACCGTGATACTCGACCATTCCGCCGCCGAGAATCAGCTTGATGACGTCGATCATCTCGTCGACGCGCGCGCCGCGCTTCGCGTACGGCACTCCGCACCATTCGAATTCCTCGGGTGCCCAGCCGATCCCGACGCCGAAGCCGAACCGGTTGCCGATGAGGTTGGCCACCGATCCCACCTGGCGAGCGAGGAGCACCGGGTTGCGGGAACCCAGCTTGAGGACCTGGGTGTAGAACTCGATCTTCGACGTCACCGCACCCATCGCGGCTGCCGCGATCAGCGGATCCACCCACGGCGTCTCCTCGTTCCACATCCGCGAGCCGTCCGGTGTGTACGGATAGTCGGCGCTCTGCTTCTCCATGAAGAACAGCGAGTCGGGGAGTGCGATGGACGAGAATCCGCACTCCTCGGCTGTTTTCGCGAGACCAGTCAGTTGGTCGAGAGGATTCATGGCGATGCCGACGGTGAACTTCATGGTGATTTCCCCGCTACTAGTTGTTCGGCCGGTCGGATCCGACCACCCACATCGAGAAGTACTGCGAACCGCCGCCGTAGGCGTGGCCGAGTGCCTTGCGTGCGTCCTTCACCTGGTGATCGCCGGCGCGGTGCATCACCTGCATCGCCGACTCGGCGAATCGGATCATGCCCGACGCACCGATGGGATTGGACGACAGCACCCCGCCGGACGCGTTGAGCGGAAGCCGGCCGCCGATGGCCGTCTCGCCCGCCTCGGTCAGCTTCCAGCCCTCACCTTCGGCGACGAAGCCCAGATTCTCGAGCCACATCGGCTCGAACCAGGAGAAGGGGACGTAGATTTCGGCCACGTCGATCTCGTCGAGCGGATCCTTGATCCCGGCGGCCTTCCACAGCGCGGCTGAGGCGTCCCGGCCCGCCTGGGGATTCACCTGGTCGCGTCCCGCGAAGGTTGTGGGTTCCGTGCGCATCGCGGTGGCGTGAATCCACGCGACCTCACGACCGTCGGCTATGACCTGCTCGGCGGCCTCCTCGTTGCCGATCACCATCGCGCAGGCGCCGTCCGAGGACGGACAGGTCTCGTCGTAGCGGATGGGATCCCACAGCATCTGCGAGGCCTGGACGGATTCCAGGGTGATGTCGGGCTGCTTGAGGTGGGCGTACGGGTTGAGGCTGCCGTTCAGCCGGTCCTTCACCGCCACCATCGCGCCGATGTGGTCGGGAGCCCCGGACCGCCGGATGTAAGAGCGGACGTGCGGGGCGAAGTATCCGCCCGCGCCTGCGCCGACCGGCATGTGGAACGGGATGGGGGTGGACAGCGCCCACATGGCGTTCGACTCGGACTGCTTCTCCCACGCCACCGTCAGAACCCGCTTGTGCACGCCGGACTTCACGAGGCTCGACGCCACCACCGCGGTCGAGCCGCCGACCGAACCGGCGGTGTGCACACGCAGCAGCGGTTTGCCGTTGGCACCGAGCGCGTCGGACATCGCGAGTTCCGGCATCATCGAGCCCTCGAACAGGTCGGGGGCCTTCCCGATGACGACTGCGTCGATGTCGTCCCAGCCCACCCGAGCGTCTTCCATCGCACGGTCGATCGCCTCGCGCACCAACCCGGCCATCGACACGTCGTGCCGCTTCGCCACGTAATGGGTCTGACCGGTGCCCAGTACGGCGGCCAATTGATTCGCCATCAGTTGCGTCCCTCCAAGACTGCGACCAGATTCTGTTGCAGCACAGCACCACTCGTGGCGTGCGCCAGCGTGCGCCCGGCGTTGCCGTCCATGATGGCCTTGGCTGCGTAACCTATGCGTTCCAGACCCGCGGCGAACATCGGGTTCCCGCTCAGCGGGCCACCCGAGGGGTTGATCGTCGTCGCATCGGACAGTCCGATGGCCTCGCGCAGGATCAGTTCCTGATGGGTGAACGGTCCGTGCAGTTCGGCCACGTCGATTCCGCCGACGTCCCCTCCGGTGGCGGCGCGGGCGGACGCCGTCGTCGACGGTGAGACCGTCAGGTCGCGGGCGCCGAAGTTGGGCGAATCGATGCGGTGCTCGATGCCGGTGATCCACGCCGGCCGCTCGCAGAGTTCACGCGCGCGGTCGCCGGACGCGAGAACCACGGCGGCGGCACCGTCCGTGATCGGTGCGCAGTCGTGGGCGCGCAGCGGGTCCGCGACGAACGGGCTGGCCAGCAATTCGTTGATGTCCACGTGTCCCGACAACTGAGTGTTCGGATTGCTCTCCGCCGCGGCCCGGCTGCGGGCGGCCACGGCCGCCATCTCCTCGGACGTCCACTTTCCGGCGTCCAGTCCGAGGCGGGCCTGCAGTCCCGCGAGCGACACCGAGTCGAGGGCGAGTGGGGTGACGAGATAGGGGTCGAGTTGCATCGACAGGATCTTGCGGAGGTTGCCCGCCGACGACTTGCCGAAGCCGTAGACCAGCGCGGTGTCGACCTCGCCGGTCATGATCTTGATCCAGGCCTCGTAGAACGCCCAGGCGGCATCCATCTCGACGTGCGACTCGTTGATCGGCGGCACCGCGCCGATCGAGTCGACGGCGGAGATGAAGGAGAACGAACGGCCCGCCAGGTAGTCCGAGGATCCGGAACACCAGAAACCGATGTCGGACTTGGTGATCCCGAGCTCCTCGTACAGCTGCTGGAAGCAGGGAACCAGCATCTCGACGCCGTTGGTGGTGCCGGAGGTCTCGCGCACGTGCGGTGCGTGCGCGAACCCGACGACTGCGATATCTGTCATTGTGCCGCGCCCTTACAGGTGGTGTTTGTAGGTGTCGTACTCGGCGTCGGGCTCACCCGTCGGCCTGAAGTACTCGATGTT
>SEEV01001023.1 GCA_004211695.1 Rhodococcus sp. (in: high G+C Gram-positive bacteria)
GACGTCACGATCGTCGAGTTCCTCGACCGTGCGCTGCCCAACGAGGACGCGGACGTCTCCAAGGAGATCGAGAAGCAGTACAAGAAGCTCGGCGTCACGATCAAGACCGGTGCCGCCGTGCAGAGCATCGACGACGACGGCAGCAAGGTCACCGTCTCGATCAAGAACAACAAGTCCGGCGACATCGAGACCGTCGTGGTCGACAAGGTGATGCAGTCGGTCGGGTTCGCGCCCCGCGTCGAGGGCTACGGGCTCGAGAAGACCGGTGTCCAGCTCGATCGTGGTGCGATCGGCATCACCGACACGATGCAGACGTCGGTCCCGCACATCTACGCCATCGGTGATGTCACGATGAAGCTGCAGCTGGCCCACGTGGCCGAGGCGCAGGGCGTCGTGGCGGCCGAGACGATCGCCGGTGTCGAGACGCTGCCGATCGAGGACTACCGGATGATGCCGCGGGCGACGTTCTGCCAGCCGCAGGTCGCCAGCTTCGGTCTCACCGAGCAGCAGGCCAAGGACGAGGGTTACGACGTGAAGGTCGCGACGTTCCCGTTCACCGCCAACGGCAAGGCGCACGGCCTCGGTGACCCGACCGGTTGCGTCAAGCTGATCGCCGACAAGAAGTACGGCGAACTGCTCGGCGGGCACCTCATCGGACCCGACGTCTCCGAGCTGCTGCCCGAGCTGACCCTCGCGCAGAAGTGGGACCTCACCGTCAACGAGCTGGCCCGCAACGTGCACACGCACCCGACGCTCAGCGAAGCCCTGCAGGAGGCCATCCACGGTCTCGCCGGGCACATGATCAACTTCTGACCCGAACACCGAAAGGGCCCGCACAGTCTCTGTGCGGGCCCTTTTCGTCTCTCACCGGGTTGCTTCCGTGATCCGATGGCGAAGTGTCCGTTCCGGTGGCATCGTGGGGAAGATGACCATGCCGGACAGCACGCCAGAAGGATCCGAGGGCGAGTACAGCCTGGACGAAGAGGACCAGTTGCAGCCGGAGGACACGTTGGTCGACAGAGGTGTGG
>SEEV01000451.1 GCA_004211695.1 Rhodococcus sp. (in: high G+C Gram-positive bacteria)
GGTGGAGATCCGGTGGTTTCCGCGATGGCGCGGGTGTTCACGCCGCCGTTGCGGGAGCTGTACGCGCTGCTGGCGCGGGTGGGTGTGATCGAGATCATCGACTGACCCTCACTCCTTCCGGCCTCCCGAGGACGTCGACGGGACTCTCCGCGAAGGACAGCGTGCGGTCGTGGGTGCCGCCGGTGTGGAGTAGTTCGCGGATCGTGTGGCTGATCCCGGGTGTGCGGGCGAGCAGCTCGGGGGCGATCGCGGCCGCCGCGGTGGCTGCCGCGGCGGATCCGAAGCCTTGAGCCCAGCCGAGCGGGCCGAGGGGCACGCAGCCGAGGAACTGGCTGACGCCCGGGGTGCTGATCAGTGCCGTCATGACGGCGAGGGAACCGAGCGAGGTCGTGACGACCAGGGGGCTGCGGGAGTCGAGCAGGATCTGTCCGAGCTGGGTGCCGACCAGCGCGACCAGGGCGACGGTGGCGGCCCGCCGGGGTCCGCCGGTCGCACTCGCCATGGCCCACGCTGCGGTGGCGCCGGCCGCGGTGGTGGTGCCGCGGAAGGCGACGGTGCGCAGCAGGGCCGCCTCGTCGGGCCCGCGGGATGCGGCACCGTTGTGGCTGGTCGGGCTGACCGCGAGTGCCGCCGCGGGTAGCGCGTCGGTGAGCATGTTCACCAGCAGGAGTTGGCGGGCGTTGAGTGGTGAGCGCCCGGTGGCCACGCTGCCGATCAGGGCGAACGCGACTTCCCCGGCGTTGCCGCCGACCAGTACCGCCACCGCTGCCTGCACCCGCCGCCACAATTGGCGGCCCTCGTCCAATGCGTCGAGCAGTGCCCCTACCTTGCCGTCGAGGAGGACGACGTCGGCCGCGCCGCGGGCGGGTGCGCTGCCGTGCGAGGCCACTCCGATGCCGACGCTGGCCGCGCGGATGGCGGCGGCGTCGTTGGCGCCGTCGCCGACCATGGCACACACCCGGCCGATCCGCTCCAGGGTCTGCACGATCTGCACCTTGTGCTCGGGTGTCATCCGGGCGAACACCCGGCAGTCCTCGACGGCCCGCTCCTGCTCACGGTGCGCGAGTGCGTCCCAGTCGGTGCCGCTGATCACCTGATCCTCGGTGACCGGCATCCCCAACTCGCCGGCGATCGCGACGGCGGTGACCGGGTGGTCCCCGGTGATCAGCCGGACGGCAACACCCTGCTCGATCAGGGTGGGCAGCAGACCGGCGGCGTCGGCGCGGGGGTGTCGGACAGGCCGAGCAACCCGACCGGCTCGAGCTCGCGTTCAGCGAGCCCAGTCAGGGCGTCGGGGTCCGCGGCGGCCCCCGCCGCGTCGTCCGTGCTGAGCTCGCGCTGACCGACGGCGATCACCCGCAGCCCGGCCGCCGCCATCGACTGCACCCGCTGCGCGAGCGCGGAGTCGGAGCCGCCGAACGCATCGAGCAGCACCTCGGGTGCACCCTTGACCGCGAGATGGGTCCCGGACATGGCTGCAGCGTAGGACCGGCCGGAGCGGAACGGCAGATAGGCCACCCGCTCCCTCCGGTCTTCCTCGGCGGATGCGATGTGGGCGGCGTCCACGATCGCGACGTCGGTGGCATGGTCGGGGGGTCCCCCGTTCGACGACCACCCTGTGCGCGCGGCGTAGGCCAACACCTGTTTCCGCGTACAACCCGGTGCCGGTTCCACGGCGGACACGCGCAGCCGGTTCTCGCTGAGGGTGCCGGTCTTGTCGAAACAGACCACGTCGACCCGTCCGAGTGCCTCGACCGACCGCGGGACGCGGACCAGCGCCGAGGACCGGGTGAGCCGGCGGGCGGCGGACATCTGCGCGAGAGTGGCCACCAGCGGCAGTCCCTCGGGGACCGCCGCGACGATGACCGCGACACCGCTGGTCACCGCGGACCGGACCCCGGCGCCGCGCAGCAGACCGAGCGCGGTGACGATGCCGCCGCCGCCGAAGCTGACCGGCATCGCACGCCGGGTCAGCCGGCTCAGTTGCGCCTGCAATCCCACCTCACGCACCTTCGCCGGCGCGAGGGCAGTGGCCCGCCGGGTCTCGGTGCCGCGGCCGGTCGCGGTCACCAACGACACGGCGGTTCCGGTCAGCACCGTGGTTCCCGCGAAGAGCATGCAGGTGCGCTCGGCCAGCGGCACACCCGGCGTGGGAGCTATTTGTTTGGCCACCGGGAGGGATTCCCCGGTCAGCGCCGACTCGTCCACCTCGACGCTCATGGCCCCGAGTAGCCGCCCATCCGCCGGGACCACCTCCCCCGGACGGACCTCGATCACCTCGCCCGGCCGGAGCCGGTCCGCGGAAACGGTGAGATAGTCGCGGTCGCCGCCACGATCGGTGACGTCGACGTCGCTGCGGGTTCCCTCGCGATCGGTGACCGTCCGGGCGGGCGGATCCTGCACCGCCAGAAGGCGATTGAGTACCTCTTCCGCCCGCAGTCGCTGGGTTGCGGAGATCGCGGCGTTGAGGACCAGCACGGAGCCGACGAGGACGGCGTCGATCGGTGAGCCCAGCACCGCGCTCGCCACGGAGCAGGTCGCCAGCACCGGGGTCAGTGGATCGTCCAGCTCGTCGCGCACCGCGCGGAGAAAGTTCCAACCCGCGGCGATGGGCCGGAGACTCGGGAGGAGCGGCGCGCTCCGTGTCCGGCCAGGCCGGGATGATTCGGGTTCCTGGCCCGAGGAGTCCGCCGCCGGTGGTGGTAAGAGCCGACGCACCTCCTCGGCGGGCATCGAATGCCACTCGTGTCCCGGCCGCGGTGCGGGCAGCGGCGCCGCGAGCACTCCGCGGGCCTTCGACCGTCCCTCGACGGCGCGGGCCGCGACGACGGCGGGCTCGCCGCCGGCGAACCGGCCCAGCTGGCGATGCACGTGCAGGCCGTAGCAGCCGAGATCCATCACGGCCCCGCCCGCGAGGTCGAAGCTCCAGCGTGGGTCGTCCGGTTTTGGTTCGGGCATCCGCATGACCACTTCGACCCGCTGCAGCGCACCGAGGGTGCCGTCCTCGAGCAGGGTGAACATCCGCCCGATGATCGGGTGGAACAGGTAGTGGAAGCCTTCCATGATCGGCACGCCCCGCTCCAGTGCCGCCCGCCGCACCAGCTCGGCTTGGGAGGCGTTGCGGGCGAACGGTTTCTCGGTCAGCACCGCCTTGCCCGCCTCGATGGCCTTCAGGTTCCACTCGGCGTGGAAAGCATTGGCGAGGGGGTTGTAGATCACGTCGACCTCGGGGTCGGCGATCAGGTCCGCGTACGAGTCGACGACCCGTTCGACACCGTAGGTTTGCGCGAACGTTTCGGCGCGGCCGGGGTCGCGGGCGGCGACTGCGACCAGCCGGTGCCCCAGGATCTGGGCCGGTTTCACGATCGCCGGCTCCGCGATCCGGGAGGCACCGAGCACACCGATCCGCAGGGAGGTCACAGCGACAGGCTCCGCAGGAACGCGGCGCTGGTCTTCACGTCCGCGACCGGGCCCTCGCCCTCGGGTTCTCCGGCGAGGATGGTGTCCTGCTCGAGGGTGAACCAGCCGTCGAAACCGGAGGCGACGAGGTGGCGGACCACGCCTTCGATGTCGACGTCGCCGGTGCCGAGCGGGGTGTACATGCCCTGGGCGACGGCGTCGGTGTAGGTGAGTTCACCGGCCTGCACGCGGGCGGCGAACTCGGCGTCGACGTCCTTCAGATGCGTGTGGGTGATCCGGTCCGCAGCGGCCCGGGCCAGCTCGAGCGGGTCGGTGCCGCCGATGAGCAGGTGCCCGGTGTCCAGGCAGAGCGGAATCGAGGAGCCGTCGAGAACCCGCTGGACCTCGAGGTTCTTCTCGATCATCGTGCCCACGTGAGGGTGCAGTACGGCGCGGATGCCCTGGTCGGCGGCGACCCGGTGGAGACGGTCGAGGTTGCCGAGTAGCGTCTTCCAGCCGGCGTCGTCGAGGTCGGGGCGCGAATCGTAGCCGTCGGTTCCGGTGATCGCGGCCAGCACCAGGACCTCGGCGCCGGCGGCCGTGAACGCGGCCAGGGTGCCGGTGATGTCGGGGACCGGGTCGTGGCCCGCGTCGTGCAGCAGCACCGGAGTGAATCCGCCGACGGCCTTCAGGTCGTAGGTGGCCAGCGTCGCCGCCAGTTCCTGTGGGTCGGAAGGCAGGAAGCCCTCGGGGCCGATCTCGGCGGCCTCGAGACCGGCGTCGCGCATTTCCGAGAGCACCCGCTCGGGGCCGAGTTGGTGACCCCAGCCGGGGACTTCACAGACACCCCACGAAATAGGTGCTCCTGCAATACGAATCATCGTCTAACCTCACTCATCTGTACGGGTCGGTGTTGGGAGAGGGAAAGCGTGGCCGCCTCGGCGATCCAGGCCACATCGAGGGCGTCGGCGGCGGTGCACGGCGAGGGTGCGGTGCCGGCGATCACCTCGAGGAACGCGCCGAGTTCGGCGCGGTAGGCGGAGGTGAAGCGGTCCATGAAGAACCGGTGCGGCGGACCGTCGGGGAAGGTGACACCCGGTTCGAGGTTGCGGACCGGCGCGCTGGCGTCCCAGCCGGCGACGACGCTGTCCTGCGACCCGTGCACCTCGAGCCGGCAGTCGTAGCCGCGGGCGTTGTAGCGGGTGTTCGACACCACGCCGAGGGTTCCGTTCTCGAAGGTCAACGTCGTGGTGGCGGTGTCGACGTCACCGCAGTCGGCGAAGATGGCGTCGCCCTGGTTGGTGCCGGCGGCGTACACCTCGACGACTTCCTGGCCCACCACCCAGCGGACGATGTCGAAGTCGTGGACGCTGCAGTCGCGGAAGATCCCGCCGGAAGCGGCCACATAGTCGGCCGGCGGCGGCGCCGGGTCGAGGGTGGTCGAGCGGACGGTGTGCAACCAGCCGAGTTCCCCGCCGGTGACGGCGTTGCGGGCGGTGACGAACGCGGGGTCGAACCGGCGGTTGTAGCCGATCTGGACCGGCACCGTCGACGTCTTCAGCCGCTCGACGACCTGGTAGCTCTCGTCGGCGGTGAACGCGACGGGCTTCTCGCAGAACACCGGGATCCC
>SEEV01001024.1 GCA_004211695.1 Rhodococcus sp. (in: high G+C Gram-positive bacteria)
GCGATCGCGGTGCGGGACCTGCGGATCCCGGCGATGGCCACGGCACTGCTGGTGCTCTCGGCGATCCTGGTCGGCGGAATCTATCCGGCGCTGATCGAGCAGTTCTCGGTCCGCCCGAATGCCGCCGACCGGGAGAGCCCCTACATCGAACGCAACATCGCCGCGACCCGGCAGGCCTACGGAATCGGCCCGGACCGGGTCGACTACCTCGACTACCCCGGGGTGGGCACCCGGTCGCCCCGGGACATTCCCGCCGACGTCACCACGATCGCCAACGCCCGCCTGCTGGACCCGACCGTGCTCTCGCGCACCTTCACCCAGCAGCAACAGCTGAAGAACTTCTACGGCTTTCCCGAGCACCTCAACATCGACCGCTACACCATCGACGGACAACTCACCGACTACATCGTCGCGGCCCGCGAGCTCTCCCCGAACAGCCTCAGCGGCAACCAGACCCAGTGGATCAACCGGCACACCGTTTACACCCACGGCAACGGGTTCATCGCCGCTCCCGCCAATAGGGTCAACGCCGCCGTCCGCGATGTCGCCGGGCAGAGCGCGAGCAGTGACAGCGGGTATCCGATCTATGCGGTCAGCGATATCGCCTCCCAGGTGGGCGGGAACCAGGTGATCCCGGTCGAGCAACCGCGCATCTACTTCGGTGAGGTGATCGCGCAGGCGGACCCGGACTACGCCATCGTCGGAGGCCCGGAGGGTGCGCCGCCGCGCGAGTACGACACCGACACCGCCCAGTACACCTATACGGGCACCGGTGGGGTGCCGGTGGGCAGTTGGGTCAACCGGTTGGCGTTCGCCGCCCGGTACGGCGAGCGAAACATCTTGTTCTCCGGCGCCATCGGGTCCGAGTCGAAGATCATCTTCAACCGGGACCCGGCCGCCCGGGTTGAACACGTCGCCCCGTGGCTGACCACCGACTCCAACCCGTATCCGGCGGTGGTCGGCGGCCGGATCGTGTGGATCGTCGACGGCTACACCACCGCCGCGCACTACCCGTACTCGCAGGTATTCGGTGAAGGCTACCGTCGACGCCTACGACGGCACCGTCACCCTCTACCAGGTCGACGAGAACGACCCGGTCCTGCGGGCGTGGATGAAGGTGTTCCCCGGCACCGTGCAGCCGCCGACGGCGATCCCGACCGAGCTGCGCGCGCACTTCCGCTACCCCGAGGATTTGTTCCGCCTGCAGCGGGACCTGCTGGCGAAGTACCACGTCGATGATCCGCGGGAGTTCTTCACCACCAACGCGTTCTGGTCGGTGCCCAGCGATCCGACCGCCGACACCGGTGGGGAGCAGCCGCCGTACTACGTTCTGGTCGGCGACGCCGGTACCGCGGCCCCGTCATTCCGGCTCACCAGCGCCATGGTCGGCTTCAACCGCGAATTCCTCTCCGCCTACCTCTCGGTGCACTCCGACCCCGAAAACTACGGCAGGATCGACATTCTGCGGTTGCCGACGGACACCCAGACCCAGGGCCCGCGGCAGACCCAGAACTCGATGATCTCCGACACCCGCGTCGCCTCCGAGCGCACCCTGCTCGAGCGGTCCAACCGGATCTA
>SEEV01000080.1 GCA_004211695.1 Rhodococcus sp. (in: high G+C Gram-positive bacteria)
CATGACCGAGCCGTAGCTGGCGATGCCGGCGTTCGCGAGCACGAGGTCGATGCCGCCGAACTTCGCGACACCGGCGTCGACTGCCTTCTGCACGGCGGCCAGATCGCAGACGTCGGCGGCCGCGGCGAGCGCGACGTCGTCACCGAGTTCGGCGGCGAGGGCCTTCAACGGCTCGGCGTCCAGATCGATCAGAATCAGTTTGACGCCCTTGCGGGCGAGGGCGCGGGAGGTCTCGGCTCCGATACCACGCGCGGCGCCGGTGACGAGTGCGACTTTGTTCCTGAGCGTGGGCATGGGATCTCCTGGCGTGTGATCTGGCACCGTTCGGTGTCAGTTTGTATCTGGAACTGTGCGGTGTCAATATTGGGACGTGAGTTCGCCCAGCCTCGACGAGACGGGCCGCACCTACCGCGGTGCGGGCCCCCGGCAGCGGCAGGAAGATCGCCGCGTGCGCCTCGTCGACGCTGCCGTCGAAGTGTTCGGGACCAGCGGATACCGGACCGCGACGGTCGAGAAGATCTGCACCACGGCGGGGTTGACCAAGCGCTACTTCTACGAGTCGTTCGACGACAGCGAGGCCCTGCTGCTGGCGGCGTACGCGAGCGTCACCGACCGTCTGCGCGACAGCGTCATGCGCGGCGCGGGGGAGGGAGGCGACGATCTGGACGCCCGGGTCCGCGGCGCGCTGACCGCGTTCTTCGAGTCCGTCGCCGAAGACCCGCGCATCCCGCGGATCGCGTTCCAGGAGGTCCTCGGTGTCGGGCCGGAGGTCGACACCGCCTACCGCCGCGTGACCCGGTCGTTCGTGGATGCCGTACTCGTCGTCATCGGGCCGGCCGTCGACCGGACCGCGTTCCCCGACCCCCACCTGCGTACTCTCGCGACCGGTCTGGTGGGCGCGGTGCTGATGATCGCCCAGCAGTGGGTGCTGGCCGAGGACCCGCAGCCGATCGAGTCCGTCATCGCCAGCGCGCACACCATTCTCTCGGCCGTTCTGGGCAGGCTCGGCCCCCACCCCATGTGAGTGGCAATGCGTACCGGCACACGCATTGCCACTCACATGGGGTGACCTGGGAGAACGTTTGCCAGGGGAATTCGGGCAAAGACCGGACGCCATCACATATATGTTGTTAAATACCTGACATGCCCGGTGCTGTGCACTGCCAATCACCGTGGGTCCGCAACACGACGATCCGCTCGGTGCTCGTCGCGCTGCTCGGTGTCGTCGTACTCGCGGCGCCGATGCCAGCCGTCGCACACGCCGCCGGCTACGAAAGCCTCCTCGACATCACGCCGGCAAATGCGGCGGCCGAGTCGATCGGCGGCCTCGACCCCAGGCTGCCCACCGACTCCGCGGCGCTCGGTGCCGCGCTGGCATCCGCTCGCGCCGACAGGGTTGCCCCGACTCGGTATGCCGTCCTGCTGCAACAGTATTGGCTGGCGCGGGGTAGCGAGGCGTCGGGAATCGACCTGGCCGCGTGGGATCCGAACGCCGGTCTGCTCGCCAACGCCGCCGTAGTCGACCGCGTCTACGAGAACTACGGTCGGTACCAACTCCAGCGCGCCGAGCTCTACTGGTCCGGCATGGCGGGGCTGGCGGGTGGGTCGTTCGCCGCGGGCTTCTGGGACCTCGACCTCGGCCGGACCGTGCTCGGCGTGGACGCCGTCCATGCGCTCGGCAACGCCGTCGCGTCCACGGTCGGCGGGTTGCCCGGCGAGGCGATGACGCTGCTGCCCCCGGACCCGAGCACGCTCGCGACCGTCGGTCCGGCGATGACCGCCGAGGGCATGGACTGGTATCAGAAACGTCTGCTGATGATGCAGAAGCACATCTATTTCGACATGGTGCCGATGCACGAGGCGTATCTGAACGAGGGCAGGGCCGCCGTCGAGGAGATGGCCGCCGCCGGACTGCTGGACGAGAACGCCGAGATCGCCTGGAACGGGATCTTTTCGGGGACGCCGGCGGGGTACGTCGACGCCCTGTTCCGGATGGCGTCGCGGGAACAGAATCAGATCATCGCCGATCAGTGGGACGTCACCGCCGCGGCCCGGGACGGTGTCGGCCGCGCACTCACCTATGCCACCACTCTCGCGGCGCAGCCCTCGGTTCCCGGCTCACGTGCGCCGGGGAAGGTTGCGCCGATGTCGGTCACCGGCGACGTCAATGGCGCGCACTACCGTCTCCGCACACCGCTGCCGGCGTTCAACTGGGCCGATCGGGAGCCACGCTGGCAGTACATCGTCAGCGACATCGCGTCGTCCTACCAGCGGCTCGCCGAGGGTCGGCCGGGAGAGCTGAGGGCTCTGCTCGCCATTCCGTTCCGCGACTTCGTCGAGAGCCAGCGCGTGCTGCGGCGGGTGCCCGACCTCGCCCGCGACATGGGCACCGGCTGGGAGCTGTCCCCGGCGCAGCCGTAGCCGGTGCCGGTGCCGGACGAACGGGACGCTCGCTCGATCTGACGCAACGAGCGTCCCGTTCGTCCGAGGGATACGGACAGTCCGAGCGGCGACGAGCGCCGGCTTTCCAATGGATGGATGTGACGTTGCGCACGCGTGGTGGGGATTGGCACGTTGTGTCACACCACGCCAGGCCGGACCGCAGGAGAGTCGATGAACGTTTCCGCCGTGACGCACGACAGCCCGACGACAGGGAGAGCCACCGAGGCCGCGAAGACGCCGAAGAAGGCGGCGCTCGCGTCGTTCCTCGGCAGCGCGCTCGAGTACTACGACTTCTTCATCTACGGATCCGCCGCCGCCCTCGTCTTCGGGCACACGTTCTTCCCGGCCGGCAACGACGCGATCGGCACCGTGGCCGCCCTGGCGACGTTCGGTGTGGGCTACGTGGCCCGCCCCGTCGGCGGAATCGTGCTGGGCCACTTCGGTGACAAGCTGGGCCGCAAGAAGATTCTGTTGCTGACGCTGCTCATCATGGGCCTGTCGAGTCTGGCCATCGGATTCCTTCCCACCTACGAGCAGATCGGCATCGCCGCCCCGATCCTGCTCGTGCTGTGCCGCCTCGCGCAGGGTTTCTCCGCGGGCGGTGAGGCGGCCGGCGCCAGCACACTGACGCTCGAGCATTCGCCGGAGGGACGCCGCGCGTACTTCACCAGTTTCACCATGACGGGGTACGCCGCCGGCATGGTGCTCGCGACCCTCGTGTTCATCCCGGTGGCGGCGCTGCCGAAGGATCAACTCGACAGCTGGGGTTGGCGAATCCCGTTCTGGTGCAGCGCCGTCATGCTCGTGGTCGCCTACTTCGTCCGCACCAAGCTCGACGAGACCCCGGTGTTCGAGGAGTCCCGCGAGCATGCGGAGGTGCAGAAGCTGCCCGTCGTCACCGTCGTGACGACGCAGTGGCGGGACGTCCTGCGCATTGCACTGTGCTCGCTGTTCGCCGTCGGCCAGACGGTGTTCACCGTCTTCGGGCTGGCCTACGCCACCGGACCCGACGTCGGCATCGACCGCACCACGATGCTGTGGGCGTCGTCGGTGTCGATCGCGGGCTCCATCGTCGCGATACCGCTGCTCGCAAAGCTGTCGGACCGCATCGGACGACGCCCCGTCTGGATCACCGGCACCCTCGGGTGCGCCGTGACGATCTTCGCGTACTTCTGGGCAATCTCCGTCGGCTCCGTTCCGCTGATCTTCGGTGCGGCACTGCTGACGATGACGCTGTTCTACTCGATGGTGAACGGTCTGTGGCCGAGCTTCTTCACCGAGATGTTCGCGGCGCCGGTGCGCTACTCCGGTTTCGCGGTCGGCACGCAGATCGGTTTCCTCATCGCCGGCTTCGCCCCGGCGATCGGCTGGGCGCTGCTGGGCACCGGGGCGAACGCCTGGGTCCCGGTCGCCGCGTTCACGGCGCTCTGCATGCTGATCTCGTCCGTCGCCGCCTTCACCGCCCGCGAGACGTACCGGGTGCCGCTTGCCGAACTCGGACATCCGTCGACCCCGCAGGAGTAGCCGGAGGACAATGGGGCGATGTCACGGACACCGACAGGAGAATCGGTCACTGCCCGCGTCGTGAGGGTCTTGTCCTCCTTCGACGCGGACACACCGTCCCTGTCGGTGTCCGACATTGCGCGGCGGTCCGACCTCCCCGTCGCGACGGCGCACCGCATCGTCGGGGAACTCGTGAAGTACCGCCTCCTCGAACGCAACGACACCCGCATCAGCATCGGGGTGCGGATGTGGGAGCTGGGCTCCCGCGGCTCACACACGCTGAGCCTGCGCGAGGCCGCGATGCCGTTCATGGAGGACGTGAATGCCGCGATCAAGCAGCACACCCAGCTCGGGATCCTCGACGGCAACGAGGTGCTGTTCGTCGAACGGCTCTCCACCCGCGGGTCCGTCGTCAACGTCACCAAGATCGCCGGACGCCTGCCCGTGCACGCCTGCTCGTCCGGTCTGGTCCTGATGGCGAACGCCTCCCGCGACGTGCAGGACGAACTGCTGTCGCGGCCGCTGGAACGTTACACCGAGGCCACCGTCACCGATCCCGAGCAGATGCGACGCCTCCTCGCCGAGGTGCGGCACCAGCACTTCGCGGTGGCCGTCGGTCTGATCACCCCCGGCGCGACGGGAGTCGCTGTGCCCGTGCGGGGCAGCGACGGAGGCCGGGTGATCGCCGCACTGTCCGTCGTCATCCCGCACGATCAGGCGAACCCGCAGTCGGTGGTCGCGGCGCTGACGACGGCGTCGCGCGGCATCACCCGTGCGATGTCGCGCGGATCGCGGCACTGAAGAACCTTTTCCATCCATTGGAGTCGCGCTGTGACTCGGGTCTCGGTTCGTCCAGAGTAGGTGTCACGAATACGACGTCACCGGTCACGAAGGGTGAGTCGAAAGCGACTGCACGCCAGATCTTTCGCACATTCCGTTCGCGTGCCGACTCCAGGGAAGGTCCAAGCATGAGCTCGAAAACTGTCAAATGCGACCTGTTGGTCATCGGATCCGGGGCCGCCGGCATGGCCGCGGCACTCAAGGCGGCGAGCGAGGGGCACAGCGTCATCGTCGCCGAGAAGTCGAAGTGGCTCGGCGGCACCACCGCCATCTCCGGCGGCTGGGCGTGGGTGCCGGGCAACAAGCAGGGAGTCGCGCAGGGCGACTCTCGCCAGGAGATCGAAATCTACATCCGCGCCCTCGCCAAGGACTGCTACAAGGCCGAGATGGTCGACACCTTCCTCGACGAGGTCCCGGAGGCGATCGACTGGCTCGAGCGCGACACCGACATCGAATTCGTCTATCCGGAAATGGCTCCGGACTACCAGATGGACGCGCCGGGTGCGAAGCCGTCGGGTCGCGCGATCTCGGGCAAGGTGGTTGACGCGCGCACCCTCGGCGAGAACCGGCTGCGGTTGCGCCCCTACCTCGACACCTACACCGTGTTCGGGTACATGCCCGAGGTCGGACCCGACATCGCGCAGTTCCTCCACGCCAACCAGTCGTGGAAATCGTTTGCCTACGTGTCGAAGAAGCTCCTCAAGACCTGGGTGGAGACGGTGCTCTGCCGCCGGTCGTTCGACCGGACCAACGGCAATTCGCTGATGGTGCGGATGGTGTCGTCCGCCGCGAAGCTCGGCATCCGGATGTGGACGGAGACGCCCGTGACGAAGATTCTGCAGTCGGAGAACGGCGTCGTCACCGGGGCGGTACTCGGGGGCGTGCACGCGGGAACGGTGGAGGCGCGGCTCGGCGTCGTCATCGCGGCCGGCGGTTACTCCTCCGACGCGGCCCTGCGCGCCGAGTACTGGGGGCATGATCCGCACGGCGACAACCACTTCACGCCCACGGTCGGGCACGACGGCGACAACGTACGCCTGGCCGCACCGCTCGGCGGGCACGTCGACACGGACGTCCACGAGCCGGCCGCTTGGGCTCCGGTGACGGTGTTCACCGGTCTGCGCGGGCAGCAGCGGATCTTCCCGCACCTGCGGGCGTTCGGACTTCCGGGACTGATCGCCGTGAACCGCAAGGGCGAACGGTTCGCCAACGAGTCGAGCTCCTACCACGACTTCGGCATGGCGCTGATTCAGGAGAACGCCGGCCACGACGAGACTTTCGGCTACATCATCGCCGACTCGAAGGCCATGAAGAAATACGGCATCGGATACGCTAAGCCGTGGCCGATCCCGCAGGGCTATTTCAAGAAGACCGGGTTCCTCCACAAGGCCGACACGGTCGAGGAACTCGCACGCACGATCGGTATCGACGCCGCCGGACTGAAGAAGACCCTGGCCGAGTTCAACGCCGGAGCGGCCAAGGGTGAGGACCCGAAGTTCGACCGCGGGTCCAACTGGTTCCACCACTTCAAGGGCGACATGGAGCACCAGCCCAACCCGAACCTCGAGCCGCTCGACAAGGGTCCGTACTACGCGGCGAAGATCGAGATGGGCGACCTCGGCGCCTACTCCGGACTGGCCGTCGACCGGCACAGCCAGGTGCTCGACGACGACAATCAGCCGATCCCCGGTCTCTTTGCGGCAGGTTCCGCGGCCGTCAGCATCTTCGGCGGCGGCTACCCGGGCTACGGCGCCAACATCGGGCCCGCCCTGGTCTTCGGGTACACCATCGGCCGGGACGCCGAGATCCTCGCCTCGCTGCGCGGCGAACCCGTCACGCCGACCGTGCTGGAAGAGGTCTGACATGCCGTTCTTCCTCGTCCGCTACGCCTACACCGGCGACACGGCCGGCCGGGACCAGCATCGGGCCGAACACAAGAGCTATTTGCAAGCCGCCGCCGACCGGGGTTTGATCCTCGGGTCCGGGCCGTTCGCGGCGGGCGAAGATCCCGGTGCGGCCATGATCTACGAGGCCGCGGGCAGGCAGAACGTCGTCGACGCCGTCGAGGGTGACCCGTTCCGCTTGCACGGGCACGTCGCGTCCTACGACGTCACCGAATGGATTCCGATGATCGGCCCGTGGGCCGTCGCAGCAGTGGGAGGTAGGTCATGACGGGTCGAGTGGCAGGGAAGGTTGCCGTCGTTACGGGTGCGAACGGCGACCTGGGCGGTGCGACCGCGCGGATGCTCGCACGGGAGGGCGCGCTGGTTGCGGCCCTTGACCTCAAAGTTCCGGATGCGCCGTGGGATTCGACGGCGATCACGTCGTTTGCCGTCGACGTGACCGATGAGACCGGCGTCGCCGAGGCGGTCGCAGCAGTGGTGGAGACCGTGGGCGTTCCCGACGTCCTGGTCAACTGCGCCGGCATCATCGGCAGGCCCGCGCCGTCCCACGAGGCGTCGGTCGCCGAGTTCGACCAGATCTTCGACGTCAACGTCAAGGGTGTGTGGCTGATGACCAAACACGTGGTGCCGCACATGATCGCCCGGAAGAAGGGCAGCATCGTGAACTTCTCGTCGATCCACGGGCTGACCGGAGGCTCCAACGTCCCGCTGTATCACGCGTCGAAAGGCGCTGTGCGACTGCTGAGCAAGTCGGACGCCGTCACGTACGGGCCCGACGGGATTCGCGTCAACTCGATCCACCCCGGGTCGATGCGCACGGAGATGAGCCGGCGATCGGCCGAGGGCAGCGCGCTCGGCGCGAAGGAGTACTACCGCCAACTCGTGTCGGGCAACCCCCTCCCGCGGCAGGGTGAACCCGGCGAGATCGCGTACGGGGTGCTCTACCTCGCATCGGACGAGTCCGGCTTCACCACCGGCACCGAACTCGTCGTCGACGGTGGGTGCACGGCGCACTGATATCTCTCCTCGCCCAGTGTCGCATTGGTTCAGTCGGGCTGCGCCGGTGTGACATTGGGCGACGGCGTCAGCCGAAGTGCCGCGCCAGCCGCCGATGCCGGTGCCCGAAGAACGCACCCAGTACGCGTGCGAGCACCGGCGTCAGCGGCACCAGCGGCAGCCTCGGCTCGAACGTGATCCGGTCGTGGACGCCGGTGCTCCCGTCGTCGAAAGGGGTGAGGGTGCGTTCGTGCTCCCACCGGCGCATGCTGAGCATCGTCGACTTCTCGTGGAACCGCCGGACCGGTTCGAGTTCGGCGATGGTCAGGTCGTCGTAGTCGATCGGCACGACCCCGAACAGCCGCAACCACGCCCGCCCGAGCGGTTGCCCGACCGGCACGGAGTCGATGGTGATCGACTCCGCGTCCCGCGGAATGCTCATCGTCATCCACGGACGCATCTCGTCGTTGATCCCGTCGGGGTCGACGACCCTGGCCCACACCCGGTCGATCGGGGCGTCGACGACGGAACTGCGTTCGATGATCACCGTGCCATCATCTCCGGGCCGCACGACGGCGTGCAACGGGTTCGTGTCGACGCCACGCGAGGTGGCTCCCAGGTACTGACAGGGCTTCCCCGGTGTTGCAGCGCAGTGACGTCGCTGTGGGACCGTGATCCGGATCGCGGATCAGGCAATTTCCTGTTAGGGATGCTAAGTTTTCAGGATGCGGAGCGAACGCTCCGCTTTGTTGGGAGAATCCATGAAAACCGCTTCCCGGCGGGCGCACCATCAGTTGACGTTTGCCGTTCTCACCGTGGGCGTCGGCGCCTACGCCCTTCTGCAGTCGCTGGTGATGCCGGTGTTGCCGACCCTCGAGTCCGAGTTGGGCACCACCCAGACCAATGTGACCTGGGTGTTGACTGCCTACCTGCTGTCGGCGTCGATCTTCACTCCGGTCATGGGACGCCTCGGTGACATGCACGGCAAGAAGCGGGTGTTCGTGGTTGCCCTCGTCGCGCTGGCTGCGGGGTCGTTGCTCGCGGCCCTGTCCACGTCGTTGTCGGTGATGATCGTTGCGCGGGTGATCCAGGGAATCGGTGGTGGTGTGCTGCCCTTGGCGTTCGGGATCATCCGCGACGAGTTCCCCGTGGAGAAGGTGGTGGGAGCGGTCGGCATCATCGCCGCGCTCACCGCTGTCGGCGCCGGTCTGGGCATCGTTCTGGCCGGACCGATCGTGTCCGTGCTGGGATTTCACTGGTTGTTCTGGATTCCGCTGATCATGGTCGTGTTGGCGGGGTTGGCCGCCCAGATCCTGGTACCGGAGTCACGTGTTCGCACCGCCGGGAAGATCAACTGGTTCACCGCACTGCTGCTGTCCGGGTGGCTCGTCGCGTTGTTGCTCGGTGTGAGTCAGGCGCCCAACTGGGGTTGGGGTTCTCCGATCGTCGTCGGGTTGCTGGTGGCTGCCGCGGTGGTCGCGGTGACCTGGGTGGTCGTCGAATCGCGATCCGGCAACCCGTTGATCGACATGTCGATGATGCGGATCCGAAGCGTCTGGGCCGCCAATCTGGTGGCCTTGCTGATGGGCATCGGCATGTACGCCGCGTTCGGCTTCCTGCCGCAGTTTCTGCAGACACCGTCGTCGGCCGGATTCGGCTTCGGCGCTTCGGTCACCGAATCGGGTCTGATGCTGTTGCCCCTGAGTGTGGGAATGTTCCTGCTCGGGCTTGCATCCGGCCGCCTGGCGAGTCGACTGGGTTCGAGAAACCTGGTGGTGGCCGGGTCGATCGTCAGTGCGATCGGCTACTTCGTGGTGGCGTTTCTGCATGAGACCGAGATGGACATCTACCTCGCAACATCCTTGGCCGGAATCGGTTTCGGCCTGGCATTCTCGGCGATGTCGAACGTGGTCGTCGCGGCGGTGCCGTCGGAGCAAACCGGTGTCGCGAGTGGCATGAACGCGAACATCCGCACGATCGGCGGTTCGCTGGGAGCTGCGTTCATGGCCAGCATCGTCACCGCCGGGGCGTCCCCGTCGGGAGTTCCGCAGGAATCCGGTTACGTCAACGGATTCCTCATGCTGGGTGTAGCGGTTGGCCTCGGCGCCGTTGCGGCCCTGTTCATCCCGGCGTTGAAGCGGGACAGGGCGACGCATCTCGAGGAGACGGCCGAGCTCCGGCATCCGGAACTCGCGCTGGTCGCCGGCGGTACGCTGGCGGGCGACAAATCCGAATGAGGTCCGACGTGAGCGATCAGGTAGGCGGCAAGGTTCTGCGTCGCGACGCCGCGGAGAATCGACAGCGATTGCTCGATGCGGCGGCGACCGTGTTCAGTGCGCGCGGTCTGGATGTGGGTGTCGACGAGATCGCCCGGGTTGCCGGCGTCGGGATCGGAACCCTCTATCGCCGGTTCCCCACCAAGGATGCGCTGATCAGTGAGCTCGTTCGCCAGGTGCTCGAAGACTTCCTGGCCCTGGCCCGTGATGCCGCGTCCGCCCCGGAGGGCGAGGGGCTGGAGCAGGTGCTCTACGGCAGTGGTGCCATCCTGGCGTCGAACCGCGGATGTTTGTCTCGCATGTGGAACGACGACGAGACCACATCACTGAGGAATGAGTATCGACGGATCCTTTTCGAGTTGCTGGCGCAAGCCAAGCGGCACGGTCGGATCCGTGAGGACGCCACCGACGCCGACCTGGATCTGATCTTCTGGTCCCTACGCGGCGTCGTCGGAACGACACGCGGCGTGACCGATACCGGTTGGCGGAGAATCCTGGCGGTGATGATCGCGGGATTGCGGCCCGGCGCGGAGAGGCTCGATGCGACACCGATGAACGCAGAGCACGTCGCGCACATCCTGGAACTGTTGGAGACTCGATAAGTGTGCGGCACGTAGCGTGATGCACCGTGCATCACGCTGATAGGGGGAACCGAACCCACTCGCGCTGGAGTGGGTTCGGCATGCCGAATTTCGGATTGTTCCCTCGGTGTCAGCCGAGTTGGCTGGCCGGGCGGAGCAGGATCTCGTTGATGGCCAGGTGCCGGGGGCGGGAGAGTGCGAAGGCGATGACCTCGGCGATTTCCTCGGGCTTGACGGTGGCCACGTCGTAGCCCTGCTGCACGGCCTGGCGGGTGGCTTCGTGGGTGATGTGGGTGGGCAGCTCGGTGTCGACGACGCCCGGTTCGATCAGCGTGACGCGGATGTCGGGCAGCAGCTCCTGACGAAGCGATTCGGACCAGCCGTTGACGCCCCACTTGGTGGCGGCGTAGACGCCGTTGGTGGCCCTGGCGGTGCGTCCGGCGACGGAGGAGATGTTGATGAGGTCGCCGCCGCCGTCTTTGAGTTGGTCGAGGAAGACCTCGGTGGCGGTGATGGCGCCGAGTAGGTTGACCTCGACCATGTTGCGGTAGTCGTCGCGCTGCTCGGAGGAGAACGGGCCGAGGAGCATGGTGCCGGCGTTGTTGACGAGCACGTCGGTCCCGCCGAGTTCGTCCTGGACGCGCTGTGCTGCGGCGACGAGTGCGTCGCGGTCGGCGACGTCGGCCTGGATTGCGATGGCACCGTCTCCGAGCTCGGCGGCGAGGGATTCGATGCGGTCGAGTCGGCGTGCGAGAAGCGCGACGCGGTATCCGTCGGCGTGGAGGGCGCGGGCGGTGGCGGCGCCGATCCCGGAGGATGCGCCGGTGATGACCGCGACGCGGGGGAGGTTCTGGGTGTCAGTCATGTGATGGGAATCCTTCTTCTGGTGATTTCTCGGTGGCGGCGGGCTGTCATTCCGTGGGGTGCTCGCGCTGGTGCGCGTCGAGTCCACCATCGTGCCGCCGGGTTGCGGGAGTAACTGGCTATCCGTGTACTGGCAGTTGGCCTCCTGGTGCGTTGCCCGTCCCCCTTTCACACAAGATTGTTGGCGTTCAGCCATGCGTCGAGGCCCGGTGCTGCCTCGGTGACGGTCTCGCCCTGAACGGCGAGCCCGTCACGAACCTCGCTGTCGGGAAGGGCATCGCGGTAGTCGTTATCGATGCCGCTCATGCCGCTGACGGCGTAGGTGACGAATGGCAGGATCGTCTTCCCCGCGAGGTCGACGCCGTCGATGAAGGTGGACATGATCATCGGGGCGCGACTGCCCCAGACGGGACTGCCCAGGAGCACGATGTCGAACCCGCTGACGTCCGGAAGCGGGTTCGACATACCGGGTCGGGCGTCGTCTTGTTGCTCTCGGCGGTTGCGCTCGACCGTCGGGTCGTACGCATCGGGGTAGGGCTCGGCGGCTTCGATCTCGTAGGTGACACAGTCGATCCGGTCGGAGATCATCCCGGCGAGGACTTCGGTGTTGCCGACCTCCAGGTCCCGACGGCCCCTGTAGTAGTAGTTCTCGCCGGCGCGGGAGAAGTAGACGAGTAGTACTCGCGTGCCGGGGATGGTTGTCGTCTCGGGATCGGGTGTCTTCGGGGTTCGGTCTCCGGTCGATGGGCGATCTTGCGGGCGCTGCTCGGTAGTGCAGCCGGTGAGGACCGCGGCAATGGCCGTGATCCCGGTGAGGCCCGCGGTCAGAAAAGTTCTGCGGCTGAGAGAATCGCTCACGATGCTGCGTCCGTACTGCGACTGAGTGTCTGGAACCGATCGACGTCGCGGGCGGCCTCGTCGGCGGCCGCGCGAAAACCATCGAGCGCGTCGCTGCCGAGGACGAGCAACTTCGGTGGCGCAGCGTCCTCGGCGGCCTGCACGATCGCGGCCGCCGCTTTTTCCGGTGCGCCACGCTGCGGGCTGAGCGCCGAGTCACCTGTCCGTCCGAGTACCTGGTCGTACGCGTCGATCTGGACGCTGGACCGGTCGGCGGAGCGTCCGCGGAAGTCGGTGCGGAACGATCCGGGTTCGACGACCATGACGCGCAGCCCCAACGGCTCGACCTCCTTGCGGAGCGACCCGGACACTCCCTCCAGGGCGGCCTTCGCGGCGGAATAGTAGCCACCGCCCGGAATCGTGATACGCGCGCCCACTGACGAAATGTTGACGACCAGGCCGTTCCCGCGTCGGCGCATACCGGGCAGTGCCGCCTTGATCAGCGCAACCGGGCCGAAGAAGTTCGTCGCGAACAGGCGCGCCACAGCCTCGTCCTCGCCTTCTTCGACTGCGGCGGTATACCCGTAGCCCGCGTTGTTCACCAGCACATCGATACCTGCGAAGCGCTCCTCCGCTTCCCTCACGGCCGCGTCGATGGATGCCGGGTCGGTGACGTCCAGAGCTGTGGTCAACGCGGTTTCCGGGTACGCCGCCCGGAGGCTGTCGAGGGTGGACGTGTTCCGCGCGGTCGCGACGACCTGGTACCCGGCGGCGAGAACGTGCTCCGCGAGGGCGCGGCCGAGTCCGCCGGATGCTCCGGTGATCAACCACGTCGTCATGCGTCGTCCTCTTCGTTGGCGAAGTCGGTGGTGGCACTGACGTGCGCCCACTCGTCGATCTCGTCGATGCGTCCCTGAAGCTCCTCGCGGACGATCTGGATGGCGTCGGTCCCGAGCAGCAGACGGAACGGTGCTTGTTTGCCTTCGACCGTGGCGATGATGACCTGCGCCGCGCGGTCGGGGTCACCCTGCTGGGTGCCGTGGGTGTGGTCGTTCTCCTTGCGGCGCTTCCCGGCGGTGCCGGCGTAGTCGTCGATCACGGTGCCGGACTGGGTCAGGGAGCGGCCGGCGAAGTCGGTGCGGAATGCGCCCGGCTCGAGCACCATCACCCGGATTCCGAGCGGCGCGACCTCACGGTTCAATGCGTCGGACATGCCCTCCAACGCCGCCTTCGTCGCCGTGTAGTAGCCGGAGGCGGGGTTCGACCGGGGCGCGCCGATCGAGGAGACGTTCACGATGGTGCCCGACCGGCGGGAACGCATCTGCGGAAGGACCTGCTTGATCAGATCGACGGGTCCGAAGAAGTTCGTCGCGAACAGCTCGTCCACCTCGTCCACCGCTGCTTCCTCGACCGCGGCTCGGTACCCGTGCCCGGCGTTGTTCACCAGCACATCGACGGCCCCGAACCGATCGTTCGCGGCACTGACCGCGGCGACTACCTGTTCGTGGTCGGTGACGTCCAGGGGCACCGCCAGCGCCCTGTTCGGGTACGCGTCCACGAGGTCCTGCACGTGGTCGGCGTTGCGGGCGGTGATCACCGCGTTGTCGCCGTGGTCGAGGACAGCCCGTGCCAGCGCAGATCCCAGCCCGCTCGAAGCGCCCGTGATGAACCAGGTGGTCATGTTCTCTTCTCCCTCGTGTGCGTGCGTCCGGCCTTCGTGCCGGACTGCCGGGTGCTGATTCGGTCGATTCGCTCCCGGACGGTCTGCGATTCGTGTTGCAGCGGCGGGTTCGGGGTGTCCAGTACCGAGCCGGCAGGGTCCGGTTCCATGACTACCCACGCGGCTCGCCGGCGGGCGATGACGCCGTCTGCAGGTGCGGAAACAGAAGCCATGCACCCAACCCCACCGCACCGTGCGCGCGGGAGGGAGTCACGGTTGTTCGGTGTACTGGCAGTTCCTCCCACGGCACCGTCGCTGACGTTAGCGTTGATCGTATGGATCATCGAGCAGAGGTGGCGGAGTTCCTGCGGACCCGCAGGGACCGGATCACCCCGGAGCAGGCCGGCATCATCGGCGGGGGACGCCGCCGCGTGCCCGGGCTGCGTAGGGAAGAGGTCGCCATGCTCGCCGGGGTCAGTGTCGAGTACTACGCGCGGATGGAACGCGGCGACCTCACCGGCGTCTCTCTCGAAGTCCTCGACAGCATCGCCAAAGCTCTTCAGCTCGACGATGCCGAGTGCGACCACCTGGCTGATCTCGCCCGAGCCGCCGGGCCAACGCCGCGGCGACGCAAACGACCCACCGAACAGACCGTGAAGCCGACGTTGCAGCGGCTCCTCGACGCCGTGACCGGCGCGCCGATGTGGGTGCGGGACCGGCGGATGGACTTCATCGCCGCCAACCCGCTCGGGCGGGCGCTCTACGCGCCGTTGCTCGATGATCCGGCGAGCCAAGGGAACACGGCCCGGTTCACGTTCCTCAATCCCGCCGCACAGATCTTCTTCCCGGACTGGGAGCGGAACGCCGATGACATCGTCGCGACCCTGCGCACCTACGCTGGCCAGAATCCGCTCGACAAGCGGCTCACCGATCTGATCGGGGAGCTCGTCACGCGCAGCGACACCTTCCGGCACCGGTGGGCCGCACACAACGTCCGTCATCATCGCGGTGGCATCAAACGTATTCACCACCCCGCCGTCGGTGACCTCGAACTCTCCTACGAGGCGATGGATCTGCCGGCGAACCCGGAATGGTTCATGTTCGCCTATACCGCCGAACCAGGCAGCGCCACCGAGGAACGCCTGAAGCTCCTCGGCAGCCTCGCCGCCACCGGACAGATGACCAGCGACAACGCACCTGGTCGCTGACGCCGATCGGCATAACGGGGTCGGGCGGCTGAACTGAGCGTGTGGTGTCATCTCGATGCCCTGGCCCCAGGTGATGGGCCCGGCCGTGACACGTGTCCGCTGCTACCTGTGGGTAATCGTGCGTGGCCTTGTCGGATTGGTTACATCCAGTAAATTAAACAGCAATGCTGTGTATTGTCGGCACTTGGGCGCTGACAGAATGCAGCGTACCCGCTAATTAAAACAGCACTACTGTCTAGTTTGGTGGGTGAAGTCTGGTGGATGAACGTGTCGATCGGTTGAGGGAGAACGTTGTTCTCTTCAACCGCAAGATTCGAAGTAACAGCTCAGGGCATCTGATGACGCCGACGCAGATGCAGGCCCTGTCGCATCTGGACCGGTCGGGGCCGTTGAGCGCACGCGCTCTTGCGGACCTGGAGCAGGTGGCCCCGCAGACCATCGCCCGGACGGTCTGCTCCTTGGAGGCCAAGGGGATGGTCACTCGTTCCGTCGATCCGAAAGACGCGCGGTCGCAGTTGATTTCGATCACGGAGCTGGGTGTCGGCACTCTCACGGCGGATCGGGGCAGGCGTAGTGAGTGGCTGGCGGCCGCGATCGAGGAACGATGTTCCGATGTGGAGCGGGAACTGCTGTTCCTTGCGGGAGACCTGCTGGCCCGTCTCGCGGAGGTTTCCGGCCAGGCCCGGCCGGGGGAGATGCAGTCGTGACGGCTGCCGGAAGTCGGACTGCGGTGTCGGAAGACCGCCCGATCCCGTTCCGGGTGAGCGGAGCGCTCGCGACCGGTAGTGTTCTGCAGCCGCTGAACTCGTCGATGATCGCCGTTGCCATCGTCGGCATTGCTGCGCAATTCGGGTCTGACTCGGGGGTCTCCTGGGTCATCTCGGCGATGTACATCACCACAGCGGTGGGTGCGCCGACGGCGGGCCGCATGGGTGCACTGTTCGGAGCGCGGCGTGTATTCGTCGGTGGCCTGGTTCTGGTCGCTGTCGGCTCGATCGTGGGAATGCTGGCCCCGGATGTGGGATGGTTGATCGCCGCGTATGTTCTTCTCGGCATCGGGATTTCGGCGCACATGCCCAACGCCATGACGATGATCCGCAGCTATGCGGAGCGTTACGGGCGACAGTCGCGCACAGCGCTCACCACCTTGGTGGTGTGCGGTCAGTCCGTCGCTGCCCTCGGGCCCACGATCGGCGGCTTGCTCGTGGGTACGTTCGGATGGCAGTCCATTCTGTGGGTGAACCTCCCGGTGGTGGTGCTCAGCGCTGTTGCCGTGATGCGTGCGGACGTCGGGTTCGCCGGCGGACGCCCGGCGTCGGTACGCGTGGCGCTCCATGCGCTCGATGTGGTCGGCATCGCGATGTTCCTCGTCACGATCACCTCGTTGATGTTGCTGCTCGTCTCGCTTCGGGACCGTCCGGCGTGGTGGCTGCTGCCCGTGGCCGGAATCGGCCTCACCCTGTTCGTGTGGTGGGAATCGCGAGCGCCCGAACCCTTCTTCGATGTTCGCGCCTTGGTACGTAACCGCGCGCTCAGTAACACTCTCGTTCGGACGATGATCACCTACACCTGTTTCTACTGCGTGTTCTTCGGCATTCCCCAGTGGCTGCAGTACGTGCGGGGGATGAGTGCGATCGAGGCAGGCCTGACGATGCTGCCGGTCGCGGGGGTCAGCGTCTTCTCCACGATCATCGGGTCTCGTCTCTACCGGAGGGCGGGGGCTCGGGCGACCCTTCTGGTCGGCACGGTGGCTCTGTTGCTCGGGGGCGTTCTGATTGCATCCGTCGAGCGCTCGACAGCGCCCTTGCTGGTCCTGTTGCTTGTCGCTGCGGTGCTGGGAATTCCCAACGGATTCAACAATATCGGCAATCAGAGCCTGGTCAATTCGGTGACCTCGGTCGAGGAAGTCGGCACCGCGATCGGCATGTTCCGCACGATGGCGTTCATCGGAGCCAACCTGTCGGTGGTGGTGCTCCAGGTGACCGCCGGTCACGAGATCGATGACGCCGGACTGCACCGAATGGGGTGGTTCATCGTCGCCGCTGCGTTCGTGCTGGCCGTCGGGGTCGCGTTCTCACGCAACATGGGCTCGAAGGTCGAGGTGCGCAGGGTCGGATCGGAACCCTGCGCGGGATAGGCGCACGCCTTCGGCACGGGGTTCGCCGACCAAGGTAGATCGCTCGCTGATGATTGCATATACGTCCTAGTGTTCCTATATAAGGACAAATGCGCTAGGCTCGGGCCGGAGAAGACGTCAAGGATTCACCGACCCTGGGAGGCCCCCTCCATGACTGCGCTGACCGTGCGGCACGTAACCCCGGCGTTCCGCGCCTACTCGGGTGAGAACGCCCTCGACCTGCTGTCGAAAGAACTCGACCGTCCTCACCCCCACCGCGTGATGCTGGTCTGCGGGGCCTCGATGTCGGCCCACGACGAGGCACTTCGTCGCGTGGAATCGGCTATCGGGGACCGCTTGGTAGCACGCTTCAGTGAGGTGCGCGAGCACAGTCCACTGCCGTCTGTGGAGAAGGCACGCGAGGTACTCCTCGACTCCGGGGCCACCGCGGTGGTTGCCCTGGGAGGCGGCTCCGCCGTCGTCACCGCGCGGGCCGCGGTGATACTCGCAGGCGAAAACGGAGATATCCGGGATCTGTGCACCCGGCGAGCGGTTGACGGCCGGATGATCAGTCCGCGCCTGTCGGCCCCGAAGGTCCCCATGTGGGTCGTCCCGTCCACGCCCACGACCGCCTACGCCAAAGCCGGCGCCGCAGTGAGGGATCCTGCGACAGGCGAAAGGATGGCGCTGTACGACCCCAAGGCGCGGGTGGCGGGTGTCGTCTTCGACCCGGTTGTCGCAGCGACCGCGCCGGCACGGCTGATCCGCTCGTCGGCGCTCAACGCCTTCGCGATGGCGGTCGACGGGATGCAGTCCACCGGTGGGAATCCGATGGCCGAAGCCTTGCTCGGTCATGCGCTCACCGTGTTGAAGACGTGGCTCGCGCGTATCGGCGATCAGGCAGACGATGAAACCGCCATTCAGTTGATGTTCGGATCTCTCCTCGCGGGTCAAGGCAGTGATCACGCCGGAACGGGCCTGGCGCAGGCACTTTCGCATGCGGTGGGGCCACGGTCGACGGTGGGGAACGGCATTGTCGAAGCTCTGCTGCTGCCGTACACGATGCGTTTCAATCTCGGTGTGACCGATGAGGCCCTGACGCGGATCGCGCGCCTGTTGGGCGCGGCAGGCGCGAATACCCCGGCCGATGCCATCGCGGCTGTCGAAGAGGTATTGACCGCTGCGCGAATTCCGCTGCGGCTTCGCGACGTCGGCGTCGAGCGAGCCGACCTGGCGGACATCGTGGATCACGCACTGCACGACTGGGCCATCACCGCGGTCCCGCGTCCTGTCGATCGCGACGGGTTGCACGGCATCCTCGATCAGGCCTGGTAGCAGCAGGCTCAGGGCTACGGCACTGCGCTGAGTATTGCCGGTTCGGGTATTTCTTTGCCTCAGAGTGTTCCCAATTGCAACCGAAAGTTCTAATATCCGAACTACGACACAGGCTGCCGACTCCGTCCTGTCGGTGCCTCCGACACGAAAACACCGTCACGTCCAGCCGGTCTGCACTACGGAACCGGCCGCCCATTCACAAGGAGAGACGTTCATGACGACACAGCCGCAGAGCTGGTCCTTTCCCCTGCAGGCAGGCAACGGGCCCGCACCGATGCTCATCGACGGGAGTTGGCTCTCGTCGATCTCGGGGCAGACGTTTCCGACCTACGACCCGGGAACGGGGGAGAAGATCGCGGACGTCGCGCTCGGCTCCGAAAAGGACGCCGAGGTCGCGGTTGCGGCTGCTCGCCGCGCCTTCGACGAAGAGCGGTGGATGAAGCTGCCGGCGCAACAGCGGGGCGCAATCCTGTGGCGCGCATCCGAGCTGATCAAGTCCTCGGCCGACGAACTGGCCAAGCTCGAGAGTCAGGACATGGGAATTCCGGTTCCCCAAGCCCGTGCCATGGTGCTCGAGGCGGCAGCGCAGTTTCAGTACTACGCCGGCTGGGCAGACAAGATCCACGGGCGCACCGCCGACCTTGGTCCTGCCGAACGTCGCATCCAGGGCTACACGCTGCGAGAACCGGTCGGCGTGGTGGCCATGATCGTGCCCTGGAACGCCCCGCTCATCTCGGCATCGAAGAAGCTCGCCCCCGCGCTCGCTGCCGGATGCAGCTGTGTTCTCAAGCCTGCCGCCGAAACCCCCCTTACCGCGCTGTGGCTGGGGCAGATCCTCTTTGCAGCCGGCGTTCCTGCGGGTGTGGTCAACATCGTCACCGGCCCCGGTTCGACCGTCGGAGCCGCGCTGGCCGAACACGACGACGTCGATGCCGTGGCATTCACGGGCTCGACCGAAGTCGGACGCTCGATCATCAACGCCGGCGCCGGCAACATCAAGAAGCTGTCACTCGAGCTCGGCGGCAAGTCGCCGGTCATCGTCATGCCGGACGCCGATCTCGCGGCCGCGATTCCCGGAGTGGCGGGTGCCGTCTTCTGGAACACCGGGCAGGTCTGCGCCGCGGGCACCAGACTGTTCGTCCACGAAGCGGTCTTCGACCAGGTCGTCGAAGGAGTCGCGGAAGAAGGCCGTCGACTGCGCATCGGCTACGGAGCAGACCCGGACGTCGATCTCGGTCCCCTGATCTCCCGCAAGCAACTCGAACGCGTCACCGCGTATGTCGACGGCGGCCGTGAGGCCGGCGCCCGCGTCGTGTCCGGCGGCAACCGGATCGGTGACAAGGGCTATTTCTTCGAGCCCACCGTCTTGGCCGACGTCGATCAGACGATGGCCGTCATGCGCGAGGAAATCTTCGGGCCTGTCCTCGGGGTGATGCCGTTCTCCGATGTCGACGAGGCCGTCGCCCTGGCAAACGACAGCTCGTTCGGTCTGGCGTCGAGCGTGTGGACACGCGACGGCGCGGTCGGGCATGCGATCGCCCGGCGACTGCGCGCCGGACGTGTGGGCATCAACGTGCACCGCGCGGGCGGCGTGCACATGCCTGCCGGCGGCTACCGCCAGTCGGGATGGGGTCGTGAGAGCGGGCCCGAGGCGATGGACAACTACCTCGAGACGAAGTCGGTCGTCTCAACCTTGAGCTGACCCAGCCCCGAAAGGCTGCAGCCAACTCACCGCAGGCTCATACATCCACAAGGAGAACCATGACCCAGACACAGGACCCCCAGATCGGGCGCGAACTCGCGCAGGCAAAGTTCACCGACGAGATGCTCGACAACATGCGCGCACTGATCGGTACCGAACTGCGCACCGCGTCGGCGGTGAACAACGAGTACGCAACACGATTGGCCATCCTGCGCTTCTGCGAAGGCATCGGTGACGACAACCCGCTGTGGACCGACGAGGAGTATGCGTCGACCACAGTGCACAAGGG
>SEEV01001025.1 GCA_004211695.1 Rhodococcus sp. (in: high G+C Gram-positive bacteria)
GTTCTCGTCCTTGATGAACTTGATGACCTCTTCGGCCGTGGTGAACGCCACGCTTGTGCTCCTTAAGTCGCTTCAGCCAAGTGGATATTGGCGAATTCGTCGAGCCAGACGGTAAGGACCTGGTGTTGCCCGCCGGTCAACCCTTTGTTTCGCCCGTGTTACGCGTCGAATCGTCCTGGGCTTTTGCACCGGCTGTGACTGCGCACACAGCCCAAAGCTCCGGTGTGAGGTCCTCGGCGACGCGACGCCTATCCTGGACAGCATGGCACGTATCACCGGTTCTTGGCTCTCCGGACCTTCGGCTGCCCTGCCGAACGGTGCGGACGAGACGAAGCAGTCCTTCCGTGGCGAGCGCCTCGGGTTGCAGGCGGAAGGTCCCGGTTCCCTCGCGAGCACCGGACGCCGGCTCGCCGCCCTGATGATCGACTGGGTGTCGTCGGCGGGCGTCGCGGCGCTGATCATCGGCGACAACTTCTTCGACGGCCCGTTCTCCACCCTCACGCTGCTCGTCTGGTTCGTCGTCGGTGTCGCCACGGTGACACTGTTCTCGTTCACACCGGGGCAGTTGTTCCTCGGGATGCAAGTGGCGCGCGTGGACGGACCCGTCCGCGTCGGTTTCGTGCGGGCCCTGGTGCGTCAGGCGCTGCTCGTGTTCGTCGTACCCGGGACGATCACGGACATCGACGGCCGCGGCATGCAGGACCGCGCCACCGGTACCGCCCTGATCCGCACTCGCTGACTTCGCGCGCGCTGACCTGCCGAACGACTTCCGCCCGATGTCGCATCGACATCGGGCGGAAACAGGTGGAAGGCGACAGCGTCTAGCGACGACGGATGGTGCGCTGCACGCCGCGCATCTTCGCACCGCCGGGCATCGGGCCCTTGGGCAGTGCCGCGCCGCCGCCGCGGCTGCTGAGCGCGGCGAGCCGCGACTCGATGGCGTCCATCCGCTTGGTGTCGATGTTCTTCGGGAGCTTGTTCAGGTGCTTCTGCAGCTGCGACAGCGGGACCTGGCCCTCGTCCGCCTGGCCCTCGGCCTTGCCGTACACCGTCTTCTGCACACGCCGGCCGAAGATGATGAACGCGCCGAGCACGCCGAGGAGGAGACCGATCGGCAGGAGGAACCACTGCAGGCCCCAGATCAGACCGACGAGGAAGAACACCACCGCGAGTCCGACGAGTGTGCCGAGCATGAGCGGCAACAGCAGCTTGTCTTCCTTGCGCTGCATCTGGAACGCCTGCCAGAGCTGTGTTCTGCGTTCCTTCGACGCCTGCCTGCGGGCTGCCTTGGCGGCTGCCTTTGCTTCTTTACTGGGTTTGCCCGCTTTACCGGATTTACTGCCGTTCGCCATGCTCTTCAGGATACGTCC
>SEEV01000081.1 GCA_004211695.1 Rhodococcus sp. (in: high G+C Gram-positive bacteria)
CTCGGCCTGACGATTACGCAGGTCGGCGAGCTTTCCCGCCGTCGTGTGAATATCGGGCGTGACCGCCGAATCTGTGACTGTCATCTATGACTGCTCTTCCCGTCGAGGCTGTCGGAACCTGCGCTGAACCCTCTGGGTACGCGGTTCGTGGGATTACCCACTCGGACGTCGCCACTTTAACGCATTACTTATCGATCGTTCACGTGCGCTGCGTCACTCTCGGCTCCGCCGTGTGATGCGTCACGCTGCGACTACTGCTCCTCGGTGCGGCCGTGACGCCGCTCGTAGTCCTCGCGGGTGCGGTCGGCGCGACGCTGCGCCTTCTCGCCCACGAGGTCCGGATCGAGGCCGTGGCTGAGTAGGCGATGGCGACGGTAGATGTTCATCAGCGCGACCGCAAAGTAGAGCAGGGGGAGCAGGAGGAGGGCCATCATCGCCAGCGGAATCCAGATCGGACCGGGGATGAGGAGGAACAACGCCAGCACCGCGACGACGGGCAGCATGAATCGGAGGACGTACCGCACCGAGGCGCCCGGGCCGACTAGGTCGTTGCGGACCCAGTCCTGCATCGAATCCGGCAGCGTCCGCCCGAACAGGTATCCGACGTACTGACTGGGGCTGGGACGCTGCGAATCGGACATGGGTTCAGGATAGTGCCGCACCGAGATCGTGCAGTTCCGGCCGGACCTCCACGCGGTGCACACCGTGAAGCCCGACCGGCACCCGTCCCGACTCCGTGTTCAACTGCTCACTGCTGCTCCGCATTTGCGACGATGACATCCCGGACGTACTGCGCCAGACCGGGGGCGACGTCGTCGTAGTGCCGGCGGAAGCGGTCGTCGGCGAGGTACATCTCGGCGAGGTTCACCTGCATCGCGTGATCGCAGTCGTAGAACCGTTCGATGCCGGCGCGGTGTTCCTCGGCGAGAGCGTTGGCCCGCTCGGTTCCGGGTTCGACGCCGTCGGCCATCGCCTGCGCAAGGGAGGCCTCGAATGCGTCTCCCTCGGCCTTGATTCGCCTCCAGTCCTCCTTGTTCATTTTCGCGGAGCGCTGCTGCGACTGCTTCCACGCGTCGGTGTCACCCCACCGTTCTTCTGCCTCGGCGGCGTATTCCTCGCCCGGCCAGTTGTCGCCGAAGATCTCGTTCTGCTCTTCGGGGGTGAGCTGAATGCCCATGGTTTTCGCCTCCATCATCTTCTCCACGGCAGCAGCCATCTCGTGTAGGCGATCGATCCGTTCGCTCAGCAACGCGTGCTGGCGGCGTAGATGCGCGAGGGCGTCCACGTCCGGTTCGTCGAGGAGGGCTGCGATCTCCTCGAGGGGGAAACCCAGTTCCCGGTACGTCAGCACGCGGTGCAGACGTTCGACGTCGGCATCCGAATAGCTGCGGTACCCACCGGGTGTGCGGTCGGACGGGGTCACCAGACCGATTTCGTCGTAGTGGTGCAGAGTGCGCACGCTCACGCCGACCAGCCTGGCGACCACGCCTACCGTGTGTTTCTCGCTCACGACCTCTACCGTGCAGCCTGACGTCGCGTGAGGGTCAACTCAGTTGTAGAGGGTTTCGAGTTCGTCGGAGAAGTTGGTCATCACGACCTTGCGCTTGAGTTTCATGCTCGGTGTGATCTCGCCGTTCTCGACGGTGAGTTCCCGTTCGAGGATCGTGAATTTCTTCACCTGCTCCCACCGGTTCAGGCCGGCGTTGAGTTCCTCGATGTAGCCGCCGATGAGGTTGCGGGTCTCCTGCGCGTTCGCGATCTCGGCGAGCGATTTTCTGCCCATGTCGTGTTGTTTCGCCCATTCGCCGATGGATTCGGCGTCGAGGGAGATCAGGGCGACGCAGTACGATTTGCCTTCGCCGTCGACGATGATCTCGCCGACGTAGGGGCAGATGCCTTTGAATGTGGCGGCCAGCGCGGACGGTGCGACGTATTTGCCGTTGGAGGTCTTGAACATGTCCTTCTTGCGGTCGGTGATCCGCAGGTAGCCGTCGTCGTCCATTTCGCCGATGTCGCCGGTGCGGAACCAGCCGTCGTCGGTGAGTGCTTCGGCGGTGGCGTCGGCGTTCTCGTGGTACCCGGTCATCACACCCGGGCCCTTGATGAGGATTTCGCCGTCCTCGGCGATCCGGCTCTCGGTGCCGGGGATGGGCCAGCCGACGCTGCCGAACCGGTACGCCGACGGCCGGTTGACGAACGACGCGGCGCTGGTCTCGGACAGTCCGTAGCCCTCGAGGACGACGATGCCGACGGCGTCGAACCATTGCGCGACATCACGATTGAGCGCCGCGGAGCCGGAGATGAAGAACTTCAGGCGGCCCCCGAACCGTTCGCGAATCGTGCTGTACACCAACCGATCCGCGACGGCGTGCTGGACCGAGTCGAGCATCGACGGACTCTTGCCCGCCTGCTTGGCCTTCGACACCCGCAGCCCGACGCCGATGGCCCAGTCGAAGATCTTCTGCTTCACGCCACCTTCCTCGCGAACCGTGGAGATGATCCGCGCGTGAGCCTTCTCGAAGATGCGGGGGGCTGCGCCCATGAATGTGGGTTTGACCACCGCGAGGTTCTCGACGATCTTGTCGACGCGCCCGTCGACCGCGGTCGCGAAACCGATCTGCAGCGGCAGGGTGAGCAGGACCTTCCCGAACACGTGCGACAGCGGGAGCCACAGGTATTGCAGGTCGTCGGCGTCGAGGATGCCGGTGGCGTCGATCGCGGCCGCCTCGTACGTCCACGCGGAGTGCGACAGTCGCACGCCTTTCGGCCTGCCGGTGGTGCCCGACGTGTAGATCAGGGTGGCGAGGTCGTCGGGGTCGATCGCCTCGATCCGGTCGTGCACGGCGTCGGGTGTCTCGGCCAGCAGTTCCTCGCCGAGGTCGTGGAGCTGCTGGAAGGTGATCACCCAGTCGTCGCCGTCGCCGGGACTGCCGTCGATCAGGACGACCTTCTCCACGTCGGAGAGTTCGCCGCGGTTCTCGCGGAGCTTGGCGAGCTGCGCGTCGTCCTCGGCGAAGACGACGCGGCTGCCGGAGTTGGCGACGATGTAGGCGACGTCGCCGGCTGTGGTGGTGGGATACACCGTGGTGGTGGCCGCGCCCGCGCACATCACGGCGAGGTCGGCCAGCACCCACTCGTAGCGGGTGGCGGACGCCAGCGCGACCCGTTGCTCGGCCTGCACGCCGAGGACGATGAGCCCGGCCGCGAGGTTGCGTACCCGATCGCCCGCCTCGGACCAGGTGACGCTCGTCCACGTGGTCGGGTCCTGTGCGTCGACGTGTCGGAATGCTTCGCGGTTCGGGGAGTGTGCCACCCGATCCACGAACAGTGCGGCTACCGACGGAGCCCGATTCTCGATCTTGGAACGGTCAATGACCTCGTCCGACGCGCGCTGAGCTGCCATGTATCGATCTTAGGAACCGGGGCGGCTCGGGGGAGTGGTTTCGGCGCACGTCAACCGATCGCGGCCGCCACCTTCCGGGGCTTTGCGACGATGGCCAGCGACATCACGGCGGCGATCGCGCACAGCCCGCCCGCGACGTAGAACGCGGCGTCGTAGCCGCCGAACTGGTCGCGGACGAGTCCGGCGAGGAAGGCCACCGCACCGGCCCCGATCTGGTGGGACGCCAGCACCCAGCCGAACACGATGGGGGCGTCGGCGCCGAAGTGCTTGCGGCACAGCGCGACCGTCGGGGGGACGGTCGCCACCCAGTCGAGGCCGTAGAAGATGATGAACGCGATCATCGGGGGGTGCAGGGTGTTCGCGAACATGATCGGCAGCAGCATCAGTGAGATCCCGCGCAACAGGTAATAGATACCGAGGAGTTTGCGTGAATCGAACCGGTCGGTGAACCACCCGGACGCGATGGTGCCGATCACGTCGAAGATCCCGATCACCGCCAGCAGGCTCGCCGCCGCCGTCACCGGCATGCCGTGGTCGTGCGCGGCGGGGACGAAGTGGGTGCCGACGAGCCCGTTGGTGCTCGCCCCGCAGATCGCGAAGGTACCGGCCAGCAACCAGAACACCCGGGTCCGCGCCGCCGAGAGCAGCACCGTGACGGCCCGGCCGGCGGCGCCGCCACGCCCGGTCGGTGCGGGTGGTTCCGCGACGTAGTCGGGCCCGGCGCCGTACGGGACCGTCCCGACGTCCGACGGACGGTTGCGCAGGAACACGAGCACCAGCGGCACGACGGCGAGGGCGGCGAACGACACGGTCAGTGCCACGGTCTGCCAGTCGTAGTGCTCGGCGACCATCGCGAGGATCGGCAGGAACACCAGCTGTCCGGCGGCGCTGCCTGCGGTGAGGATGCCGGTGACGAGGCCGCGGCGCGCGACGAACCAGCGGTCGACGACGGTGGCCACGAACGCGAGCGCCATCGACCCGGTGCCCAGCCCGACGAGCACCCCCCACAGCAGCACCAGTTGCCAGGTGGCCGTCATGAAGACGGTCAGTCCGCTGCCGGCGGACACCAGGATCAGCGCTGCCGTGACCACCCGCCGCATGCCGAAGCGCTCCATCAGCGCCGCCGCGAACGGCGACGTCAACCCGTACAGCACCAGGTTGATGGACACGGCCGAGGAGATGCTGGCCCGCGACCAGCCGAAGTCCTCGTGCAGGGGGTCGATCAGGATCGAGGGTGCCGCCCGGAAGCTGGCGGCCCCCACGAGGGCGAGGAACGCGACGGCCGCGACGAGCCAGGCGTAGTGCAGGCGGGGCGGGGCCGCTTGGGCAGGGGGTGCCGGGGGCGCGATGTCGGACGTCACGACGGTAAGTCTGCGGGACGCCGTCCCGCCGGAACAGTTGCCAGAATGACAACATGTGAAAGAATCTGGCCATGGTGGAACCGCATCGGATGGTCGTGCTCGCGCTGGACGGTGTGATCCCGTTCGAACTCGGCATCCCCTCGCGCGTCTTCGGCCGCGCCCACGACGCCGACGGACAACCGTTCTACGAGGTGCTGACGTGCACCGCCGACGGACGCCCGGTGCGTTCGGACGCCGACTTCTCGGTGACGGTCGACCACGGCCCCGAACTCCTGGCCACCGCCGACACCGTGGTGATTCCGGCGTCGTACGAACTCGGCCCGGCCTACGACGAAGGCCATCTGCCCCCGAACCTCGAGACGGCGCTCGCGTTCGTCCGGCCCGGTACCCGGTACGTCTCGATCTGCACCGGCTCGTACGTCCTTGCCGCGGCGGGGTTGCTCGACGGCAAGCGCGCCACCACCCACTGGCGCAACACCGAGCACTTCCAGCGCACATACCCGCAGGTCCGGGTCGACCCCGACGTGCTGTTCGTCGACGAGGGGCACATCCTCACCTCGGCCGGGGTCGCCGCCGGTCTCGACCTCTGCCTGCACATCGTGCGCCGCGACCACGGGTCGGACGTCGCCAACCAGGTCGCGCGCCGATGCGTCGTCCCGCCGTGGCGCGACGGCGGGCAGGCCCAGTACATCGAACGCCCGATGCCGGAGTCCACGTCGGAGTCGACCGCGGCGACTCGCGCGTGGGCGCTGCAGCGCCTCGGCGAACCGCTGTCGCTGAACCGGCTGGCGGCGCACGCGAACATGAGCGTGCGGACGTTCACCCGGCGCTTCGGCGAGGAGGTCGGGACCACCCCCAACCGCTGGATCGTCACCCGACGCGTGGACCGCGCTCGGCAGCTGCTCGAGACGACGGACCTGTCCGTCGACGCCGTCGCCCGTGAAGTCGGATTCGGAACCGGCACGTCCCTGCGGCAGCACATGGGCGCGGTGCTGGGTGTGCCGCCGTCGGCGTATCGCAGGACGTTTCGGGGCCAGTCGGTTCGGGCGGTCTGAGCGGCGCGCGAGTTACGCGTACCTCGACCGTTCCGCCATGTCGTCGCTCTTCAGGATCACGTAGATCAGCGCAGACAGGAAGGGAACGAGGAGCAGGAAACACACCCAGAACGCCTTCATCCACCCCGACGTCTCGTCGTCCCGGAACAGGTCGGCGCTGATCGCGAACAGCAGTAGGAGATACGCCAGGAACGCGAGCGCGATGACACCGAGCCAGAAGATCGTCCAGAAGTCCATGCGTCGAGCCCCGTCCTGTGGTCGATGTCAGTCGTCGGTCGGATCGCCGGTGTGGTCGGCTCGGCTGTGGAATGCGTCCACGGCGGCGTCGATGGTCGGAAAGAAGTGCGTCGCGTCGAACCTGTCGCCGACCCCGAACCGGATGAGCCGGTCCTTGATCGGCCCCTTCATCTCCGCGAACGCCAACCGGATCCCGTTGCCTTCGAGGTACGTGTCGAGGTCGACGAGTTCGTCGACGGCGGTGGTGTCGAGTCCGGTGATCGGCTCGGCGGCGACGATCACCCACTCGACCGGGGTCGGCGCCGACGCCACCACCGAGCGCACGTACTCGTCGAAGATCTCGCCGTTCGCGAAGAAGAGGGGGGCGTCGAAGCGCACCAGGACCAGTCCGGGGATGCGGTGCCCGCCGGGGTGGCGTTCGACGTCGTGGAAGCCGGGGCGATCCTCGGTCCGGACGAGTTCGGTACGGTACGGCTGCCACGCCTGTGCGACCACCGCGACGAACGACAGCCCGATCGCCACGAGGATGCCCTGCAGCACTCCCACCAGGGCGACCCCGAGGAATGCGGCTGCGGCGAGCCCGAATTCGACGGTGCTCATCCGCCACATCCGGACCATTCCACTCACGTCGACCAGGGCCGTGGCCGCGACGATCACCACGGCGCCCAGCGTCGCGTCGGGGAGATAGGTGGTGACTCCGGGGGCGACGAGAACGAAGACCAGCACGGCGAGCGCTCCGACGACGCATGCCAGTTGGGTGCGGGCGCCGCTCTGTTCGGCCACCGGGGTCCGTGACCCGCTGGCCGAGATGGGGAACCCCCCGAACAGTCCGCCGGCGATGTTGGCGACGCCGACCCCTTTCATCTCCGTGCTGCCGTTGACGTCCTCGCCGTGGCGGGCGGCGAACGTGCGGGAGAGCACGCCCGTATCGGCGAACGCGATCAGGGCGATGCCGGCCGCGGGCCCGACGAGGTTTCCCACGTCCCCCCAGTCGACGCCGCCGAACGACGGCAACGGCAGGCCGGCTGGCAGGGCGCCGACCATCCCGATGTCGTCGGTGAGCCCCAGTGCGGCAGACAGGACGATCGCCCCGACCACGGCCACGAGGACGCCGGGGATGCGGGGCAGCCAGAGGCGGAACGCGATGATGACGGCGAGGGAGCCGAGGCCCATTGCGGCGGCGACCGGGTCGATGTCGCCGTGCACCACGGACAGTCCGATCTCTCCGATCTCCCCGATGAGACCGGACGCGTCGACGGAGAAACCGAGCAGTTTGGGCAGTTGGCCGACCACGACGATGAGCGCGATCGCATTGAGGTAGCCGAGCCGGATGGGTTTCGACAGCAGTTCGGTGACGAAGCCGAGATGCAGAAATCCGCCGACGAGGAGGATGAGGCCGACGAGGACGCCGAGGATTCCGGCGAGGGCTAGTGCGCTCTCGGGGTCGCCGGTCACGGCCAGCGGCAGTACCGCCGCGGCGATCAGCGGGGCCAGCGACGAATCGGGGCCGAGGACGAGGATTTTCGACGGTCCCACCACCGCGTAGGCGAGCAGCGGGACGATGGTGGCGTAGAGACCGGCGTAGGCGGGTAACCCGGCGGCCTCCGCGTACCCCATCCCCGCGGGGATGAGCAGGGCGGTGAGGACGAGCCCGGCAACGATGTCGGGGCGCAGCCACTCCCGGCGGTACGCCCGGGCCGTCGCGACGCCCGGCAACTGCGCAAGGCTCCCTGTCCAGGACATGGTCCGGGCCTCAGCGCGCGCGCTGCGGGTCGACCGCGGCGGTAGCGGGAATCGGTGTGCTCGGCCCAACGTGCCGCCGGCGGCGCAGCGCCTTCTCCGCCTCCACGACGATCGGAATGATCAGCGACCAGCCGAGGCAGGCGAGCCACTGGCCGCCGGTCAGCGACGTCGTCATGAGGAGGTCCTGGAGGAAGCCGATCTCGACAGCGAACACGGTGACCACGACCGGGACGGACAGGATCTTCAGCGCGGTGAGGATCGGTGCGGTGAGGCCGGATTCGGGGTCGCGCCGCATAACGAGGCCGGCGAGGATGGAACCGAACGAGAGCACCACGAACGCCGTCGTCATGGGGACGCTCGCCTCGGTGGTGCTCATGTCGCCCGGTGCGAGAAGCATCGCGGCGAGGGTGACGGCGAACTGCAGGACCCCGTACGCCAGCCACTGAACGAACGCCGTCCGGTTGGCGATCGGCATCTTGGGGTCGCGCGGCGGTTTGTCCATCAGGTCCGGCGCCGGCGGGTCCGCCATGATGACGGCGACCGGGAACAGCGTGATGAAGAAGTGCTGGAACAGCACCATCAGCGGGGTGAGCGCGACCCCGTCGTTGATGTCGAAGATGCTCGCGACGAGGAACAGCAGAACCAGCGAGAAGAGTTTCGACATCTGGTACCGGATGTACGACACGATCTTCTCGTAGATGTTGCGGCCCAATCGGATCGCGGTGATCAGGGTTCCGAAGTTGTCGTCGGTGAGGATCATCTTGCCAGCCTGTTTGGTGACCTCGCTGCCCGATCCCATGGCGACACCGATGTCGGCCTTCTTGAGGGCTGCCGCGTCGTTGACGGCGTCCCCGGTCATCGCTACCACCGCGCCGCTCTTCTGCATGATGTCGGCGAGGCGGAGCTTGTCCTGCGGGGTGACGCGGCCGAACACGTGCAGGTTCGGGAGGGCCGCCGCCAGGTCCTCGTCGGTCATCGCCTGGAGTTCGGGCCCGCCGATGGCGCCCGGGCCGAGCCCGAGCTCGGCGCCGATCGCGGATGCCGTGATCGCGTGATCGCCGGTGATCATGCGGACGTCGATGCCTGCTGTGTGGGCGGTGCGCACGGCGTCGATCGCCTCCGGCCGGAGCGGGTCGATGATGCCGACCATGCCGACGAACGTGAGGTCCTCCACGAACGACATGGGGTCGGCCGCCACCGCCTCCTCCTGCCCGTCGAGTCGGCGGGCGGCGAATGCCAGTACGCGAAGGCCCTTCTCGGACAGGGCTCGATTCGCTTCGGTCAGCTCCTCCCGGACCTCTTCGAGTGGTGCCACCTGCCGGCCCGGCCGATAGGCGGTGGCGCAACGGGCGAGGACCACGTCGGGTCCGCCCTTGACGAGTTCCACGAACCGGGTGCTGCCGTCCACCTGGAGATGGTGGAACGTCGCCATGAACTTGTAGGCGGAGTCGAACGGCACCTCGGCGACGCGGGGATACGTTCGCCGGGTGAGCGGGGCGTCGACGCCGATCTTGGCGGCGAGCACGACCAGCGCGGCCTCCGTCGGATCGCCGACCACCTCGCCGGTGTCGGAGACGGTGGCGTCACTGTCGAGGCACAGTCCGTACGCGAGCAGGGTGAAGTCGGGAACGGCCTCACCCGCGACGTGGGTGATCCTCCCGGTCTTGCTGTATCCCTCGCCGTCGACGGTGTACCACCGGCAATGGAAGTACAGCGACCGCACCGTCATCTGGTTCATCGTCAGTGTGCCGGTCTTGTCCGAGTTGATCGCGCTGGTCGCTCCGAGGGTCTCGACGTCGGTGAGGTTCTTCACGACGGCCTTCGCCTCGGCCAGCTGACGGGCCCCGAAGGCCAGCATCGCCTGCACGAACGTCGGCAGGCCGGTCGGGATCGCGGACACCCCCATGGAGATACCCAGCAGGAGAACCGTCGCCAGGCTCTGTCCGCGGATCACACCGAGGATCACGATGAGAGCGACCGCCGTCCACGCGATGATCCCGAGCACCTTGGTGAGCGAATTCAGTTCGCGCTGAAGGGGAGACTTGCTCGGCGCGACGGCCGACAGCATCGACGCGATCTCGCCCATTTGGGTGTTCATGCCGGTTTCGGTGACCACCATGGTGGCGGTGCCCCGGGTGACCGAAGTGTTCTGGAAGACCATGTTGCTGCGGTCGCCGAGGGGGACTTCGGTGGCGCGGAGGGTCTGAGGGTCCTTCGGGATGGGGGCGCTCTCACCTGTCAGGGCCGCCTCCTGGGTCTCGAGGGTCGCCGACGTGAGCAATCGACCGTCGGCGGGGACGATGTCGCCGGCCTCGAGGTGCACGATGTCGCCCGGTACGAGGTCGGTGGCGGCGAACTGTTCCAGCGCCCCGTCCCGCGTTACCCGCACCTGCGGTATCTGCATCTTCGCGAGCGCGTCGACGCTGGCGCGGGCCTTCAGTTCCTGTTGCGTGCCCAGTACGACGTTGAGCACGACGAGTGCCGCAACGATGATCGCCGTCGGCACCTCGCCGATGACGACGCTGACGATCGCCACAGCGACCAGCATCAGGTTCATCAGATCCTTCAGCTGCTGCAGCGCGATCGCCCACGTCGACGCCGCCGGCTCGGAGGCGATCTCGTTGGGACCGTGCCGTCGGCGCCGTTCGTCTGCCTCGCCGGCCGTCAGTCCGGACTGGCGGTCGGACGCTGCGGCGGCCACGACGGCGTCGGCGTCCTGGGCATACCAGGCGGTGTGCGCCTGCGCGGGTTCCGTCGAGACCATGACCGCTCGTCCTTTCCGGATGGGATCCTCAGTAGGGGGTGGGGATCCAGTGCAGTGGTTGCTTCGGCGGCTCGTAGCCGTGACGGCTCTGTCGCTCGGGCAAGGTGATGTCGGGGCGTTCGAGCGGTTCGTAGGGAATCTGGCTCAGCAGGTGGCTGATGACGTTGAGCCGACCGCGTTTCTTGTCGTCGTTGACCGCGACGTACCACGGAGCCCAGCCGGTGTCGGTGAAGTGGAACATCTCGTCCCGTGCCCGCGAGTAGTCGTACCAGTGGGTGTAAGACTTCACATCCAGGTCCGACAGCTTCCAGAGCTTTCGCGGGTCGTCGATTCGGCTCTGCAGGCGCAGCGTCTGCTGTTCCTGGCTCACCTCCAGCCAGTATTTCAGCAGGATGACACCCGAGTCGACGATCGCGCGCTCGACCGTCGGGACGAGCTGGAGGAAGTTCTGGGCTTCCTCCTCGGTGCAGTAGCCCATCACCCGTTCGACGCCCGCGCGGTTGTACCAACTGCGGTCGAAGATCACGACCTCCCCGCCGGACGGGAGATGCGGCAGGTACCGCTGGACGTACATCTGCGTCTTCTCGCGGTCGGTGGGGGCGGGCAGGGCGACGACCCGGAACACGCGCGGACTGACCCGCTCGGTGATCGCCTTGATCACGCCGCCCTTCCCCGCGGTGTCGCGACCCTCGAACACAACGCAGATCCGCGCCCCCGTCGATTTCACCCACTCCTGCAACGCGACGAGTTCGCCGTGGAGCGGACGGAGCAGGCGGCGGTACTCCCTGTTCTTCATCGGCTTGTCCGGCGGGGTGGGCTCGGTAGGGCTCGGGCCGGTCAGGTCAGGGCTGGATTGCTCGTGTTTCGACTTCTTTCCCACGGTTTCTCCCTCGGCGGTCGTCTGCTCAGACTCGATCCGGCTTCCAGGTCGACACGGCCCAGATCACCACGACGTCGAGCGCGATGATGAGCAGCGACCACCACGGGTAGTACGGCAGCCACAGGAAGTTGGCGAGTATGGAGACGGCCGCGATCACGATCGCGGACACCCGCGCCCATCCCGCGCCGGTGAACAGCGCGAGGCCGGCCCCTGCCACGAGCACGCCCAGCACGATGTGAATCCAGCCCCAGGTGGTCAGGTCGAACTTGTAGACGTATTCGATGCCTACCACGAACACTTCGTTCTCGGCGACCGCGGCGATACCTTGGAAGAACTGGATGATGCCGACGGTCACCATGATGATGGCCGCCCCGATCGAGGTGCCTGCAGCGACGCCCTGCTTGACCGACGTTGTCTCGGACATGACCGTCTCCTTATCCTCCAGCGAGCCGGGCGGCCCGGTGCCTCTATTGTCCGCCGTTCCACTCGGCGCAGGCGCGAAACAGCATTTCCGGGGCAGACCTGAAAACTGGACTCGTTCCAAGATCGGGAAGGCTCAGGGCCCGGGCCGAACCGTGTTGCTCGAGAGACCATTTCGTGTCTTGACGGTGGATCGCAGCAGGAAGACGATTGTCCGATGACCGGCGATGACGAATTGCTGCAGGTCGAACAGGTCATCGAGCGACTGATCACTCGGTACCCGTCCGTCGCCTCCGCGGATGTCGAACTCACCGTGCGCACTGCGCACAAGCGCCTCGCGGAGTGCAGGATCCGTGACTTCGTCCCCCTCCTGGTCGAGAAGGCGGCCCGGCGTGACCTCGCCGAACGTACGGCGCCGGTCGCAGATGACGTTGTTCTCTAGCGGTGTGTCCTCGGCTGGGTGATACTGACAGCAAGCCGTGTGTGGCTGTCGCTGCTGTCTTCAGAAGAGAGGTCCTGCGGTGAACGACACCGATTTCGACGAACTCGGGCCCATCGACTATCTCGTCGTGGAGTTCCCTGCCGACCGGAAACCCGACGGATCGGCGTTGCCACATCTGATCGACCTGGTCGAACGGGGCATCATCCGGGTGCTCGATCTGGTCTTCGTCCGTAAGGAAGCCGACGGATCGCTGGCTGGTATCGCCGTCGAGGACGTCGGCTTCGAAGGCCGTGTGGACGTGACGCTGTTCGCCGAGGCGGCGACAGGTCTGATCGACAGAACCGACCTCGAGGAGGCGGCTTCCGTCCTCGAGCCGGGTTGTTCCGGAGCGATCCTCGTGTACGAGAACTGCTGGGCCGCACCGTTCGCCTCGGCACTTCGCCGTGAGGGCGCCCAGCTCGTGGCATCCGGGCGCATCCCCGTCCAGGGCATTCTCGCGGCGCTCGACGCGCTCGACGCCGCCACCGGCTGACACATCGCCCATTCGAGATCTGAGGAGCACATCATGCCAGGACTCCTGCGCGGTATGGCCCGGACTGCCGTCGTGGCGGGCACCGCCACCGCCGTCTCCAACCGGGTGTCGCGGCGCCAAGGCCAGCGGTGGTCGGCGAACCAACCTGCCCCACAGCAGGCGGCGGCACCTCCTCCTCCACCGCCGCCGGCCCAGCCCGCACCGCCGTCCGGCGGCATGGATCGCATTGCAGCCCTGAAACAACTGGGTGAACTCCGCGATCAGGGAGTGCTCACCGAGGAAGAATTCAGCAGAGAGAAGGCCAGAATCCTGGCCTCCTGACCGCAACACCGAGTGGACGGAGCGCCGACAATGGAAGGCTTCTGGGAATTCTTCTGGTTCATCTTCGTCTGTTTCGCCTTCGTGGCGTACCTGACGGTGCTGTTCTCGATCATCACTGATTTGTTCCGGGACCGCGAGACTTCGGGGTGGGTGAAGGCGATCTGGATATTCTTCCTGTTCTTCGTTCCCTTCCTGTCCGCCCTGATCTACCTGATCGTCAGGAGCGACGGCATGGCGAAGCGCTCGATGGCCGCCGCCCATCAGGTCAAGCAAGCGCAGGACACCTACATTCGGGACGTCGCCGGACAGTCTCCGGCTCAGCAGATCGCGGATGCCAAGGCGCTGCTCGATTCCGGGACGATCACCGACGCCGAGTTCCAGGCGATCAAGGCGAAGACACTGGCGTAGCGCCAGTCGGCGGTGTGTTCGTGGGCGGGGTGTCCGTTGGCGTGGTGCCAGAACATCAGGAGCACCGCAGCGACACCGATGATGGCGCACCGCAGCGTAACTCGAAGCTGCGCGCGTGGTCCCTAGCCACGACAGGATCGCCGACGCCTTGTCGAGCGCGGCGACGGCCCGCTGTGCCTTGAGTAGTTCGGGTGAGCGGTCGTTGGCCGCCGCCCGTCAGGTCGAGCAAGCGCAGGACACCTACATTCGGGATGTCGCCGGGCAGTCTCCGGCTCAGCAGATCGCGGATGCCAAGGCGTTGCTCGATTCCGGGACGATCACCGACGCCGAGTTCCAGGCGATCAAGGCGAAGACACTGGCGTAGCGCCAGTCGGCGGTGTGTTCGTGGGCGGGGTGTCAGTCTGCACAGCGGACTTGCGGGCCGGGCGGATGAGCAGTTCGAGCGCCGCGAGCGCCAGCACGGCGCCGAGAACGATCCACAACACGACCAGCCCGGTGGGGTAACGCCAGAACATCAGCATCAACGCAGCGACACCGATGATGGCGCACCGCAGCGGAACTCGAAGCTGATTGGCCCACCGTTCCACCTCGTTCGGCGGGCGACCGCCGCCGGATCGCCGGACGAAGTCCAGTGCCTGCCCGTAGCCGCGACGCACGGCCTTCGCGGACGACGAGCCGCCGGTGAGGTAGGCGCCGAGCGCGATCACCACGCCGAGAACGGCCACCGCGCGCAGACTGGTGCGCAGCGGCACCAGGACGGTGTCGATGACCGCTGTCGCTGCATCGGGCGACAGTATGTCGGACGGGACGCTGTCGAGGTAGATCGCGCGGCCGACGAGAATTCCGATCGCGAGGACCAGCATCCCCAGTGCGATCGACAACCCGGCGAGGGCCAGCGCGCGGAGCCTCCGGCCCGAGGGTGCAACGGCGACAGCGGCGGCCGCGCACGCGATTCCCAGCCACGGCAGAATCACCGATGCCTTGTCGAGCGCGGCGACGGCCCGCTGCGCCTTCACCAGTTCGGGTGACTGGAACAGCACGAATTGCTTGTCCACCGAGGGGATCTTGTCCGCGAACGCGAAACCGCGCTCGTTCAGCGCGGCCTTCACCCTGTCGATGACGGTGCCCAGGGAGATACTGACGGTGCCGCTCTGGTCGACTTCGACAGAGCTGAGGCCGTAGTTCCCTGTCATCACCGCGACGAGCGCGTTGTGGGCAGACCGGTTCGCTTGTATCCACAAGTCCTCGAACTGCTGGGACTTCACGAGTGAGCTGACGGTGTCGTGGACGAAGTTCTTTGCCTGGCTGGTGATCACCGGTGCGAGACCGACCACCGCCTGGTCCAGGCGGGGAGCGTTCGCAGCGAGGTTCGAGACGTCGGTCAGTGCGGTGAGGGCGTCTTTGGTGAGCCCCTCGACATCGACTCGGGTGAAGATCTCGTCGGTGATCTGGTTCGTGATCTCCGCCTGGATGGCCGGATTCTCGGCGAGGGGTGCCACCGTGCTCACGTAGCGATCGGTGTCGAGGATCTGGCTCCTGGTGAAGCGGGCGGTGACCGACGCCATCGCGAGAACCGCGACCAGCACCAGCAGAATCGTCACCGCGGTCCAGCGCAGCCCGTTCCGGGGTGGGTGGGAGACCGGTTCGGCAGGAACGCCGGCGGCGGCGCCCGCGGCCTGCGTGCGCAGCGTCGCGACTTCGTCGCGCAACCGGAGAAGTTCTGCGCGTTCGTCCTTGCCGAGTGGGGCGGTGTTCGTGCCGTCGGTCATCGTCGTTCAGATCTCGTCGGGATTCCAGGTTGCGACCGCCCAGATGACGACGGCGTTCAGCGCGATGATCGTGATCGCCCACAGCGGGTAGTACGGCAACCACAGGAAGTTGACGAAGATCGACAGGGCGCAGAGCACCATGGCAGCGACTCGTGCCCACGTCGCCCCGGTGAACAGCGCCGCACCGACGGCGGCGACGATCACACCGAGCACGAGATGGATCCATCCCCAGGTGGTGACGTCGAATTTGTAGGTGTACTCGATACCGACGACGATCACGTCGTCCTTGGCTACCGCGGAGATCCCCTGAAGGAACTCGAGCACGCCGACGGTGACGAGTAGAACCGCCCCGCCCATGGAAGTTCCCTTTGCCACACCTTGTTTGACCAGCGATTCCTCGGACATGACCGTTCCTCTTTCGTCAAGGTACGAAATGAACTGGCGTAAGTAAGTATCCTCCCGCGGATCACCTGTTGTCAGGAGGATGCCCAGACGTACACATGACGGTCACATATTGACCGCGCTTTACGTGGCAGCGGAAACTATCTGCAGGCCAATGTATGTCCGGGAAAAAGGTAAGTCCGGGAAGGGATCGCCATGTCCGATGAGTCGTTGGTCAAACAAGGCGTCGCGGCCGCCACGTCGATGGTGGCAGCGATAGTTTTGCTCACTATCGGAATTCTCCATGTGCTCTCGGGTATCTCCGAGCTCAGGCGGGACGACCTCGTCGTGGCGGGTCCCGAGTACATCTACCAGTTCGACACGACCGCGTGGGGGTGGATTCACCTCGTGCTCGGTGTGATCGTCGCGGCGGTCGGTGCCATGTTGTTCACCGGGGCGACGTGGGCCCGTGTTGGCGCCGTGGTGATCTGTGCTGTCTCCCTCCTTGCCAATTTCCTGTGGCTGCCGCACTACCCGTGGTGGTCGATCGTCATGATCGTGCTGGACGTCTTCGTGATCTGGGCTGTCGCGACATGGAAGCCGGGCTACGAGGAGGGCATCTAGGACGTCGCTCGCCGGGTGATCGTCGGGCATGTCCGACGACCGTGAATTCTGTGTGAATTCGGTGGTTCCCGACCCCTGCCTGACGGAGAATGATGGCCAGCGGACGACGCAATCCCGGAGTCCGCCCGTCATGGAGAGGACGCGACGAGCCATGGCGACCGATGTGATCGACAGTGCACCCGAACGCGAAATCGAGCCTGCCCGGCCACCCGGGCACCGTAGGTGGTGGCCCGACCGGTACGCGTTCGGTGGACTGGTGATCGCCGTGCTGTTCGTGTGGCTGTCGTTGACACCGACGCTTCTGCCCCGTGGTCCGTTCTTCCAGGGACTCGTCACCGGTGTATCGGCGGCCGTCGGTTACGCCTTCGGGTTTCTGGGCTCCAAGTTGGTGCGCTACCTCGTGCGGCGGGAGGCACCGGCCCATGTGAAGATCATGGTTCGCCGGGTGGCGACGGTGATCGGTCTCGTCGGGACCGTGGCGATGCTGGTGTGGTTCTGGAACTGGCAGTCCCAGTTGCGAGAGATCATGAGCGCTGCACCGTTCCCGTGGACGGGGTATCTCGTCATGGTGGTCGTGGCGGTGCTGATCTTCGTGCTGTTCGTTGCAATCGCCCGGGTGCTGCTGCGGGCGGTGCGGTGGGTCGAGCGCAAGATCAGCCGGGTGGTGCCGCGGCGCATCTCGGCGACGGTGATCGGCGTTCTGGTTGTGGCGTTGCTGTTCGCACTCGTCAACGGCGCGGTGGTCCGCGTCGTCATGTCCGGGCTGAACAATTCGTTCGCCGCCGTCAACCAGGAAACCAAGGCGGGTGACGAGCCGCCGACGTCCTCGCTGCGTTCGGGCGGACCGGAGTCGTTCGTCACATGGGATTCGCTGGGGCGGCAGGGCCGCTCGTTCATTGCGCGTGCCCCGACAGTCGACGAACTGTCTGCATTCAACGGTGGACGGCCGGCGCTGGAGCCGATCCGGACCTACGCCGGACTCGCCAGCGGCGGCGATTCGATCCGCGAGAACGCACAGGTGGCAGCAGACGAACTCGAACGTGCCGGGGGGTTCGACCGCGCGGTGGTGGGGGTGGCGACCACCACCGGGACCGGGTGGATCAACGAGAGTCTCGTCGCCTCGCTGGAATACATGTACAACGGCGACACCGCGACGGTCGGGTTGCAGTACTCCTATCTGCCGAGTTGGCTGTCCTTCCTGGTGGACAAGGAGCGTGCCCACCAAGCCGGGGAGGCGTTGTTCGACGCGGTGTACGACAAGTGGAAGGCCCTGCCGCCGGAGACCCGTCCGAAGCTAGTCGTGATGGGCGAGAGCCTCGGCTCCTTCGGTGGCGAAAGCGCATTCGGCAGCGTCGACGATGTCGAGGCCCGGACCGACGGTGTGCTGTTCACGGGACCACCCAACGCCAACGAGATCTGGACCGATGTCACCACGAATCGCGATCCGGGTTCGCCCGAGTGGCTTCCGATCTACGAGCAGGGCGAGACCGTGCGTTTCGGAGCGCGGGCGCCGGAGGACCTGCCGCGCCCCGATGCCCCGTGGGGAACCCCACGCATGGTCTATCTGCAGCATCCGTCGGATCCGATCGTCTGGTGGTCGCCCCAGTTGCTGCTGAGCGAGCCGGACTGGCTGCAGGAGGAGCGTGGCTACGACGTTCTCGACAGCACGCAGTGGTTCCCGTTCGTGACCTTCCTCCAGGTTGCTGCCGACATGGCGGTATCGACGGGCGTCCCCGACGGGCACGGGCATTCGTACGTCGTCGACATCGCCGACGCGTGGAGCGCGATCCTGCCACCCGACGGCTGGAGTCCGGCGGACAACGACCGCCTACGGACGGTGCTTGCCGAGATGGGTGCGGACGGCTGACCCGTCGCCCGGAGCCGAAGGCGGACCTGTTGCACGGCCCACGGCTACGGTGCCGTGAGGAAGGAAGTGACAGCCGGGGTGAGATCGGTTGCGTTGGTGAGGATGTCGATGTGCCCACCGGGGTGGACGTGCACGGTCGCGTGCGGAAGGAGGGCGTTCATGATGTGCGCGTTGAGGAGGGGAATGATCGGGTCGTCGGTACCCGCGACGATCAGCGTGCGTTGCCGGATGAGGGGCAGCACCGGCAGGCTGGTCCACATCGCACCCGCGAGGAGCTGGTGGACGTAGCCGATGCGCGAGCCGGCGTGAGACTGCTTTCGAAAGACTCGCGCCACGTCGTCTCCGCCCCGTCTGGCGGTGCCGCCGTACAGTTCGCCGGCGATGGCCGCCGCGTAGCCGGTATCGGTGAATCGCCTCGGTGTCAGCATCTTCGCGAGCACGCGCGGGTGACCGGGAACCATCAGGGCGCCGGTTCCGGTGGCGACGAGAACGAGGCGCCGGCAGCGCCGCGGATTCTGCAGGGCGAACTGCTGGGCCAGTGACCCGCCCCAGGACAGGCCGAGGACGTCGACGACTCCGATCCCGAGCTCGGTGAGGAGCCGGCCCAGACCGCACGCGAGGGCAGGAATCCCGTACGGGACCGGTGATGCCGGCGAACCTCCGGTGCCCGGGACGTCGAAGCGAACGATCGTCGCCTTCGGGTCCATCGCCGCGACTAACGGGTCCAGCACTTCCAAGCCCGCGCCGATGCCGTTGCACAGAACCAGGGGCACGCCGGTGCCCCGGCGGACCCGCACCCGGATCCGCCGGCCTCCGACCGTCACGACACTGTCCTCGAACCGGTCGTTCCTGCCGAATATTTCGGTCACGGTCACGTGTAGAGCACCACGACGTCCGCGACACAGACCGGGCGGGTTCCGCCGTCGACCTCGTAGGTCAATCCGAACACCGCCTCGACACCGGCCGGTTTCCGTTGCGCCGCGGTCACGGACACCGTGGCGCGCAGCGCGGAACCGACGGGCACGGGCGCCGGGAACCGCACCTTGTTCAGGCCGTAATTGAGGGCGGCGTGCACGCCGTCGACGGTGAGAACTTCGGCGAGGATGCTCGGGGCCAGCGACAGCGTGAGATAGCCGTGCGCGATCGTCCCGCCGAAGGGTCCGAGCGCCGCGCGATCCGGGTCGGTGTGGATCCACTGGTGGTCCCCGGTCGCATCGGCAAACAGATTCACCTGATCCTGAGCAATTTTGAGCGTGCCGGTGGTTCCGATGGTCTGTCCGACGAGCCCGAGGAGATCGGTGGGGTGGGCAAGGTTCATGGTCATAGTGTGCCTCTGATCGTGTCGTGCGGGTCAGCTGTGATGTACGTAGGTGCCCGGTGCCGGGGCGAGCGGCGGGAACTGCCGCGCACCGAGGCTGTGCGGTGCGTCGACGTCGGGTCCGCTGCGCTCGGCCAGCCAGCGCGCGTAGTCGGGCCACCACGAGTCGGACGTCGTCTCCGCCGCCGCCAGCCACTCGTCCGGAGTCTCCGGGACGGGCTGCCCGAATCGGAAGGACGCCCGGGGATTGCCCGGCGGGTTCACGAGCGAGGCGATGTGTCCGTTCGACGACAGCACGAAGCGGGAGTCCTTGCTGCCGAGGAGGCGAGCGCTCCGGTAGGTGGACTGCCACGGGCAGAGGTGGTCGGCGGAGCCGCCGACGACGTACGCGTCGGCGGTCACGGTGGACAGGTCGACGGGTGTGCCGAGCATGGTCGCCGCCCCCGGCGCCGTCAGCGCGTTGCGCAGGCCGAGCAGGACGAGGTCGCGGTGCAGTGCCGCCGTCATGCGGGTGGTGTCCGAGTTCCAGAACAGCACGTCGAAGGCGGCGGGAGCCCGACCCTGCACGTAGTTGTTCACCCAGTACCGCCAGACCAGGTCGCTCGGCCGCAGCCACGCGAACATTTCGGCGAGGGTGCGGCCGTCGAGATACCCCCTGGCGGCCGAGTCGCGGATCGCGGCCGCTGCGGCGCGCTCGCTCATGACGGCAGCCGCGGTACCGGCCTGGGTCTGGTCGAGGACGGTGACGGCCAGGGTGAGGCCGGCGATGCGATCGCCCTCACCGATCTCGGTGAGATGTGCCGCGACCATCGCCGCGAGAATCCCGCCCGAGCAGGTGCCCAGGACATGGGCGCTGTCGGTCCCGGCGATGCACTGCACCGTATCGAGCGCCTCCACGATCGCCGCGCCGTAGGTGTCGGCATCCCAGTCCCGGTGCCGGGCGTGGGGGTTGCGCCAGGAGATCGCGAAGACCTGCTGACCCTGCTGCAGGAGG
>SEEV01000452.1 GCA_004211695.1 Rhodococcus sp. (in: high G+C Gram-positive bacteria)
ACCTCGGGGGCAAGGAGTAACAGCGACAGCCGCCTGGACACCGTCGCCTGATCGACGCCCAGCTTGTCCGCGATGGCACGCTGGCCCATTCCCAACTCGGAGTACCGAGCGAACATCTGGGCCTCGGCGATCTCCGAAAGGTCCTGGCGTCCGAGATTCTCCAGCGTCATGGCGTCGAGGTCGCCGTGATCGTCCATCACGGCGTCGTCAATCACCGCCGGAATCGTCGCCAGCCCGGCGGCAATGGCGGCCGCGCGGCGGCGGTGCCCGTAGATGACCACATACTCGGCATCGTCACCGATAGCGTGGGCGAGGTCGGGCCGTTGCGCGAGGAAACCCTCGCGTGTTACCAGCAGCGCGGGAACCTTGATGCCGTTCGCCCTGGCGCCGTTGACCAACTCATCCCACTTTGGGTCGCCAGCCTGGGGCTTAGACCTGTCCGGGTCGTTGAACGGGTGCGGGGCGGTCTGGAGAACTGGAACCTGCACAACGGTTTGGCCGTCGGCGGCAGCTAATCCAGCAAGCGCGGCGGTGATGCCGCCCGTGTTTGCATCACCATTCGCCTGCGTAGTAGTTACATCGCCGGAGGCGGCGGCCGCGAGCTCCTCGCTATCCTCGCCGCCGGCGTACTTTCGGAACCGACTCGCAGTCTTCCTACCTGCCGGTTTACGTGCGGCCGGCTTGCGTTTGCTCGCGGCCGGACTGGTCGATGAGCTGGTGGCCACCATTTCGGATGTCACTCCGGCGTTCATCATCCTCCATTCTCTGCGCATGCTTTGCATGTATTTAGATGGAGCGTACTGGGATCGATCCGCCTCCTTTGATATCTCCGGCGGCGTGTCGCCCATTCGGTGATGCACCGTGCATCACATCGACTTGAACACCGGGTGATGCACGGTGCATCACCGAACAGGCAGTCGGATGAGGTTGCAGGCCGCGGGTGGGTTCGGCGGCGAAGAGTCCCAGCGCCCGGGTAGGCGTTCCACTGCCAACCGGTGATGCACCGTGCATCACCGTAGAGGATTCGCGATCAGCCTGGTTCGTCGTCCACTTGACCGCTAGGCGTGGCCGAGTCGCTTCCCTGTCGACTCCCTGTCGACGACTTTGGTGATGCACGGTGCATCACCAAAGTCGCACCCCACTCCCAAGTCAACACCGCCGGTGCGAAGCGGTGGCGCCCCACCGCGTCGGTCATGGTTCTCGACGTTCTTACCTGCCCCCTTGGCGGTAACACCGCCACTGCAGAACCCGAACGGAGAGGACGCAGCGGACCGCATGCCTTGAGGAGTCACGCAACATTTCGTAGACCACCTCACGGGATCTCGCCGCGATGCACCGTGCATCACTGTCGGCGTAAGCCACCCCATGCCGGGCCAAGTCAAGATCCCCGGGGCGAGGCGAGGTCCACACAACACGCTTCGCGGTGATGCACGGTGCATCACCGCAAGGGAGTCGCTCAGCGCGGCTCGTCGCCCAACCTCGGGCCGGATCAGGTCAGCACCGTGCCTCTGACGGGCCGCGGCGATCTGGCCCACTCCGCTGGCGGCAACATCGCCGCTGCAGAACTCGAATAGGGGGCGCCCGCAGCGCGGACCGTATACCCCGAGGAGTCGCGACCTTTCGCACACCACCTCACGGGATCTGACCGGATGCACCGCGCATCACGGCGGCATGACCGATCCAAATCGGACCAAACCAATGCGCCAGGAGCCAGACAGTGGCAATCCGCCGGTGATGCACCGTGCATCACCGCACAGGCAGTTGGATGAGGTTGGAAGCCGCGGGAGGCGCTGGCGACAAGAGTCTCGCGCCCGGGTAGGGCGGTCATTGCCAGACCGATCGATGGGGCGTTCGCTACGAAGCGGATCTTGCTCTACGGGTTGCAAGTCACGTCGAGGCGGTGAACCTCCACGCTCTTGTTGGGGCCGTATCAGCATCGAGGCCATTCCGCTTGATGAGCCTCGTGGGAAACCTCCGCTGAGGGCTGGGTCCAATTGGAAGTGGCGTCATACCGGTCGCCGGCTAACTGGGTCCTGCCTGAGACGCGATGGGTGGCCCCGCGTGCATGTCGGTTTCGCTCTAGCGATCGGCGGGGCATTCCCGCTGCGCTGCATCCTTGTTGCTCCGGCATATTGACGCTCTCCCGAGTCCACTGCCTTGGTTCACCTTGGTGAGGCCGTTCCCCACCAGGGCAGCGCAACCGAGCCTGGACAGCACCGGGGGAATGGGCGTGTGACGACATATGCAAGGAACGGGAGGATGGGGCTTGAAGTTGACCAGCTAGCGCTCACGGGAGCGTCGCTCGATCGAGTCGTGGGTGATGCACGGTGCATCACCCACGACCGCCTTCGTCAAATGTGTCGCTGACTAACCGAATGCTGTCCATCTGGCCGGGGCTTTCTGGAGTGCTCAGTACACCTTCCCCGCCCGGACCTGGGTAAGGTCTGGCGATCAGGTTGTGGATCGCGGTCTGCCGCCCAGTCGAATTCGTTTCTGTCCCGAACGCTCGGACTGAGCGCCAACCATCATGACGCGGCGACCCGCCTCGCCTGTCGTAATCCAACAGGCGAGGTCAAATTTCTAATACTGCGTGCAAACGTCTCGTGATCCGTCGAGCGGTGCAGCACCGTGGCGCACGGGTCAGTCTTCCCGCTAGACCAACCCGACGGAAAGTTGGGTGATCCCTTTAGTCAACGTCCCGTCCATCTCCGCCTGATCCACCCCCGACCTCGTCTGATGTATCCATCGGGGTCATGCACGGTGCATCACCCCGATGCGGTGGGCTCCAGGGCTTGAGAACACAAATCCGAGGGCTTGAGCGAGTTCCAGTCGACTCGCCCGGCCGTCGCACATTCGCCGGATGGCAATCCGAACATGACTGAGGCCGTTGATTCATCGAGCGATTTGACCGAGTACCGGTCGGCTTATGCATCCACTCATCGGTTGAAAGTTCGGCTCGGGAGTGCCAGCCGCCGCGTCTCGACGCCACCGCAAAACTCCGGGTAGGTCATGAGACGAAGCGTTTACGGGTGCACGTGACTTGGGTCAAGACGGCGGTCTGTGTCCGCCACCGCGCTCGTCGGCACAGACCGATCGGTTCCGCATCCGACCGACCTGTCGTAGCCAGGTGCATGGGCCCACGATATCGACCTGCAGCAGATCCGAACGGACCAACTCGCCGGCACAACCCCCGACCTGCTGCACTAGCTACTGACGGTTCACCCACACCCTGATGAGGCCGACGCACGGTGCGGCGCCGACTCCAACAACGCTCCGACGAGCGCGGCAACAGCCGGAACGGCTACCGGCACCACGGCTTCGACACCCTCGACGTAGCGATCCTCAAGCTGCGATCCGGTTCGTACTTCCCCGAGCATCTGGTTGCTGCGGCGCCGCAAGAGCGCCGAAAGGCACAGGCCACCGTGATTGTCACTTGCTACCTGCTCGGCGTCTCCACCCCGGCGGACGGAGCGGCTCGTCGACACGCTGGGCATCACCTCGCTGTCGAAGTCGCAGGTATCGGTCATGGCCGAGGACCTCGACACCCAGATCGAGGCGTTCCGCAGCCAGCCACTCGATGCCGGGCCTTACACGTTTGTCGCCGTCGACGCACTGGTGCTCACGGTGCGGGAGAACTAGCGGGTGGTCAACGTGCATACCCTGGTCGTGGATGTGACCTAGTCCGAGGACGGGGCCGGGCGGCTGGCGTTCTGCCGGTCCCTGGTCGCCCGCGGCTTGTCCCGGGGTGCGATTGGTGACCTCCGACGCGGACGCCGTGCCGGTGGTTGCGATCGGCGCTACCCTTCCGAGCGCTTTTGTGACCGAGGTGCCGCACCCCATTACTTCGACGAACCTCATAGCGGTGACCAGAGAAGGCGTCGCGGCCTTGGGTGAAGATGATGCTGCGCTCGGTCTACGACCAACCGGCGCCGATTCCGTTCATGCCCAATATGATCGAATCATTGGCGCTTCCGCCGAGAAGCTGCCGAAGGTCGCCGATCATCTCGACGCCGCCCGGCCGGACCTGTTGGCATGTTCACCGCATTCCCGAGCAGATCTGGACGAACAATCCGCGGGAGGACCTCCATAAGGAAATCCGCCGGACAACCGATGTGGTTTGAATCTTCCCTGACTGCACCGCCCGGATTCGGCTCGTCGGAGCGGTCCTCGCCGAACAACACGACGAGTGGATCGAAGGGCGCCGCTATCTCGGCCTGAACGCGCTGGCCCGCTCCCGCAGCGACAATCCCACCGACAGCACCAGTGAGTTCACCGAGGAGGTGACACCGACCTTGACTGCCTTGCTCACCAACGAGTAGGCACACAACGACCTTCGTACACCACCCCCCGGGGACTTGACCCGGTGAGACGAACGATGGCCAAGGACGCGACTAGACACGGCAATACAAACCGGCCACCGGCCCGGCGACTGGTTGCGCCGGGCGCCAAGCTCTAATGCGCAGTGCAGGAGTGGGCCCATGCACTTGGACTGCAGAATCATGCTCGGCCACAGCGATCGCCCTTCGGCTGAGGGACCATAACGCCCTGAACCATCGCCTACGCAGCGCATGTACCTGCACCCAGAACCTTTTCGCGAATTGGCTGCCCCAGAACTGGCCATGGGCCTCTGTCTAAGTCGATCATCAGTGTTCAGGTATGGGCATCAGCCTTTCGACGCTGAATCAGCTTCGAATTAAGGGCTTGTTTGCACCGCTCACGGTGCCCAGGAGTCGCCACGACGTGATCACGGCAACCGAGACGCGCGTCGCGGTCAGCGATGCGCTGACGGGCTTCCTGGGCCGCTTTTTGGGCCATCTCAGATGGTGAAGGGCGGGTCCAGTCGATCTGAGTCAACCGCCACCGGAGGTATCCCAGAGGCCGTTCGATGTGTTGCGGCCAAATCCAGCCCCGCTGTTGGGTGTCGCGCGTGAGCTCAGCGGCGATGTCGCGCCCGCGCCAGCGATTCCCATCGACGCCGGCACTCGCAAGGACTTCGCAGATTGCTCCAATGTGCCCAGCCGATTCGAATGCTGGTGCATGAACGAGCAGCTCTGCGGCTGTGCGCTGCAGGTCGATCGGTCGAGGTTGCTGTGCCAGGGACTTCGGGTTCTTAGATTGCTGGCCCGCGCGCGCTCGCGCGCGTTTTGGTGATAACTCTCTAACAAGAGATAACAACTTAAATCCCCTGGAAGGGGATAGGGGGCCACGAGCGAGCAATTGGGGATAACTCGAGCGAGCCGCATTCTTTGAGCGTGTACCATCTCGCGGGCGACAGAAAGTGACTGAAGTGCCCTTCTCGCGCGTTTCACAACTGACACGCTGACTCCGCTGCGGTGGGCGATCGTATCCCGCGCGGCGCATACGCGCCGGCCCGTTGACCGCTCTGCGAACGAGGCCATAGTCACGGCCACGGCGAAGACGAACTCTGTGCTGACCTTGCATCGTCGGCAAACGTCACGCCCGGTAGGGGAGTTCAACACATTGCGGACCTGGAGCTGCCAGGCAGTTCGCCCGGTCCATGCTGGTGTTGAGGCTTGTCGGCCGGGATCGACGGGTAACGACCAGGACCGGCCCCGCTGCTCGCTCTCCGCGTTGAGTTGCTCGACTTGAGTGACCCGTTCGACAGCGGCTGAGACGAGAGCGTCCCATTCGGTGTCGTTGGTCGCAGAAATCTCGCCAACGGGAGTGATCTGAGCAGGGTCGACGGAAGATGCGGCCGCTTGAGCCGCAGAATTGGGGTGCATGACGCGCCTTTCACGCGCCCTTAACCAGGTTGTTGCCGTGAGTCGCTGGCATCACCAGCAGGACATGGCTTACCCTGACAAGAGCGACACCCCCTCACGGCATGCGTAAACGCCGGGAGAGCCGGCGACATTAGGTCTGCGCTCACGGAATTGTCACGTTGGCGCTGAGATGAGACGTTGCGGACACCGATATCACGTCGTGTCGCGTGCGCACGACGAATCGCGCGTCCTATACTCATAGAAGGCAGACCTCCTCCCTTGCGTGGCGGTTTGTACGACGAGCGGAACCCCCGGAGCTGGCGAGCGAAGGGGGGTTTCGCCTTTTTTGGGCTCTGATCAGCCCGTCATTGGCAACTCTTCCTGTCTGGCTTGCGCCGGAATCGCCGGCTCGTTCTCGAGTGCCAGCTGAACAAGCGCGATCATTCGATCGGTGATTGTCTTGACCCGACCATCGTCAACCGGTGCGAGAATCCGATCGGCGATCTCCGCGGGGAACTCAACCCCGAGCCGCTCACAACACCTTCCCACCACAGATGTCACCGACCCTCCCCATAGACGAATCTCTGACCTCGCCATATCCGCAAATTCGACCTCTTTGCAGGACTTCCGCCCATCCGTTATCGGCGTGCCAGCGAAATAGAGAGAAAGCAATTTGAGCGAGACGTGGAATCGTTCGGACGAATCACAGCCCGACTGCCAAGGGTTCCTCGCACGAGTTGAATTCTGTGGCGCCATCGAAAAGAGTCACCTCGCCTCGACGACCTTCAATCAGGCGGGTGACACCGACATCCCAATTTGCCTTCTGCCGACGCGCTACACAGACCCACTTGGGACGAAGTAGTGGAAATGCGCACGATAAACGCCGCAACTCACCGAGAATCCTTGCCGGCCTCTCAACCATGTGAGCCGCGGCCATCTCATGGTCATCATGATCGACGCGGGTTCGGCTCTCGACCATCTTGACGTTCAGGTCTACGCGATCCTGGCTTATACCGGGACGGCTACTATTTGAACGAGCGAACCATCCGCGATGTCTCGTGCCCAATACTGTTGAGCCCCCAACGCCAGAGACGCGGATTGCACTTCACGCAGAGCACACAATGCCGTCAAGGTGGTTGGGCTCGTCGGGTCCTCGTCGGCCTGGGCCGGGGCAACGAGTATCTGCGAAATGATCCCTGGCGACCCGAGCACAAATGCACGACGCAAGTTCGATACCTCACGATTCAGTCGTCCGCCGAACTATCCAGTCAAGAGACGGGGAACTCGCGTGGACAAGAATGCATTCACCCCCCGACCGACGGCAAATTGTGAGACATGCAATCTGGCGGCACAGGAAGGTATCGGGATTGTCGGGGACCGGCCGACTATCGCTGCGGGCAGGAGCACCGCTAGCTGACGGAACAATACGCAACAGTAGCTGGGGCGGTGCGGTTAGAGGCGATACGAAGACGTGATCGCGTCGTCAAAGGCGGCTGGGCAGTCGTGGATTCGTTCCCCGCGCCACTGCGCGCGCAACTTCGTCAACATCCAGATCTCGACGGGTTGCATCTTTGGTCAGTTCAGCATTTAGGCCTGCTGGAGGCCGAAGATAGTGACGCCGACCCCTTCTCTGCGACGAATTGCGCGCCCGGGGTGGTGTACGCCTTAGGCGATGCACGGTGCATCACCTAAGTTGGGTCCATCCTCAGGGCGTCGTAGTGTTGCGAATCCGATGCGATGGATTGGTGAGTTGCCGTTGATTTCGCGAGGGGGTGACGACCGTTTCGACGGAGCAGGGGCCATGAGGTCACTGAACACGCGACGTCGGTTGGATACGCCTCAGCGTGCGGTCACGCCTTCCTTGTGCTCCAAGCCTGGACATCCCATTAATCGACGGGGTGCTCGACTTCGGCTCGATTAGCGCTGCGAGGCCGGATGTTCGGTAGCTGGATTAGTTTCAGTCAACGTCGCTCGTGCCTCGCCGTAATGGGCGGCGAAGAACGCTAACCGTCTTCACCGGAATCGGATACGGCCCGTGTCATCGTTATGGTGCTTCGAGCGAGCCGGCCGGGTACGGACGTTGGCTGCATGGTGTGGAATTCGTGGGAAATGCCCGAGTCCTGTTGGAGCGGCCGTCAGTGATCCACTACCTGTGTGGCCCGCCGCCGTCGGAAATGAGGCCGCTTGGGGGCGGTGCCCGACCGGCCTGCGCCATCCGGGGTACTCGATGCTGGGTACAGAAGTGCTTTCGGTGTGAGGTGAACCGGATCCGGGTAGGCATCCGAGGTTTTGGAGAATGGTGTCGGGCAGGAAAGGGCAGCCCGCCTTCCTCGCCAGATTGCAGGATTGACCGGGTGTCGAGCGAACGCCAAACGATCTTTACGGAGGGCACGTAGCGTCGGCACGTATTCCACAAACATATCGAGTTTCTCGGCGGTGTACCGGAACGGCTCGATGCAGAGGTCTACGCCTACTGCACGGGGACCTTCGCAACTTCCTCGGAACTGCCTTCGGGTGATGCACATGCATCGCCCGAGTGTCAGGTGATGCACCGTGCATCACCCGAAGGTGCGGGTGGATGCGCAACGTCGTGAGAAAGCCAATCTCGTTGAGAGATGTTCAATACGGGTCCGACACTTCCCGCTTCGTTATGAACGTGCAAATGGTGGACCATGTGTGCGACCAAAGCGAGAGACTGTCGGGGACTGAGACAATTGCCGGGCCTTCGTGAGCAAATTGCAGTCGGGGCGACGACCCTAGCCCTTGCAGACGGAGGTCGGGCAGGTCAGGAGTCGCGCGAAGGAAGAATTACGTGTCCGTCTGGTCGGCGGTTATATATGATCGACCAAGTGCGCGCTGAGGCTGTCGTGTTGAGAACGATTTAAAACACTTCTACTGCAATGAAATTCGACGACGAAGCACCCATGCTCCGCACCCGCGATCACCGTGAGGCTGTAGCTTTGGACGTTGCCAGAGTCATGCATCGGATACGGATGGGCTCGTTGGCGTCACCGCGTCGCATCGTGGCCGAATCGAGCCGCTTCGAAGTCGAACCACGCGGAACCCCGCCGGAGCTGGCGGACGGCGGGGCCGCGACACCGGCAGTCGAGGATCGGTCAAGCAGCGCGAACCGTATCCCAATAGTGTGTCGTACGCCACACATGATTTCTTGGGCGCTCACAGACGGCTCGTCGCGTATCCGGAACCCCGCCGAGCATGGTGAACCAATTTGACAGCTGACCGCCTGTAGGCCGAGTGGCTTCTGCAGTTCAAGGCCACGTCCACGAACGTTTTTGCAGACCAATCACTTTCGTGCTCTCGCAACTCGATCGCTCTCAGCTACAGCAGAAGGAACGCGCGGTGGTCGTAGCAACGGCATCCTCACGTTCTTCGGCCCAGGCTGACCCTCAGTCGCGCGACGAAGATCAGAATGACCAACCGGGTGAATGCAAAGAATGACGATCTGCAGAGCGCTCCCGGCGTTACGGCCACACACAGCCGACGCCCTTCGCAGGAGGCATACAAGAGGCGGATGGCCTGATCCGCTGACCGAGACCCGGATCTGTCTGTGAGAGTGCAGGAGATCCAGGCCCCGCTACCGACACGATCGCCGGTGGAGCATCGCCGATCAACCCCACGATGTGGTCGACGATTGAGGCCGCGACAGCCGAGGCGTTATCGACCGAGGTCCACGAGAGCGGCTAGGCCGCTGCATTTTCGGCGCCAGATTGGAGCTCGGCCCACACCGCGGCGGTTTCGGTCCGCGAGAATGGTATCCATGACAATAGATGCCCTCGCCCCTGGTCAGGAGTCAACAGACATGTGCCGCGGTCAGGCAGACGACCGCGACACGAGCGACCTACGCGCGCGGCGCCAGGTCGATGGCCTAACCACAGGGTGGAGATCCCGGTGATCCAGACTTTCTGCGAGCGCTCGAAGGCGTTCACATCAGAGGTCCCACAGCGCCAATAGAGCGGCGCGGAGGGTGGGGGAGCGGACGTAGTGGTCGGTCTGCAGTCACGGGCCAGGATGCCCGAGGTCGGCGAGTGCCGCCGCGGCATCGGAGAGGGGGAGCGGGGGCAGGTCGGCGCGGATGCGTAGGAAGTACAGCACTGAACACCTGATCGACTTCGGTGATCTCGTCGATGCCGTCGATGAATTTCCGCACCGAGGCAACGACCTCGGGGTCATCTGATGATGACGGCATCGTCAGCGAAGGTGAAGTTCTCTGAGGCATTGCTGAACCGACTACCGCTCGCAGGTTGGTGGCGATCACCTTCGCGTGCAGGGTTGGTGAAGACAGAACCCGGACGCCTTTGTCGAGGTAGTAGGCAAGGGAGGCGGGGGAGGTGGCATGCGCACGCACCGCAGCCTTGGAGGCGTTGACGACTAGGACGTCACCGGCGCGCAGTGGGAGCAGGTCCGGTGCATCCTGACCGAGGTAGGCGATGGCCGCGCACCGGGCGCCTCGTGTACCGATCGCGGGTGATGTGCGACCACGGACTCGGCCCATGGAAGGTTGTCCCCATAGCGACAGACGGTAGCGGGCCGCGCGGCTGGGGGTGTCGATTGTCGGTGTCGGTGGCTGGCGCTGGGCAGGATCTTTCGGAACGGTGACGGCTGTCCGGCGTGCGCGGTGACCCGCACGTGAACGTTGTTGATGGTTTGGTCGCCAGATGACGCACGCGCTGAACCGAGGCTCTGTGCTCGACCACGCCTTCATCGCCGACGTCCTGGCCGAGTTCACCCGCACGGGATGGCTCGGCGGGCGCACGGGGATCGGGCACGGCCAGATCGCCACCACACTTGCCGCCCCCACCGGAGGTGGCCCGGTGACCGATTGCGGGAGATCGTCGCCGCACGCCGCACTGAGGCCCTGGAAACCCTGCTCTCACTCCCGGCATGACCCTCCAGATCGCTGCGGGGATGGTGCCGCTGGTCATCCGCGCAAGATTGGCCGCGGGTGTCGCGTACGCGGTGCCGTGGGGGATCAGTCTCGACGGCCTCCTCGCCTCGGAGATCCGCGAGAACACCAAGACCGCTTCCAAGGAGGCGGGCACCGACTATCCGCCCTACAGCCCCGACACCGTGCCTGAGGATCTGGACCTGCCGCTGGCCCGCTGCATCGGCGACGGCGCCGACGGGTGGCATTGGGCAGCGACATTCGCCTACCCGGAGGACGAAGTGCCCGGCCCGCACGTGCAGTACTGGTCCGCCCGCCCCGACCAACAAGCCCTGAGTCAGATGGCGCATCGGCTGCCGGCGTTGGTGTCCGAACGCCAGGGCCGCTACCGCTCCCGCGTCATGCCGCTCCCGCTCACGGTCTGCCGGCACCTGGTGTGGCGGGCGGTCGGCCAGCCTGCCGCGGTCGCCGCGTTACTCGAACCCATCATCTCGATCGGGAAGAAACGCGGCACCGGAAACGGCCACATCCTGTCCTGGGAGATCACCGAACACCCAGACGCCGACCCGTGGGAGTTCGCGCACCTACACCCCGGCGGCAAACTTGGCCGCACCGCACCCGCGGCCTGCCTGCACGAGCGCGGCAACCTGCCGACCGGTGGGAAGGGGCGGATGGGGCTGCGGCCGCCGTACATGCACCCCTCCCGCCGCGCACCGGTGCTGCTACCGGCGACCTGACGGTGTTCGGGAAAGGATCTGGTCTGGCCCCGACCTTCCTCTCCCCTTCCCCCCGCCGATGCGAAAAGGCGCTCACTGGATCGGGCCCCCTTAACGGCCAGAAACCCTCCCCGAAATGGACATTGAGATCCGTTCGCAGAGGGTTTAACGTGGAGAATGCGAGCCGGATCCCGTCGGGTCGAGCCTTGGCATTCCGGGAGACGACTCGCCGTGGGGGTCAGCCGAGTGAGCGCGACCCCCGCAAAAACACACGTTGCGGTACACGCCGGATACCGGCGTACTCGCGTGCATGGCCTGCTCAAGTGACTCCGCAACCCGACGCCATGACACCGCGAGCTGGTCAAGCACCTGATTCCTGGCCGAAAGCTCCTGCCCCTCAGAATTGATTGAACCAGTCCACGAAGTTGTTCCACAGGTCTATACCCGGAACCAACCAAATTACGTGGAACAAGTCAGGCAGATTGCCAATCATGACATACCACCGCCGTTCACCACCACATCGTTCCACCAGGACACAATAGGAACGAGAATCGGATAGAGGTACGGTGCTGACCAGTTGATGAAGTCAGTCAGAATGCCGAAACATGTCAGTACCTCCAATCTATCCATGCTTGCAACAGAGGTTGTAGGTAGGGATGAGCCCATTCAGAGAAGATTCTCAGTGCTTCGCCTATCGGTCCAAACATCACGAACCACCGCCGATCAGACTGAACAGTTGGATGATGAAGTCACCCACGATGTTCCATGGGAATAGCCAGTTGCTCATGTTGCACCTAGAAGTGTCCGTAGCCAGTCATCCAGCCCGTCAGAATCCATAAGACTTGGCTGAACATGTCACCCATTTCCCTTGTCGGGAACCACGAGTACCAAATCGGGTCAGGACTTGGCGGTGACGCACTGGCTGTACCGGACGTTAGCAACATCAACACACCAACGATGCTCACGACTGCTGCTGCTCGCGTCTTGCTCATTGTGAAGCTCCCGGTCCTCCCCGACCATGCCCCTTCATCGCACAGAGTGTGTCTGATGTTACAGTCATCGTGCCTATTGGTTCCATTTGCTTATTGCAGATTGCTTCAATTGCTCGCTGCCATTTTCCCTTGCTTATCCAGTTCGTAAAAGAACAGATTCAATCTCTCCATAGTGAAGTTGCCCCGGCTGTTTGCCGGGGCAACGATCCCTTCTTCAAATTTCCTAGTCTGGTCGCTTCTGAGAAGAGCTGGATTCTCTGCCTGTCGGGCGTACTCGCGCAAATACAATTCTTCTTCAATCCGCCGAACGCTGACCGGTTCGTCCCGCAAGCGGTCGCCTGACCGAAACTCGACGAGTGCCCGGGCTCCGGGGCTGCGCCCGGTGCGCAATGCGTGAACACGAAGGGGCAGCCGCGTGCAACGCACGGGAAACGGTCTCAGGGGCGCAGTCGCTGGGAGATTGAGCGGGCACAGGAAGCGGATCGGATCGCACGTGAAGAAGCAGAAGCCGCCGAACAGTGGAAGCGGCATATGTCTACCCACCCATTGTCGGCGCAGTAGTTGAGATCAAGCGGTGGAAGTGGGCTGGGGCTACGGCGCGGGAGTGGGTTCCCGATGTCCCCGACCACGCAACTGTTCAGCGAACGTATGTCAACCACCGGGTGAGAGGTACCGCCGGGAGCGGCGAGCATATGTTCCTGGCGCGTAACGAGGTCACCGGTGATTGGCTCGAAATCTGTGGCCAGCCGACGTCGATGCGTTTGCCCTGCAAGAACGGCGGCACCGGAGTGCAATGCCGGGTCCGGCACAAGGCGGAACAACACCTACGCGAGGACACGCCGTGGGATTGACGCGTCGTTCGACGTCGAGCGTGGTCAGGCGATAGGCAACGCGCCATCCGACCGATGCCCAGGGTTTAGAGGCCAGCATGCACGCTTACGTGTAAACTTACGTGCAAATTCGCGTGTAATACCGCGTGTGTTCTTGCGCGTATCGACTAGTATGAACTGCGGCGGGCCGGGAACAGGCACGGCGGCCAAGCGGAGCGGGCGAAGGAGTGCGTATGGCGCAGGTCGGAAAACGTGGAGGCAACTCTTCGCGGCCGATCGAGGGAGGGCGAACTGCGCGGCCGCACAAAGATGCCCGCGTGCCGGGACGCGGTCCCGTCGTGACGGCTTCCACCGAGTCGTTGACGTCGAAGCTAGAACCCCGCAAGGGTCCGGTGAAGGTGCAGCTGAATACGTGGGTGTTGGCCTCGACTGAGGCCCGGTTGAAGTGGCTTGTGGCAAACCAAAAGTTCACGGTC
>SEEV01000453.1 GCA_004211695.1 Rhodococcus sp. (in: high G+C Gram-positive bacteria)
ACCCCGAGGAGCGGCGCGAGCTGCGTTGCGATGGGATTCAAGTTGAGAGTGTCAGGCATGACCTTCGGCTTGAAATCCCACGGCTGGATCGTGTCCGGATCGGCGAACACGATGCGGTCGGCACTCCGGACACCCGTCACGCTTCCCTGAGGAGCGTCGCAGTTGGCCTTCGTGTTGTACGGGAAGTCCTGCTGAGTGTCGTCGAAGTTCGGGTCCTGCCGTTTCATCTCGGCCAGGATCTCCTGCGTCCCTTCATAACCCAGTGTGCACGACGGCGGATTGTTGGTTTCCAGGACGATGCCCTGGTGCACCGTACCGTCGCCCGGTGCCACGGTCGACGCGGACGCCGCGATGGCCGGCAGGAACATCAGGATCGGCCGGAGCGCGATCGCCTGCGGGGCCAGCTTGTCGCCCACAGCGGCAAGGTTCGTCAGATCGGTCGTAAGGCTCGGACCGGTCTCGTTCACCAGCTGACCGATCTCCTCGCTCGCCGGAATTCCCTTGTCGATGATGGACCGGATGTCGGGGTCGCTGGTGCGCAGCTGCGCCGCCACCGCGTCGAGGTCCGAACTGAACTGGACGATCGCCGACGATTGATCGGACTGTGTCGCCAGCACCGTCTGGCTGTCCCTGATGAGGGCCAGTGTCTGCGGGAGGACGTCGAGTCCGTCCTTCGTCAGGGTCGACAGAGAATCCGCAAGTGTCTGCAGGTCCTCCCCCTTGCCGTTGAACGCGGTTCCCAGCTGGGTGACGACCGTGTGCAGTGAGTCGACCGGAACCGACCTGACCAGACCGTCGGTGGCCATGAGCACCTGCTCGACCGGAACAGGTGTCGAGGTGTCGGCCTCGGTGATCACCGAGCCCTGTTCCAGGTACGGCCCCTGGTCACTGTCGGGCTGCAGGTCCACGTACTGCTCACCGATCGCGGATCGGTTGGCGACGACGGCCTTGGCCGACGCCGGGATGTCGGGACCGCCCGAGGAGATCTTCAACTCGACATTGATGCCGTCCGCCGTGAGCGACAGGTCGCCGACGCGCCCGACGGGAACACCGCGGTACGTGACCTCGGCGTTGGTGAAGATTCCGCCGGAATCCTTGAACTGCGCGTTCACGTCGTACTCACCGAACCCGAGCAGGTTGTCGAGGCGAACGTACTTGGCACCGACGTAGACCAGCCCGAGCATCGCCACGACGGCGAACGCGACGAGCTGGATTCTGACCAGTCGTGACCTCACTGTCCACCCCCGATTCCGAACTGCTCCAGCAGTCCCCCGAGTGGGTTCTGCGGCGACGGCGCCTGGCCGTCCGTCGTGCCACCGTTGCCGGCCGCGGGTGCTGCCCCGGGGAGACCCGGGATCCGCAGACCCGTCGGGGCGGGGATGATCGGCGGAATCGGCAGCAGTGACACAGTCGGCCAGCCCGGCTTCGGCCCGTTGCCGTTGTAGTACGGGTTCGACGGGTCCACGATCGGCTTGGGTTCACCGAACTTCGGCGGCACGTACACCGGGTCGCCCTGGCCGACGCCGAGTGCGCTCAGTGCGTCGCCGATCTGCAGGTCGACCGTGAGGAACAGGTTGACCGATCCGCCGAGCGCGATCTTCTCCACACCGTCCGGGAAGGGGACGGTCGGGATGAACGCGAGCGAATTGGGCAGGTTGTCGCCCGAGTCGGCGAGCGCCTTGAGCGTCGGCCTCAGCGCGAGGAGATCCGCGATCAGATCATTCTTCGACCTGTTGATCACGTCGGTTCCCACGGTGCCGAGCCGGTCCAGTTGCGTCAGCATCTGGGTGAGCTGCGGGCGCTGCTCGTTGAGCACTTCGGTGGCGATCGGGAGCTGATCGAGGATCAGTCCGATCTTCTCGTTCTGTTCGTCCACCCGGGTGGTCAACGCGTCGAGGCCGTCCAGGGCGCGGGTGATGTCGTCGCGCTGCTGGTTGAGACCGTCGATGAGCGTGTTCGCCTGCTCGAGGAGTCCCCGCACCCGATCCTCGCGGCCGTCGAGGGCGGTGGTCAGTTCGTGCACGATCGGCTGCAACTGTCCGACACCGCCACCGTTGAGCAGCAGCGACAGCGCGCCGAGTACCTGCTCGATCTCCGTGGCATGACGGGTGCGATCGAGAGAGATCGTGTCGCCGTCCTCGAGCCGCGCGGGATCCTTGTCGTCCGGCGGCTCGGACAGCTGGACGAACTTCTCACCGAGCAGGTTGGTCTGCTCGATGGCGGCGACCGCGTTGGCCGCGAGATCGACGGACGAGTCGAGAACGACCTCCACGTCGGCCGTCCAGCCGTCCGGCGCCACCTTGATCGATTCGACCCGGCCCACGGGAACACCGTCGACCTTGACAGCGGACTGCGGAACCAGGTCGAGGACGTCGTCGAACTGGATCGTCAGGTGCATCGGGTCGTCGCCGACGTCCGGACCACCCGGCAGAGGAACCCCGTAGATTCCCTCCGAGGAGCAGGAGCTCACCGCGATGGCGACGGCGCACGCGCCGGCGCCGAGGATTACCGACCGCTTCATTCGCCCTCACCACCCGTTGCGCCTTCGAATCGCGGCGACACGACACCCGGCACCGTGCCGGGCGTGACCGTCCGCTGAATGTTGTCCGCACTCATGATCCCGAACGGAAGCACGAGCGACGGAGTCTTCGCCGACTGCGTGATCTGCGACGTGATGTTGGCGCAGTTGTCGATCAGCGGCTGCATCTGGCGCCCGAGCTGCTCGAAGCGCGGGTCGCCGGGAACCAGCTTGCCGAGGTCGATCAACTTGCAGGCGACACCCGCCGGATCCTGCAGATCGGGGAACGCGAGGCGTGAGGCCAGGTTGCCCGACTCCGCGTCGTACGAGTTGGCGAGGTTGCTGATCGCCAGCGGAAGCAGCGTCAGTGAGTTGACCAGCGACTCGCGGTTGTCGGCGAGGGTCTGCGTCACCGGGACCAGGTCGTCCACGTTCTCGGCGAGGAGTTCCCGGTTGTCCGCCACGAACTTCGACACGTCGCCGAGTGCGATCGCGAGCTGGTTCAGGGCGGCACCGAGGTTCTCCCTCTCCCCCGCCAGGAATCCGGACAGATCGGCGAGCTGCGAGTTGAAGTCGCGGACCTGCTGATCGTTGGCCGCCAGCGCGCCCACGAAGACCTGGAGGTTCTTGACGGTGTCGAACAGGTCGCCGCGACTCTCGTTGAGGGTGCGGGCAGCGTCGGAGAGCTGATTGATGCTCTGCCCCAGCGCTTCACCGTTGCCGTCGAGGTTGGCGGCACCGGTCTCGACGAACTGCGACAGCGCGCCGTCCTTGTTCGCTCCGTTCGGGCCGAGCGCGGTCGAGAGCTCCTCGATGCTCGCGTACAACTGGTCGACCTCGACGGGGGTCGCGGTACGGTCCCGCGAGATCACGGCACCGCTCTGCATCGTGTCGCCGCCTGTGTAAGCCGGCGCGAGCTGGATGTAGCGGTCGGACACCACGGACGGCGTGACCTGCGCGGCCTTCGCGTCGGCGGGAATGTCGACGCCGCGATCGACACGCATGTCGACCTTCACCTGATCGCCCTGTGGCTCGACGCCGTCGACCGATCCGACCTTCACACCGAGGACCCGCACATCCGAGCCCTCATAGATGCCCACCGACTTGTCGAAGTACGCGGTGATCTTCGTGGTGCCTGCCCGGAAGAACACCCACCACAGGGCGCCGGCGATCACCAGCGCGACGATGACGATTCCTGCGATGAGGGCGATCCCGCCGCGTCCTCCGCGGTCGGTTCCGTTCTCGACGTCTGCCATCAGTTACCCCCCAACGTGCGGACGGGTTCGCGCGGGCCGGGAATGTCGGGCAGACCGGGCGGCAGCAGGTTCACCACGACCTGGTCGAACCAGCGACCGTTACCGACCACGTTCGTGTACAGGCGGACGAAGGGCTCGTACAGTTTCATCGCCTTGTCCAGGTTCTCGTTGTTGGCCTTGAGGATCTCGACGACGCCGTCGAGTTGTTCGAGCGCGGGACCGATGGCGGCCTCGTTGTCGCGCACGAGTCCGGTCAACTGCTGTGACAGGCGCTGTGTTCCGGTGAGCAACTGGGAAATCGACTGCTGGCGGCTGTTGAGCTCACCGAGGAGCAGACCGGCGTCGCTGATCAGCCGGTTGAATTCGGCGTTGCGGTCGGCGAGGACCTTGGTGGTCTTGCCGGTCGCGTCGAACAACTTCTGCAGTTCCTGATCGCGGCTCGCGATGGTCTGCGACAGCCTGCTGACACCGTCCAGGGACGCGCGGATCTCCGCGGGCGTTCCCTCGAACGCCTGCGACAGCGTCACCATGCTCTGCGCGAGCTGGTCGGAGTCGATGTCGCCGACAGTCTCCGCGGCGGCCGAGAACGCTTCGATCACGTCGTACGGAGACGTGGTGCGGTCCAACGGGATCGTGTCGCTCGGATTCAAGGTGTCGGAGCCGCGGGGGTCGAGGGCCAGGTACTTCTGGCCCAGGATCGTTTTGATCTGGATGGATGCCGACGTCTCGTTGCCGACCCACGCGTCCGACACCTTGAAGGCGACGTCCACGTGGTCGCCGTCGAGTTCGACCGACGTGACCTTGCCGACCTTGACACCGGCGATGCGCACCTCGTTGGAGGGCTTCAGGCCTGCCGCCTCGGTGAATTCGGCGTGATACGTCGACCCCGCGCCGATGAACGGCAGCGAATCGAGGAAGAAAGCCGACAGGGTGGCCAACAGCACCACGAGAATGCCGAGGGCACCAGCCACTGCCGGGCTGCGACGTCTGCTCATCGTGTCTGCAACTCCTGTAGGCCGTCCTGTGTGCACCGTTTTGCCGAGTTCGTATACAGCGGCTGGTTGACGGTGGGCAAGCCCGTGGGCAGGTTCAGTTGGGGCGCGGTGCCTGGTCCTGCGACGATGTCGACTCCACAGAGGTAGAACTGGAACCAGGATCCGTAACTGGCTGCCCGGCCGAGCTTCTCGAGCTTCACCGGAAGCGTCTGGAGAACGCTGTTGACCGT
>SEEV01000082.1 GCA_004211695.1 Rhodococcus sp. (in: high G+C Gram-positive bacteria)
TAGCTCAGGAGCAGACGCTCCTGCTCGTGGGGCGACAAGCGCATGTGTCCTCCTGCGGTCGGTGCGTCGCAATACTGCCACGAACTGCAGTGTGGCACCGCCCCCGCCCGGAGGGGCCGCCGCTCACCCCGCCGTTCTCATCACGGAAACATTCGTGACACGAACCCGTCACAGCGCCTTCCTAGCGTTTCCCCATGGCCATCTCCACTGCCGCCCATCCCCCACCCGGAGGCGGTGGCCCTCATCACGGATCACATCCTCGAGGGGGCCCGTGACGGCCGGTCGGTGGCGGAGCTGATGGTGTCCGGTCGTGAGGTGCTCACCCGGTCCGACGTGATGGAGGGCGTCCCGGAGATGCTGCACGACGTGCAGGTGGAGGCCACGTTCCCGGACGGCACGAAGCTCGTCACCGTCCACGATCCGATTGCGTAGGGGTGACCGTGATTCCAGGTGAAGTCTTGTGCGCCGAGGGTGTGATCGAACTCAACGAGGGTTCTCCCCGCACCGAACTCGAGGTGGTCAACACCGGCGACCGGCCGGTCCAGGTCGGGAGCCACGTTCATTTCCCGCAGGCCAACCACGCCTTGCAGTTCGACCGTTCCGCCGCCCACGGGCTGCGGCTGGACATCCCCGCGGGCACTGCGGTGCGCTTCGAACCGGGTATCGCGCAGACGATTTCGCTCGTGCCCCTGCGCGGGACCCGTGAGGTGCACGGGCTGAGCCTCACTCCTCCCGGAAAGCTGGACGCGTCATGACCGACCTCAGCCGTGCACGGTACGCCGAACTGTTCGGCCCCACGACAGGCGACAGGATCCGGCTCGCCGACACCGACCTGCTGATCGAGATCACCGAGGACCGCAGCGGCGGGCCGGGGCTGGCCGGCGACGAGGCGGTGTTCGGCGGCGGAAAAGTGTTGCGCGAGTCCATGGGTCAGGGCCGTGCCACCCGCGCCCAGGGAGCCCCCGACACGGTGATCACGGGTGTGGTGGTGGTCGATCACTGGGGAATCATCAAGGCGGACGTCGGTATTCGGGACGGACGCATCGTTGCGCTCGGCAAGGCCGGCAACCCCGACACGATGTCGGGGGTCCACCCCGATCTGGTGGTGGGGCCGTCCACCGAGATCATCGCCGGGAACGGCAAGATCCTCACCGCCGGCGGCATCGACTGTCACGTCCACTTCATCTGCCCGCAGATCATGGACGAGGCGCTGGGCGGCGGCATCACGACGATGATCGGCGGTGGCACCGGCCCCGCCGAGGGCAGCAAGGCCACCACCGTCACCCCGGGCTCGTGGCACACCGCCCGGATGCTGGAGGCGCTCGACGGGTGGCCGATGAACATCGCCCTCCTCGGCAAGGGCAACACGGTCAGTTCCGAGTCGATGTGGGAGCAGTTGCGCGGCGGCGTCTCCGGTTTCAAGCTGCACGAGGACTGGGGTTCGACACCCGCGGCCATCGACGCGTGCCTGACCGTGGCGGATGCCGCGGGGGTGCAGGTGGCCCTCCACTCGGACACGTTGAACGAGGCCGGCTTCGTCGAGGACACCCTCGCCGCGATCGCCGGACGCGCGATCCACGCCTATCACACCGAGGGGGCGGGCGGCGGTCACGCGCCGGACATCATCACGGTGGCGGCGCACGCGAACGTGTTGCCGAGCTCCACCAATCCGACCCGGCCGCACACGGTGAACACGCTCGACGAGCACCTCGACATGCTCATGGTGTGCCATCACCTGAGCCCCAAGATCCCGGAAGATCTGGCGTTCGCGGAGAGTCGCATCCGGCCGTCCACCATCGCGGCGGAGGATCTGCTCCACGACCTCGGCGCCATCTCCATGATCGGCAGCGACTCGCAGGCGATGGGACGCATCGGCGAGGTCGTGTTGCGCACGTGGCAGACGGCGCACGTCATGAAGCGGCGGCGGGGTTCCCTCCCCGGCGACAACGGCGCCGACAACCAGCGCGTCCAGCGCTACGTGGCGAAGTACACGATCTGCCCCGCCGTCGCGCACGGCCTCGAGGGCGAGATCGGATCGGTCGAGGTGGGCAAACTCGCCGACCTGGTGCTGTGGGATCCGGCGTTCTTCGGGGTGCGGCCGCACGCGGTGATCAAGGGTGGCATGATCGCCTGGGCCGCGATGGGCGATGCCAACGCGTCCATCCCGACGCCGCAGCCGGTGCTCCCGCGTCCGATGTTCGGGGCGGCGCCCAAGGCGGCGGCCGCCACCTCCGTGCACTTCGTCGCGCCGCACGCCCTCGAGGACGGGCTGGCGGATCGGCTGGATCTGAGCCGGCGACTGGTGCCGGTCGCGAACGTGCGGTCGCGGGGCAAGGCCGACATGCCCCGCAACGACGCGCAGCCGCGGATCGAGGTGGACCCCGACACGTTCACCGTCCGCATCGACGGCGAGGTGTGGGAAGAACAACCGGCGGCGGAACTGCCGATGGCCCAGCGATACTTCCTGTTCTGATGCGCCTCGCTCACCTGATGTCCCTCGCCGACTCGCGGCTGCCCACCGGTGGTCACGTGCATTCGGGAGGCATCGAGGAGGCCGTCGCGAGCGGTGTCGTCCGCGACGTCGCCACGATGGACGCGTTCCTGCGGCGACGGATCCGGACCGCGGGGCTCGTGGCGGGGTCGATCACCGCGGCGGTGTGCGACGGCCGGCTCACCCCGGAACGGGCCGACGCCGAGATGGATGCGCGCACCCCGTCACCGGCGGCGCGGTCGTCGTCGCGGGCGCAGGGGCGGGGTCTGCTGCGGCTGGCCCGCACCACCTGGCCCGAACACGACTGGTCGCCGCTCGGCACGCGTCCGCACCTGCCCGTCGTGTCGGGGGCGGTGGGGACCGTCACCGCGGTCGCACCCCGGGAGGCGGCGCTGGTCGTCGTCTACACCACCATGACCGGTTCCGCGATCGCCGCGCAGCGCCTGCTCGCCCTCGATCCCGCGCAGGTCGCCGCGAGCACGTTCGCACTGTCCGACCTGTGCGACGACATCGCCGACCAGTGCGTGACCGGACTGTCGAGCGTGTCCGACCCCTTCATGGATGTCGTCGCCGAGCGGCACGTTCTACGGGACCGCCCCCTGTTCGTGTCGTGACACTCAGCTGTACCCAGTAAGGAGAGATCAACCATGCCACCACATTTCATCGATGGTGAACCCCACGACCACCAGCACGACCGGCCCCGGCGGGTCCGGGTGGCGGGGGAGCCGGTCCGGATCGGGATCGGTGGGCCCGTCGGCTCGGGCAAGACGGCGCTCGTCGCAGCGCTCTGCAGGCAACTGCGCGAGGAGTTGTCGCTGGCGGTACTCACCAACGACATCTACACCACCGAGGACGCGGACTTCCTGCGCCGCCACGCCGTGCTGCCGGACGAACGCATCGCCGCCGTGCAGACCGGCGGCTGCCCCCACACGGCGATCCGAGACGACATCACCGCCAACCTCGACGCGATCGACGACCTCATCGCCGCCAACCCGCCACTCGACCTGATCCTGGTGGAGTCGGGCGGCGACAACCTCACCGCGACGTTCTCCTCGGGTCTGATCGACGTGCAGATCTTCGTCGTCGACGTCGCGGGCGGCGACAAGGTGCCCCGCAAGGGCGGTCCGGGTGTGACGTTCTCGGATCTGCTGGTGATCAACAAGACCGATCTCGCCCCGATGGTCGGCGCCGATCTCGGCGTGATGCGCCGCGACGCCGAGCAGGTCCGGGAGGGCCGGCCGACGGCGCTGATCTCGTTGACGGAGGACCCGTCGTCCGGGCCGGCGCTGGAGTGGGTGCGCGAGCAGGTGCGCACGCTCGCCGACGTGCACTAGTAGTGCGCACCGAACTGACGATCGTCGCGTCGCCCGACCGCAGCCCGCGGATCGCCGCGGTCGGGGGACTGGCAGCCCGGATCACCGGCCGTGACACGGTCCACGTGATCGGCACTGCCGCGACTCCGCTCGGCGGCGACCACTGGGACGTCACCGTCCGGGTGCTGTCGGGTGCGCGGCTGACGCTGCGCAGCGTCGCGGCGTCCCTGGCGCTGCCGGGCCGGGGTTGCGCGCTGTCCACGGCGCGCTGGTCCGTGGAGGTCGAGGACGACGCGTCGCTCGACTGCGCGCTGGAACCCACCGTGATCGCGGGCGGCGCGGAGCATCGTGTCGAGACTGAGGTGGCACTCGCCGAATCGTCCGCGTTGGTGCTGCGTGAGCGGGTGCAGATCGGCCGGTCGGGGGAGGAGAGCGGACGCTGGGTGGGCATCACGAACGCCGATCTCGGTGCCCTGCCCCTGCTCCGGCACCAGCTGGAACTCGGGGTCGGCACCGTCTCGCACGACGTGCTGGACGGCCCGGCGGCCGTCACGAGTGAACTGCGGTATCCGGACGACAGGCCCGCGGACGTCACCGGCGACATCCGGTCGGCACGCACCCGTCTGCCCCTCGCGCGCGGTGGCAGCCTCACCACGCGACTCGGTCCCCGCCTGTGACGCAGGTGAGTGGCAAAGTGCGTGATGGTACGCATTTCCGCACCCGTGCGGGGAGCGCCTAAGCTCTACCCTTGTGCTTTCCGTCGTTCCTCGCCCCGTCGTCGTCAGGGCCCCGTCCAAGGTCAATCTCCATCTGGCCGTCGGGGACCTGCGTGACGACGGCTATCACGAGCTGAACACGGTGTTCCAGGCGCTCTCGCTCAGCGACACGGTGTCGGTGGTTCCCGCGGAGACGCTGTCGGTGACGGTGCGCGGCGAGGACGCCCGCGTCGTGCCCACCGACAGCAGCAACCTGGTGTGGAAGGCGGCGGAGATGCTCGCCGCCGAGTCGGGGCGCCGCCCGGACGTCGAGATCGCCATCGACAAGGGGATCCCGGTGGCAGGCGGGATGGCCGGCGGCAGCGCCGACGCCGCGGCGGCGCTGGTGGGGCTCAACGCGCTGTGGCAGCTGGATCTGTCGCGGGAGCAACTCGACGGGTTCGCCGCGAAGCTGGGCAGCGACGTCCCCTTCTCCCTCCACGGCGGCACCGCGTTCGGGACGGGGCGCGGCGAGCGACTTCTGCCGGTGCTCTCCCGCAGCACGTTCCACTGGGTGCTCGCGCTCGCGAAGGGCGGACTGAGCACACCGACGGTGTTCCGGGAGCTGGACCGTCTGCGTGCCGACGGGAACCCGCCGCGACTCGGCGGCGCCGAAGACCTGATGCATGCGCTCACGACGGGCGACGCCGCAACGCTCGCCCCGCTGCTCGGCAACGACCTGCAGTCTGCCGCCCTGTCACTGAACCCGGGCCTGCGGCGGACGCTGCGCGCCGGGGTGTCGGCGGGCGCATTGGCCGGCATCGTCTCCGGGTCCGGCCCGACCTGTGCTTTTCTGTGCGCTGACGCGGACGCCGCGGTCCGTGTCAGTGCAGAACTCGCTGGTGCGGGGGTGTGTCGCACGGTGCGGGTCGCCAGCGGACCCGTACCCGGCGCCCGAATAATCAACGACGCGGCGGAGGGATCGCACTGATGGCGAATCTGATCAATCTCGAGCAGGTATCGAAGTCTTTCGGCATCAAGCCGCTGCTCGATTCGGTATCTCTCGGAGTGCAGGAAGGCGAACGCATCGGCGTCGTCGGCCTCAACGGCGGTGGCAAGACCACCATGCTCGAGGTGCTCGCCGGGGTGGAGTCCCCCGATTCCGGACGGGTCAGCCGGGTCGGTGGCCTGCGCATGGCGGTCGTGACTCAGCGCGGCGTCCTGCCGCCCGGCTCGAGCGTCGGCGACGTGGTGCTCGGACCGCTCGGGGTGGCCGATCACGAATGGGCGGGCGACGCCCGCATCCGGTCGATTCTGGCAGGCATCGGCATCGACAACCTGGGTCTCGAGGTGTCGGTGGACGGGCTGTCGGGTGGTGAGCGGCGACGCGTCGCACTGGCCGCCGCGCTCGTCCAGGACCTCGATCTGCTGGTGCTCGACGAGCCGACCAACCACCTCGACGTCGAGGGTGTGCAGTGGCTGGCGGAGCATCTCGTCAGCCGTCGCAGCGCGCTGGTGGTCGTGACCCACGATCGCTGGTTCCTCGACACCGTCGCCAACCGCACGTGGGAAGTGGTGGGCGGCAGGGTCGAAAGCTACGAGGGCGGGTACAACGACTGGATCTTCGCCCGGGCGGAGCGCTCCCGGCAGGCCGACGCGTCCGAGGAACGTCGCCGCAATCTCGCCCGGAAGGAACTGGCCTGGTTGCGGCGCGGTGCACCGGCCCGCACGTCCAAGCCCAAGTATCGGATCGAGGCGGCCGAGGCGTTGATCGCGGATGTTCCGCCGCCCCGCGACAACGTGGCGCTGGCGTCGTTCGCGCAGCGCAGGCTCGGCAAGGTCGTCATCGAACTCGAGGATGCGCGCCTGGAGACGCCGGACGGCCGGGTGCTCGTCGACGACCTCACGTGGCGGTTGGCGCCGGGCGAGCGTGTCGGCCTGGTCGGCGTCAACGGCTCCGGCAAGACGACGCTCCTGCGCACGCTCGCCGGGGAGATCGCGCCGGCGTCGGGCAAGCGCATCCAGGGCCAGACCGTGCACATCGGCTGGTTGCGACAGGAACTCGACGACCTGCCGACCAACATGCGGGTGCTCGAGGCCGTCAAGGATGTTGCCGAGCGGATCACGTTGGGCGACAAGGAGGTGTCGGCCGGACAGCTCGCCGAACGGCTGGGCTTCACGCCGGCCCGGCAGCGGACACCGGTGGGTGACCTGTCCGGTGGCGAGCGTCGCCGGCTGCAGCTGACGCGTGTGCTGATGTCCGAGCCGAACGTTCTGCTGCTCGACGAGCCGACCAACGACCTCGACATCGACACGCTGCAGCAACTCGAGGACATTCTCGACGGCTGGGCGGGCACGATGGTCGTCATCAGTCACGACCGGTACCTCATCGAACGCATCTGTGACACCACGTGGGCGTTGTTCGGCGACGGCAAACTGACCAACCTGCCCGGGGGCATCGAGGACTACCTGCGCCGCCGGGCGACGATGATCGACACCGGCGCACCGTCGGTGGCGTCGACGGCAACCGGTGCCTCCGCCCCCAAGCAGGTACGGGACGGCGCCGCCGAACGCACCGCGCGCAAGGAACTGTCGCGTCTCGAGCGTGCCGTGGCGAAGCTGGACGATCGGGAACGGAAGCTGCACGAGAAGCTGGCGGAGGCGGCCACTGATCCGGACAAGCTGCAGAAGCTCGACGCCGAGCTCAAGCAGGTCGTCGCAGAGAAGGAAGCCACCGAGGAGCAGTGGATGGAGCTGGCCGCCGAACTGGATTAGCGACCACGCCCGGTCGACGACCGGGCGGCTGGCGACCTGCGCTGCGGCCCGTCAGAACTGCAGCGACAGGATGCCGTCGCGGTCCGTGACGTGAACGGTCCGTCCGATCACCGACCGCGCCGGGGTCTCGGCGAACGCGGACAGCGCGACCGCCTCCTCGGGGCCGGTGTTTCCGGCCAGACGGCGGCCGTCGGGGGTGTGCGCGACGACGAATCCCGTCGCCGGGGCGCCGTCCCGGCCGTATTCGACCGTGGACGTGACGATGTCGGCCCGTCCCTCGTAGCCGGTCACGACCTCCGGCGCCTCCGCTGAGAATTGCGCCGGCTCCGGATCGCCGACGTACCCATCCGGGTGCGGGGTGCTCGCCAGCAACATCACGTGCTGGTACGTCAGATAGCCCCCGTTGCCGTGGACCAGGGCCGGTCCCGCGCCCTCCCGCAGTCGCCGGGTGACCTCGGCGATCGAGTGGAGCGTGTAACTGTTGAGGGGACCGCCGAAGAAGGAGTGGCCGCCCGTCACGCTCGGCACGGTGCTCGCGGGCAGGCCCAGCGTCCGGGACAGCAGTTTGGGGACGACCGGGAAGCAGCTGTACGCGTCGACGATGTCGAGTGTCGAGGCATCGATCGAGGCCTGCGACAGCGCCCGGTGCACCGCGTCCGTCATCGCCGTGGACGTGCCGAAACCGTTGCGGCTCAGTATGTCCACGGGATCGGTGGCACCTGCGCCGCCCCACACGTACACGATGCGGTCCTCCGGAAGGCCGTGCTCCCGCGCGAGGGCCAGTGAGCACACCAGCACTGCGGCGGCCTGATCGACGAACGGCATGGCGTTGAGCATCAACGGGTACGGCTCGCACACCATGCGGTTGCCCGGGCCGACAGTGGCGATCTCCTCGGCGGAATACACCTCGGACGTCCACGACGCCGGGTTCTTCGCAGCCAGCTCGGAGAAGGCCGAGTACATCCGGGCCGAGTCCGCCAGCGACCGGTCGGGGCTCACGCCGGTCTCGTGTGAGAAGCGGTTCTCGAACAGCGGATACACGCGGGTGGGCACGATCAGTCCCGCGCGTTGCATCGCGGGACTTCCGAGATCCGCCGGGTCGAAAGCGGGAGGGCCGCCCGGCGCCGACGACCAGCCCAGCGACGCGGGATCGGTGCCCGACTTCCGCAGCGAAGTCATGGTCGCCTGCGTCTCGCCGCCGACGAGCATGGCTGCCGACGACCGGCCCGCGGCGATGTCGTCGCCGATGCGGTCGAGGAGGGCGGCGGGCCAGTGGCCGCCGATCGGGGACGTGCTCGACCGCGGTAACGGCAGATTCAAGCGGATCGCGAGCAGTCCGGGGAGGTCGTCGTAGGACCAGCTGACGGTCTTCACCGCATGGATCGCGTCGATCCGGGTGCCGAGTGCCGCCGATCCGCTGTCTGCGACGGCGGCGCGCGCGGCGTCCGTTATCAGGTCGAGGGGTTCACGCGGGGCTGCCGGATCGCCTGCACGGCCGGAACGGATGTCGCCGACACCGACGATCACCGGTATGCGGGTCGGATCGCTCATGGGTGCCCCTCTCGTGTGACCACGTCAGCGTCACGATAGTGCGGGGCGGGATACCTGTGAATCTGGGGTCACAGTAATCCGGTGCCGAACGCGTGCGGTGGGTCCGTCCGGGTCGGTCACGTGATGGCGACGCATTCGAAATCGATTGGAAGTCAATGGCATTCGTGCGTTCTGGCCCGTCGGGAATGGGGCCTCCGGCGGTCCGGTGATCCGGCGACCGGAACTGCATCAGGTGAGGCTAGCCTAATGTGGTGTGGAGTGCGTGCTGGAGCGCAGGCCATGCAGTCATTTCGTAACCTTTTCGTGTCCCGGATCACGGCCTGAATATGCATGATCCGAGCAAAACGGGGGAATCCAAGACGAACCTGCAGATTTTCCGACTAATCTGCAGTCCAGGGTTTGCATGTTCGCTGCACAGGAGGCGGGGCTCATGGATCTCGAAGCAATTAAACAGATCGAGCAGCTCAAGCACCGTTACTCACGTGCTCTCGACACGAAGTCGTGGGTGGAGTTCGCCGATACCATGGTCCCGGACGTCACCGCGACGTACAGCGAATATCTGACTTTCGACTCCCGTGACTCATTCGTGTCCTTCCTCGAGAACACCCTCGGGACCCACGTCATCACCGAGCATCAGTGCGGCCAACCCGAGATCACCGTCACCGGTCATACCGCGGTAGGGGTGTGGTTTCTGGCGGACACCACGCTGATTCCCGAGGACGGGATGCTGTTGCGGGGGTCTGCCTATTATCACGATCGTTATCTTCTGTGCCCCGACGGGAACTGGCGGATCACGCACACCGGATACGAACGCACGTGGGAATCGGTTGCGGCGCTCTCCGATTTCCCGAGTTTCCGGCTCACGTCCAACAAGTGGGCGATGTTGCAACCTCCCGCGTCTGCCTGAGGGGGCACACTGGACTCGGTACACCACGGACCCCTGGGAGGTGACGATGTCTCCGGACGTCCCCGTTCCCGGCGCGCTGCCGTATCTGACGGTGCGGCGTGGCGTCGAGGCCATCGCGTGGTATTCCAAGGTGTTCGGCGCCGAGGTGGTGGGGGAGCCGATCGTCATGGACGACGGCAGGGTGGGCCATGCGGAACTGCGGTTGCCGACCGGGATGATCTATCTGGCGGAGGAGTTTCCCGAGATGGGCCTGACCGCGCCGGAATCCGGTTCGACGTCCGTGAGCCTGATGTTGCGGGTCGACGATCCCGATGCGGTTCTGGTCGGTGCCCGCGACGCCGGCGGCAAGGTGGAGCGGTGGATCTCGGAGGGGCACGGACACCGCAACGCGACCCTGATCGATCCGTTCGGCCATCGCTGGATGCTGGTGGGGCCGACGGATCCGGCCGCGTCCGCCTGACGGTCCGCGGCGCGGCTACTGTCGGCACATGCCGACAACACCCGACCGTTCGTCGTTCCCGGACACCCGAGCATGGATTCGCGCCCTGCCCGCGCTCGGCGGCGTCACGTCTCCGCCCGTCGACACTCTTCCGGATTCTCCCGACGCACTGTTTCTCGACTGGATCACGCAGGCCGTGGCGGCCGGGGTTCCGGAACCGCACGCCGCGGCGCTGTCGACCGTCGATGCCGACGGCAATCCGGACGCGCGTTTCCTGCTCCTCAAGGACGTCACGGAGCAGGGCTTCTGGTTCTCGGGTGACACGCGCTCGCCGAAGGGCCGCGACCTGGAGGCGAATGCGGTTGCGGCACTGACCTTCTACTGGCGTGAACAGGGGCGGCAGGTGCGGATCCGCGGAACGGTCGTGGAGGGCGATCCGGCGCTCTCGGCCCGGGACTTCCGCGAGCGGTCGGTCACCGCGCGGGCGGTGGCCGCGGCCAGCCGCCAGAGCGAGGTATTGGACGATCCCGCCGAATACGACCGCGCCGTCGCGGGGGCAGTGGCGCGCATCGAGGCCGACCCGGACTTCGTGTCGGACACGTGGCGGGCCTGGTGCATCGTCCCCGGCACCGTCGAGTTCTGGCAGGCGGACGCCGGACGCAGGCACGTGCGCCAGCTCTACCGCCGCGAGTCCGGCCGGTGGATCCGCGAGGTGCTGTGGCCGTAGCCGCGCTCAGCGCGCGGTTGCGGAGGGCGAGCGCAGGTCGACGACGATCGACTGGCCGTTGAGCTTCGCGTGGATCTCGGGGCGCTCGAACCCGGCCGCGACGAGGTACTCGCCGAGCAGTGCCAGCAGTTCGTCGGCGTCCACGGTGGGATCGGCGGAGTGACTGCTCGACGACGCGAGGTGCTCCTCGAGCAGCTCGGTGTGTGCAAGACGGCCCGCGACTCGCACGGCTGCCACTCCCATCGCGTTGCGTCGCATGACGGTGCGTCCACGAGATTCCAGCGACGCCGTCGTGTCGGAGGCCTCGTCCGGCTCCTCGGTGCTGTGCGAACCCGAGCTGCGCGTCGGCAGCGGGAACGTGAAGGTCTCGGCGGAGCCGGTCGTGGACTTGCCGTTGCCGTTGCTGCCGGTCAGCCCGCCCGTGCTCGGTTCGGCGAACGGCGAGTCCGCCGCCGAGCTCGCGGAGCCGTTGCTGCCCGATCCGTTCGTGGAAATGCCGTTTTCCATCGTGTCGCTTCCTGCTCGTGGCCAAACGGGTACCGCGCAAAGCCCGTCAGTGTGCTCGATTCGAACTGAAAGCTACCAGCAGCGTCCGGCGTGCCGCACACCTCGACGGCTCGAAACAGGGCCGTACCGGTCGCGGGCCCATCGGTACCGTCGCGTCAGCGAACTCCCTCCGCCCTCAGTTCCCGGGCCCACGCGGACGCGTGCTTCGTCAGCACGCCGGCGATCCGCTCCAGCTCACCGGGGTACGACGCGACCTCGGCGGGCATGGACACACTGAGCGCGTCGGTGGCGGGGATCCGGTAGGGCACGACGGTGGCGATGCAGACCACGCCGACCGTTCCCTGTTCCCGTTCGAGGGCCCACCCGCGGTTGCGCACCTCGCCGAGTTCGGTGACGAGGTCGTCGATGTCGACGATGGTGTTCTCGGTGAACCGTTCGAGCTTCGCGGGAAGCATCTGCCGGACCTCGCTGGTGGTCAGTTCCGCGAGCAGTGCCTGCCCGAGTGCCGTGACGTGGCACGGCAGTTTGCGGCCGACGCGATGCATGCGCCGCACCTCGACCTTCGAGCCGCGGCTGGCGAGGTAGATGACGCTGGCCTCGTCGCGCCGCGCGAAGTGGACGGTGTGGCTGACTTCCGCCCGGAGTGCCTCGAGCACCGCTGCCGCCCGCGAGACGACCGAATCCTTGTCGAGGTAGGACGTGCCGGCGAGCAGCGCATGGGTACCGATGCCGTAGCGCGAACCCGACTCGTCGGCCTCGATCCACCGCAGATCCTTGAGCGTGCGCAGGAGGGCGTGCAGACTCGAGCGCGGATATTTGCACGCCTCCTGCAGCTCGCCGAGGCTCATCCGCGTCGGCGACGCGGCGAGCGTCTCGAGGATGTGGATGGTGCGTTCGGCAGACTTGACCGGCTGGGTTTCCGGGGCTGCCCCACGCGTGTCTTCTGTCACCATGAAGACACTATCTCTCATTCTGAACGCGATATCACCTACTGACGCATGTTCGGTGCCGGCGACGCGGCGCACTCAGTACTCCGCAACGAGGTTGGCCGCGATGTACTCGAGATCGATGTCCTCGCCGAGGCCCGGTCGCTGCGGCATCGCCACGATCCCGTTCTCGTCGATGGGGTCGACGATGGACTTCAGGTGCGGCGGCACCCAGTCGTAGTCGACGTGCGGGTGCAGCAGACCGCGCTCGTACCACTGGACGTTGTTGGCGGCCCCGACGAGCGCGAGGTTGGGGGCGCCGTTGCCGTGGATCTCGCACTCGAGACCGAAACCCTCGGCCATGTGCATCGTCTTCAGCGCCGGTGTGATGCCACCGCCGTTCATCGCCCCGACGCGCAGGATGTCGCACGCGTCGTTCGCAATCCAGTCGGCACGAGACCTGTGCCGCCCCGGCGTCGTCTCGGGTCCGATCACCGGGGTGTCGATCTGGTCGGCGAGCCACCGGTACGAGCGCAGCGAGAACTCGTCCATCGGCTCCTCGAACCACTCGAACTTCAGCCGGTCCAGTTCGCGCCCGAGTTTCAGAGCGTCGGTGCGCGAGTACCAGTGGTACCCGTCGAGCATCAGCGAGAAGCCCTCGCCGACGGCATCGCGGACCGCGGCACACGCGTCGATGTCCCGGCTCAGGTTCGGGGAGCCCGGCAGCGGCGGCATCCAGGTGTGCAGCTTGATGCCCTGGTAGCCACGCCTCTTCAGCGCGACGGCGAAGTTCGCGTAGTCCTCCGGCGTGGCGAGGCCGCCGTCGATGTCGTCACCGCACATGGTGCTGGCATACGCCTTGACCTCGGAGCGCGCGCCGCCGAGCAGTTTCCACACCGGGGTGTCGAACCTGTTGCCCGCGAGGTCCCACAGCGCTTGGTCCAGGTAGCTGCAGGTGTGCTCGGGAAGCTCGACGGCCCGGGTGCGCTGACGGATCGCCAGCTTCTTGTCCATTGCTTCGCGTGCCAGCGGATCGGTGCCGATCAGGACGGGCCGGAAATGCTGCTCCACCTGATCCTGCCGAAGGTAGTTCGGCTTGCCCAGAACGTAGCCGCTGACGCCGTCGGAGTCGGTGATCCGCAGGAGCGCCTGCGTCGCAGGCACGGAAGGCCCGGGATGGCGATGACCGTACGAGTCGACCGAGGTGCGTGCCTCGGTCTTGAAAACCTGCACGGCGACTTCTGTGATCACGCTGGACATGATGATTCGCTTCCTGTTCGAAATCTGCTATTTACCCTGGCGGGCGACGTACTTGGCCATGGAGCGATCGAGCTTCTCGGCGAAGTCGTCGGCGAAGTCCTGCGCGCTGAGCTGCCCGATGAGCACCTTCTGCCACTGGCCGAGCATCTGCACCTGAACGATCTTGCCGAAGTCGGGCAGGTAGTCCGGCGGTGTGACCAGCACGGTCTTCGGGTCGTCCAGCGCGGCGAGCGCGGCCTGCACCGACGGCATGCTCGCGAATTCGGGTGCCGAGCGGGCAGCCTTGTTGACCGGGATCTGTCCGACGTGCTCGTTCCAGTACGCCTGCGATTCCTGGGACGTCATGAACTCGAGGAACTTCCACGACGCGGCCTGATGCTGGCTGCTCTTGAACACCGTGTACGACGGGAACGGGTCCGTCATGACGGTGCGCTTTCCGTCCTCGTTGCGCGGCAGCGCCACGGCTCCGACCTTGTCGCCGAGTGCCTTCTCGTGGTTGCTCAACGAGCCGAGGTTGTGCTGCATCATGGCAACCGATCCTCCGCCGAAGCTCGCGACCATCTGCGGGAAGCCGTTGTTGACGTCCGCGGTCGGGGTCTCGACGTCGTAGAGCGCCGCGAAGCGTTCGATGGCGTCGACCATCTCGGGGCGGTTCAGCGTCGACTCGCCGTCCTCGAAGAAGCTCTCGATCCCGGTGCTGGCGAACATGTACTGCAGCAGCGGATAGATCGATCCGGCGCCGCCGCGAATGGTGAATCCGTAACGGCCGGCGTCCTTGTCGGTGAGAGTCTGTGCCGCGTCGTAGAACTCGTCGTAGGTGTCCGGGGGTTCGATGCCGGCCTCGGCGAACCAGTCGGCGCGGTACCAGAGGGTGGCGTTGTTGCTGGTGTAGGGGAGACCGTACAGATGCTCGCCGCCGCCGGATTCACGTGCCGACTCGAGAATTCCGGCGTCGTACTCGTCGCGTTGCGGCGACGCCGCCATGAAGTCGTCGAGTGAGATGACGGCGTCCTGGGCGACGAGCGGGGCGAGGTAGGCCGTGGAGACGATGCCGAGATCGGGCGCGGAACCGCCGGCGAGCGCGGTCTGGTACTTCTGCTGGGCGCTGTCCGACGGCAGGCCCACGTACTGGATGTCGATGCCGGGGTTGGCGGCCTCGAACCGCCGGATGAGTTCCTCGTACAGCGGAGTGCGGTCCGGTCCGGCGTTGTTGTCCCAGAAGGTCAGCTGGGCATTGTTCGGGTCGCCGAGGGCCCCGTCGGGCAGGGACGTCTCGGAACTGCAGGAGGCGAGCACGAGCGTCGCTGCCGCACCAATGAGGGTGGACCGCAGGAGCGTTCGCCGGTTCATGTGGATCCTCTTTTCGAAAGTCATGATCAGCCCTTGACCGCGCCGGCGCTCAGGCCCTGGACGAGGTACTTCTGGATGACGGCGAAGACGGCGACGACCGGCACCGCGGCGATCAGACCGCCGGCGGCGAGAACCCCGAAGTCGACGTTGTAGGAGCCGATGGTGTAGCTGAGACCGACCGGCAGAGTGAACTTCTCCTGACTGCTGATGAACATCAGCCCGAACAGGAAATTGTTCCAGCTGCCGATGAAGGCGAACGATCCGACGGCGATCAGGCCGGGTCGCAGCAGCGGCAGCATGATGATGCGGAACGCACGCAGTCGTGAGCAGCCGTCGACCATCGCGGCCTCTTCCAGTTCGACCGGGATCTGCGCGATGAAACCTGCCATCAGCATGGCGGCCAGCGGAAGCTGGAACACGGTGTCGGCGATGATGAGGCCGGTCAGGTTGTTGACGAGATTCATCTCGCGGAACACCTGGAACAGCGGGATGAGCAGCATGGCGCCGGGCACGAACTGACTGCACAGCAGCGCCATCACCAAGGGAATCTTGGCTCGGAACTTGAAGCGGGCCAACGCATATCCGGTGGCGAGCGCGACGAATGTGGTGAGGACGAGCGACAGTGCGGCAACGATGAGGCTGTTCTTGAAGAAGAAGCTGAAGCCGAGGGTGTTCCACACGGTGTCGAAGTGCTCGAACGTGAGGGGCCAGGGGAGCATCGAATTCGATCCCGCGGGCCGGAACGCGAACACGATCATCCAGTAGAACGGGACGAGAGTGAACGCCAGGTACAGCGCGAGCGGCAGTCCGACGCTGAACAAGCGCGGCTTCTTCTCGAGGACGCGCAGCTTCCCGGTCGTGTCCGGCTCGGGCAGCGCAACGGTGGGACGATCGGTGGTGGTGGTCACGACGGTCAAACCTTCTCACTGTTGAACTTGCTCAGGCGCAAGTAGAGGATCGAGCAGAACAGCAGGATCACGAATGCGACCGTGGTGAGTGCCGAGCCGTATCCGAAGTCCTGGGCAGTGGTTGCGAGCTGCGAGACGTACAGCGGCAGTGTCGTGGTGACGTCGGCCGGACCGCCCGCGGTGAGGGTGTACAGCAGATCGACGTTGTTGAACTCCCACACGCCGCGCAGCAGCGTCGACAGGATGATGACGGCCTTCAGATGCGGCAGGGTGACGAAGCGGAACCGCTGCCAGCGGTTGGCGCCGTCCACGTTGGCCGCCTCGTACAGGTCCTTGGGGGCGCTCTGCAGCTCGGCCAGGATGAGAATGGCGAAGAACGGCACACCGCGCCACAGTTCGGCGACGCCCGTCGCCCAGAACGCGGTGTCCGGATCGGCGATGGGAGCGGCGGTGCCGTCGCCGATCCCCATGTTTCCGAGCAGCTTGAAGAGGCCGGTCGAGGGGTTGTAGATCAACAGCCAGATGCCGGTGGTGAGGACGCCGGACACCGCCCAGGGTGAGAACACCAGGGCGCGTGCCAGGCCGCGGCCCCGGAACACCTCGTTGACCAGCAGGGCCAGCCCGAGGCCGAGGATCAGCTGGAAGACGACCTGGAATCCCACCCACTTCGCGGTGGTGACCAGGCTGGTCCAGAACAGGGAGTCGGCGAACATCAGCCGGAAGTTGTCGAGGCCCGCGAAGCCGTTGTCCCACGGCGTCGTCGGGTTGTAGTACTGCAGGCTGTAATAGAAGACACTGCCGACCGGGTAGAAGATGAAGACGGCCAGCAGGATGACCACCGGTGCAATCAGGATGTACGGGGCAGAGGCTCGGCGCCAGGCCGGTCTGCGACGAGTGCGACCGGGAGAGGCCGGCGCCGCCGGCGCGGACTGCCCTCCCGGCCTGGAGGAGGTGGTGGTGACCATGGTGCACGCTCCGAAGTTCGGTGCCGGTCGCGCCGGCGGGTCAGGGGATTGTGGCTACTGCTGCTGAGACGAGATCACGGGGGTGGCTCGTCAGCGTGGAAGGTGATGGGAACGATGCGGCCTCCGGCCTGCCCGAGGTACCCGGTGTGCGTAACGGGGTTCCGTAGGCGGCGTCTGCGCGTATCCATTCATGTATGTGAACTCACGCTCTCTATGTGAATTGTCGAACTCACTATGACGGCAGTCACAAGGTCTGTCAAGAGTGATCGGCTAGACGGTGCGGAGGACCCATTCGGCGGCTGCGGCCTGCATGTCGGCCGAAAAGCGGTGCCCGCCCGAGAACCATTGCGTCGTCAGCGCATCCGACCCGTCGTACGCCCCGCGCAGCACTGTCTCGGCGTCACGCATCCCCTGCCGGCCGAAATGGGAATCGTCCAGCGCGAACTGAACCAGGAGCGGCCCCGGCGCGGTGCTTGCGGCGACCTCGGGCCAGTCGCACACCGCCGGCAGGCCCGGAGTGATCATCAGCCACGTCGTATCGTCCGCCTTGCCGTTCGCGACGTCCGCGAAAGTGCTCATCATCGCGGTGATCACCCCTGCTCGCAGGCGTGTCGAACATGCCAGCAGGTGTGCGACGCGAGCGCCGCCGCCCGAGAATCCTGCTGCGGCGACCCTGTTCGGATCGACGCCTTCGGTCGTGAGGAGTACGTTCAGCGCCCGAAGATCCTCGGCCACAACCTTGCCGGCGAGTGAGGTGCCTGTCAGGGTCGCTGCTTTCGCGAGGCCGTGTTCGTGCTCGCGGGCTGCCGCCTCGTACCGGCGCCGACGAATCTCGGGGGTGTCCGGCCCGGGCGGGAATGCGGCGAATCCCGCTGCTACGGCACGGTCCGGTAAGTCCGGCCACCGAACGCGTCGGCTGCCCCAGGGGAACACGTCGTGGACGAGCACGACGAAACCCGCCTCCACCAGTCCTGTTGCGACCGCCATGCCCCCGTAGCCGCGTGTCCGGAGTTCGGTGATGCCCGGTGCGACGCCGTCGGGACCGTCGGCCACCTTCTCCTTGCCGTAGAACTTGACGCCGTCGTGCCCGTGCATCAGCAGGACGGCGGGGCGATCCGCGCCCGCGTGGTCGGGTCGCAGGAGCCAACCCGTGGTGTCCGGACCGTCGTCACCGGCCGCCCAGGCAAGTTCACGACCGGCGACGCCGTGCCGAATCCACGATCTGCCGTACCGCACATCGGGTGTGCTCGTCTCCTGTTCGTCCGTCACGCCGAGGACCTCGCGAACGGCGTCGCGACGTCCGGTCGCTGCGGTCGATCGTGGACAGTGGGACGAAAAGTGTGTTCCCATGTGTGAACTCCGTCTTGTCTACCGAATTCCATTGTCGAACTGCCGAGGGGCGCCACATGTCCGAGAGAACTGTCGACCGCATCGTCGCGCACGCCTATCCGTGGGACGTGCTCGGTGATCCGCACTTCGTCGATCGAGCCCGCACGCTGGGGGTTTCCGAGATCTCGCTCGCCGCGAGCTATCACTCGACCCGCGCCGCAACACCGCTGCACCCGGCCCACAAGGTGGTCGATGCGCATCACGCTGCGCTGTACCGCCCCGTCCGGCCTGCTGCGTGGGACGGTCATGCGGTCACGGCCAGAACGGCGACCTGGGCCGGATCCGAGGACGCGTTCGCCGATGCGGCGCGGATCCTGACCGACGCGGGTATCCGTGTGAACGCATGGATCGTGCTGTCCCACAGCACCGTTCTGGGGCATGCGCATCCCGATGTCACGGTCGTCAACTGCTTCGGCGACCGCTACCCCTACGCGCTGGCGCCCGGGCACCCGGACATCGTCCGTTACGCCCGCACCCTCGCGGCGGAGGCGGTGCGCGGTGTCGACCTGCACGGTGTGTCGATCGAGGCATGCGGACAGCTGGGGATCGCCCACGTCGGCCCGCACGAGAAGACCGATGGCGCATTTCCGGGCATCGGCGACACGGTGATGTCGATCAGTTGCACCGAACGCGAACGCGCACTGTGGGCGGAGCGGGACGTCGATCCGGACAAGATGATCGCGAAGCTGCGTTCCGGCGTGGACGCACTGTCGATGGGGACGCTCGCTCCGGAGGCGGCGATCACCGACATCCTCTGCGAGGCGGAGGCCGACGCGGTGCTGTCCGTGCGCCAGGCGGACGCCGACGCTCTCCGGGGTGCTGTGCTCGGTGCCGTCCGGGCCGAGATGCCGTCTGCCCGCGTCACGCTGCACGGCCATCCGAATCCCTGGAAGACGGGGCCGTCGCCGGCACTGACGCCTGCTGCTCCGGGAGACGTCGATGCCGTGCTGGTGTCGGCCTGGCCTGGGACGGCGGAAACCGTCGCCGTCACGAAGGCGACCCGGACGATCGTCGGTGATGTCGTCGACGTCGGCGCCTATGTATCGGTGTTGCCGCCGAAGAACCTCGACGACGTCAGCAGCCACGTCGCGGCGACGGTTGCGGCCGGGGCGAACGAGCTGCACCTCTACCACCTCGGGTTGGTCAACAAGGTGCAGCTCGACGCTTTGGGCCGCATCGTCCGCGACTTCTCGGTCTGACGCATGCGAGGTGGGCGCCCCGGGCGCCCACCTCGAGCCGTCAGCGCATCCGTTGTCCGAGCGGGTGGTCGCAGAACGCGCCGCCGACACGCTGGAGGATCGGGTCGTCGAACGTCCATTCGTGATCGGCCAGGAACTCGTCCGCGAACACTTCTGCATCGTCCTGGGGTTCGTATCCGATGGCTGCGCCCTCTGCAGCGGACCACCAGCTGCGCGTGTTCCGCGAGATGCCCCACACGGTGTGAAATCCCTTGGCGGAGTCGGACAGTGACGCTTCGATCAGGCGCGCGGTGTCGGCCGGTGACATCCAGGAGGCGAGGCCGCGATAGTTGGGCGGCCGGTCGAAGCTCGAGCCGATGCGCAGATTGACGACGTCGATGCCGAAGCGATCGTGGTACAGGCGGCCGAGCGACTCGACTGCAGCCTTGCTCCAGCCGTAGAACCCGTCCGGACGGGGCGGGACGTCGCCCGGCAGCGGGTTCGAGCCGGCTTCCGCGTGCGTCCAGAAGCCGACGGCGTGGTTGCTCGACGCTGCGATCACGCGCGTCACGCCGTGTGCGACGGCGGCCTCGAATACCGCCTGGGTGCCGTCGACGTTGACGGACAGGATGTTCTCCCACGAGTCCTCGGTGCTGAGTCCGCCCAGGTGAAGTACTGCGTCGACGCCGTCCACTGCAGCAGCTACGGCGGTGCGGTCGGTGACCGAACCCCGGACATACTCCTCGTGTTCGGGGTCGATGTCGGTGATGTCGGCGATGTCGAACAGACGCAGCGTGCGGCCGGGCTTGCGGAGCAGGGGGCGCAGCATCTTGCCCATGTTTCCGGCGGCGCCGGTGATCAGCAGACGCGAGGCGGTGTCGGTCATGTCTTCTCGTACCTCTCTGGGAGTGACTCTTGTAATGCGCATCACGGTAGTACATACTTCGAAACGAAGTCACTATCTTGACGAAGATTCACGTATGTGAACATTCCGTCTGCTTCACACCCCCACTCGGATCGTCCGGCACGTTCCTGCCGGTGAAGGGATCTCCCACCATCATGGCAACAGTCGCATTCCACGGCGTCACCAAATTGTTCCCCGGCGGCGACAAGGCCGTGGCAACAGTCGCATTCCACGGCGTCACCAAATTGTTCCCCGGCGGCGACAAGGCCGCGGTCGATCACCTGGACCTCGATATCGAGGACGGTGAGTTCCTCGTCCTCGTCGGACCGTCCGGTTGCGGCAAGTCGACGTCGCTGCGCATGCTCGCGGGACTCGAAGACGTGGACCGGGGCACGATCGCCATAGGCGGCAACGATGTCACCGACTTCCAGCCGAAGGACCGTGACATCGCCATGGTCTTCCAGAACTACGCCCTCTACCCGCACATGACGGTGGGCGAGAACATGGGCTTCGGTCTCCGCATCGCCGGCGAGGACAAGGCGGAGATCAAGCGACGCGTCCAGGACGCGGCCAAGATCCTCGACCTCACCAAGTTTCTCGACCGGAAGCCCAAGGCCCTGTCCGGTGGCCAGCGGCAGCGAGTGGCCATGGGGCGCGCCATCGTTCGCAAGCCGCAGGTGTTCCTGATGGACGAGCCGTTGTCCAACCTCGACGCCAAACTGCGCGTGCAGACCCGTGCGCAGATCTCGGCGCTGCAGCGCCGTCTCGCCACCACCACCGTCTACGTGACACACGATCAGGTCGAGGCCATGACGATGGGCGACCGCGTCGCCGTCCTGAAAGACGGCGTGCTCCAGCAGTGCGACACTCCGCGCCGCATGTACGAGCACCCGAACAACGTCTTCGTCGCCGGGTTCATCGGCTCGCCCGCGATGAACCTTCTCGAACTTCCGCTCGTCGATGGCGGTGTCAGCTTCGGCGGCTCCGTGGTCCCAGTTCCGCGTGGTGCGATTGCCGGTATCGGTGAAAGTTCGGTCACGCTCGGGGTGCGTCCGGAGGATCTCGTGATCACTACCGGCAGTGGACTCGATGTCATCATCGACGTCGTCGAAGAACTCGGCGCCGACGCGTACGTTTACGGCCAGGCCGACATCCACGGGCGCAGGCAGCCCATCGTCGTGCGCGCCGACGGTCGCATCCCACCGAAGCGCGGAGAGGTGATCACGCTGTCCTACGCGGCGGAACGCACCCACCTGTTCTCCACCGTCACCGGTGAACGACTCGTCGACTAGCAGCGACCCCGTTCTCCGACGTACACCCGACACAGAATCATCAAGGAGCCAACCATGCTTGACGGAGTTCTCTTCTTCCCTGTCACCCCGTTCGACGGCAACGGCGAGGTCGATCTACCCGCGCTCGCGCAGCACATCGAATCCGGCGTCGAGGCCGGACCCGGTGGAGTGTTCGCCGCGTGCGGCACCGGCGAGTTCCACGCACTGTCCGCGGCCGAATTCCGGACCGTGGTGGAGACCGTGGTCACGGCCACGAGGGGCCGGGTCCCCGTCTTCGCCGGCGCCGGTGGAGCCCTCCCGGTTGCGAAGGAATTCGCCGCCATCGCCGAAGAGGCGGGGGCGGACGGCATCCTGCTCCTGCCGCCCTACCTCGTCGGCGCGCCTGCCCAGGGTCTGGTGGACTACGTGAAGCAGGTGTCGGAGGCGAGCGACCTTCCGGTCATCGTGTACCACCGCGCGAACGGCCAATTCACCGAACAGAGTGCCCTCGCGGTCGCTCGACTGCCGAAGGTCGTCGGGTTCAAGGACGGCGTCGGTGACCTCGACCTGACATCACGCATCGTGCGCACTCTGCGTGATTCACTCGGCGACAAAGAATTTCAGTTCTTCAACGGACTCCCTACCGCCGAAGTGTCGCAGCAGGCGTACCGGAGCATCGGCGTCACCCTGTACTCGTCGGCGACGTTCGCATTCGCTCCGGACGTGTCGCTCGCCTACTACCGGGCGCTCGAGGAGAACGACACGGAGTTGGTCGATTCGCTCAACCGCGAGTTCTTCCACCCGCTGGTCCGGCTCCGCGACACCACGCCCGGATACGCGGTCGCCCTGGTGAAGGCGGGCGTGACGTTCACCGGCCTCGACGCCGGCTCGGTGCGAGCGCCGCTCGTCGACGCCAGCGCCGAGCACCGGTACGAATTGGAGCAGATCGTGGCAGCCGGGCGGAAGGTGCTGGCGCAGTAACGCCTTCGATCACCCGCACTAGTCGGCGGCGGCCACGAGTGGCTCGAGCGTGAGGTCGGGCAGCTCCTTCTGGATGTACTGCAGCCGCCACTTGTCGCTGACGAGAGCCAGCATCACGCCGTCCGAGCGGGTGAACACCTCGACACCACGCTGACGGTTCAGCTCGTCGGCCGACTCGGCGTCCGTGCGCCGCGCCAATGCGTAGCCCAGCGGTTCCATCCGGGCCTCGACGTTGAACTCGGCCTTCATCCGCGCCGCGACCACCTCGAACTGCATCGGTCCGACCGCGGCCATGACGGGTGAGGCGTCGCCGCGGAGGTCGTTGCGGAGGATCTGCACGACACCCTCGGAGTCGAGCTGATCCACGGCCCGCCGGAACTGCTTGTACTTGCCGGCACTCTCGGCCCGCAGGATGGAGAAGTGCTCGGGCGCGAACGACGGGATCGGCGGGAACTCCACCTTCTTCTCGAAGAACAGGGTGTGGCCGGGGGCGAGTGCGGTGGCGTTCACGAGTCCCACCACGTCGCCGGGGTACGCCGATTCGACCGTCGAACGTTCACGGCCGAACACGGTCTGCGCGTACTTCGTCGTGAACGGCTTGCCGGTCTGGGCGTGGGTGACCACCATGCCGCGCTCGAACACGCCCGACACGATCCGCATGAACGCCAGGCGGTCGCGGTGGGCGGTGTCCATGCCGGCCTGGACCTTGAAGACGACAGCGCTGAACGGGTCGGTGACCTCGCGCGGTGTGCCGTCGAGGGCTTCCCGGGCGCGCGGCGGCGGCGCCAGCTCGACGAGGGTGTCGAGGATTTGCCGGACACCGAAGTTGAGCATCGCCGACGCGAAGATGACCGGCGACGTCTGGCCGCCGAGGAACAGCTCCTGGTCGTGGTCCTGACCGGTGGCCGACAGCAGCTCGCTCTCCTCGGCGGCGGTCTCCCACTCGGAGCCCTCCTTCGCGAGGGCGGCGTCGGCGTCCATGACCTCTTCGGGGGCGATCTTCGCGCCACCCGCGGTCCGGGTGAACCGGATGTACTCGCGGGGGGCACCGTCCTCGCCGCGGCGCAGCAGTCCCCGGAAGTCGCCGGCGATACCGACGGGCCAGTACAGGGGAGTGGGGGTGAGGCCGATGCGCTCCTGGATCTCGTCGAGAAGCTCGAGCGGCGTCTGACCGGGGCGGTCCCACTTGTTGATGACGGTGATCACCGGGATTCCACGGTGACGGCACACCTGGAACAGCTTCAGCGTCTGCGGTTCGAGGCCCTTCGCGGCGTCGATCAGCATGACGGCGGCGTCCACCGCGGTCAGCACGCGGTACGTGTCCTCGGAGAAGTCGGAGTGGCCGGGAGTGTCGACGAGGTTGATCACGTTGTCGACGGGTTCGTCCGCCGACGCCTCGGTGGATCGGTAGTTGAACTGCAGAGCCGTGGAGCTGACCGAGATACCGCGGGCCTTCTCCATCTCCATCCAGTCCGACACCGTCGACTTGCGGCCGGCTTTGCCGTGGACCGCGCCCGCTTCGGAGATGACCTTCGCGTGGAGCGCGAGAGCCTCCGTCAGCGTCGACTTACCGGCGTCGGGATGCGAGATCACGGCGAACGTGCGGCGGCGCGACGCCTCCGCACGGACACTCTTCTCGGATTTGCCCTCCGGTGCGGCGGACGTGGCGACGGGTGCCGCCTCGGCTGGAATGGTGTCGGCCGAGTCGGACGGGGTAGTCAACGAAGAACCTCTCGGGGGGCGTGATGCGTGCAGGAAGGCCGTGCGGCCGTATACCAGGTTACTCGGGTGCCGAGGACGAACTCGCAGCACAGTCACATCCAGGGAGGAGTAACGATCGGAGGCCGGTGGGGGATTTATATGGGTGAGTCGTCGGGGCGCTCCGGAGTTCACCGTTTCTGCGTTCGGACACCCGTATGTGCAGGAGGAAGACTGTGAGCAAGTTCACCGACGAGATGTACGCGACCGCG
>SEEV01000454.1 GCA_004211695.1 Rhodococcus sp. (in: high G+C Gram-positive bacteria)
GTCACTCCGACACTCTCGGCCATGGTGATCTGCACGTGATCGATGTGCCGGTTGTTCCACAACGGCTCGAACATCCCGTTCGCGAAGCGCAACGCGAGGATGTTCTGCACCGTCTCCTTTCCCAGGTAGTGATCGATGCGGTAGATCGACGACGGCGGAAACACGCGTTCCAGCGTGACACCGAGCGATTGTGAGCTGGCGAGGTCGTGGCCGAACGGTTTCTCCACCACCACCCGGCGCCACCCCTGCGCATTCCGGTTCAGCCCGCAGATTGCCAGCTGGTCGCAGACCGTCGCAAAGGAGGATGGCGGAACCGACAGGTAGAACACGTAATTTCCGGACTTGCCGCGACGGACATCGAGCTCGGCCAGCCTGGCGGAGAGCCGGGCGAACGCCGCGGTATCGTCGAACGAACCCTGAACGAGGTGGATACGCTCGGCCAGCGACTCCCACACCTCCGGGTCGAACGGTGTGCGCGCGTACGCGGTCACCGACTCGCGAAGCTGGGTTTCGGCGTCTGCGGTCTCCCGGGCGAACCCGACCAGATCGAAGTCCGGTGGCAGCTGGCCGGAGTGGGCGAGGTCGTAGATCGCCGGGAGCAATTTCTTACGGGCGAGATCACCGGTGATCCCGAAGATCACCATCGACGCCGGCTCCGCGACCTGACCGGTGTTGCCGATCAACGCCTCGCCGACAACGCCGCCCGAGCCGCCTGCCAGCGGATACCTCTCCTGCACTTCAGACACGGTCACTTTGCTGCACTCCGTCTTTCGCTCCACCACAGGCGCATTCAGACAATGCGTCGAATACCAGTGTCGAAGGCGCGGCGAGGTAATGCACTTGGCCGAGCGGCCAGTGACAGCTGCCCGTCCGGTCAGGTGAGGCGGCCGCCGAACCCCCGTAGACATAGATCCCGGCACGATACTCGAGATCGAAAGTGAAACGGTGACGATGAAACTGGGATTGGTCGGTCTGGGCAAAATGGGGCTGAACATGCGCGAGCGTCTGCGTGAACGTGGACTCGAGGCGATCGGATACGACCCGAACTCCGCCGACAGCGATGCCGGCAGCCTCGAAGCGTTGGTCGAGTCGCTTCCGGCGCCGCGTGCGGTGTGGGTGATGGTGCCCGCCGGTGCGCCGACCCGCCAGGTCATCGGGCAGCTCTCTCGCCTGCTCGCACCCGGGGACCTCGTCGTCGACGGCGGTAACTCCCGGTTCACCGACGACAAGCTCAACGCGGACGTCCTCGCCGAACACGGCATCCGCTACGTCGACTGCGGCGTCTCCGGTGGGGTGTGGGGGCGACGGAACGGATACGCACTGATGGCCGGTGGTGACGCCGCCGACATCGACCGGTTGATGCCGGTCTTCGACGCGCTGCGGCCGGACGGTGACCGGGAGGACTCCTTCGTCCACGCCGGTCCGGTCGGCGCCGGCCACTACGCGAAGATGGTGCACAACGGCATCGAATACGGGCTGATGCAGGCCTACGCCGAGGGGTACGAGCTGCTGGCCGCCGAGGACTCGATCGTGGACGTGCCTGCCGTGCTGCGCGCGTGGTCCCAAGGCACCGTGGTCCGCTCCTGGTTGCTCGACCTCCTGGTGCAGGCACTGTCCGACGACCCCACCCTGGCCGCGATCTCCGGGTACACCGAGGATTCCGGCGAAGGCCGCTGGACCGTCGAAGAGGCCATCGCCCACGCGGTCCCCGCGCCGGTGATCTCCGCCGCACTGTTCGCCCGGTTCGCGTCCCGCCAGGACGACTCCCCCGCAATGAAAGCCGTCTCGGCATTGCGCAACCAGTTCGGTGGGCACGCCGTCCGGTCCGCCGAACCGGCCGGGGTCGCCTGAACCGAGACGACCTCAACGCAATCCAGCATCACCCGCTTCTCCGAGTGGCGAAAGCTACGGGCCTGAAACCGGCCGTCCACGGCGATCCTGGCACCGAAGCTCACTCCCTCGATCCTCGTGCAACTGATCGCTCTGTACGAACAGCAGACGCTGGTGCGATGGTACAAGCACGAGCGCTGGACGCTATGAGAAATCAGCCGCTGCCGCTGCAGTAGCGACGTCCAACCACATTCCGCGAGCCGTGATTGTCCGGCCCTCGCGTCTGCACCGCATCTCGACCTCGGGAGCACCCGGACAGGCATCGACCTCGAGCAACATCGCCGACGCTCCGGTACCTCGGAATGTTCGTCAAGCGGTCCGATCGCGCGCGGACCCGGTTTCCTGTTGTGTCGTGTTGTGCTCGTGGATGAGGCGGAGGGCCTTCTCCCGGTCGCGGCGGTCGAGGGCGTCGACGAGATCGGCGTGCAGTTGCTGACGTTCGGCGATGTATTCCGACAGAGGCCTGTCGCCGACGGGTTCGACTGACACGGTGTGGGATTCGATCAGATCGAGCAGGCTCAGGTAGATCGACTTCAGGATGGCGTTGGGGCTCACGCGGGCGATCGCGGCGTGTAGTTCCCAGTTGGCTCGGACGAATCCCGTCGCATCGCCGGCATCGGCGGACTGCTGCATGACGTCGAGAGCGGTGCGCATGCGAGCGATGTCGACGGCGGAACTGTGATCGAGTGCGTCTTCGATGAGCAGCGGGTCCAGGGCGTCTCGGATGCGGACGGCGTCGGCGACGTCACCTTCCGCGGCGTCGAGGGAGAGGATGGAGTTCCCGAGACGCGCGATGGGGGTAGGTGAAGCCGCAAACAGTCCCCCACCTGGTCCCGATCGGACGGTGATCACGCCGCGTGACTGCAGGATACGAAGGGCTTCGTTGAAGGTGCCCTTCGCGACTCCGCATCGTTCTTGTAGTTCCTTCTTGGTGCCGAGCCGCGCGCCCTGCTGTGCCCGCTCCGCGAGCTGGCCGATGGCCAGCGCGGCCTGCTCGGTGCGACTCAGCGATGCGTCCATCATCATCCGCTGCGCGAGATCGGTCATCGTCTCCTCGTTTCGTCGTGCCCTGCCCCGCGTTGCTCATGTACACCTTCGTCGCCGGGCGGGCCCAGTAGACCATTTTACTGCATTGAGCATGCTCGATAGGTATTGATGGGGCCGAGACCCTTGACATGCGAGGTGGGTCACAGCATTCTGTATCTATTGAACATGCTCAATAGGGCTGAATTGATGTTCCCTACTGCACTAAGAGCAAAGAACATGCAGGACAACCTCCACGACGTGGTGATCGTCGGCGCCGGACCCGTAGGACTGGCGCTGGGGCGGATGCTCGGACTCCGCGGTCACGACGTGATGATCCTCGAGCGCTGGCCAGAGCCCTACCCACTGCCGCGCGCCGTTCATTTCGACGACGAGATCGGCCGCGTATTCCAATCGATGGGCCTCACCGACGAGGTCAAGGCGATCTCCGAGGCCGTGCCCGACTGCTACGAGTGGCGCAATGCCGCCGATGAGGCGCTGGTGCGGATCGACTGGTCCGGAACCGGCCCCAGCGGCTGGCCGACAGCGTCATTTTTCTCCCAGCCGCAACTCGAGCAGGTCCTGGCCGACGCGGTCGAGGTGATGCCGAACGTCACCCTGTTGCGCGGCGCCGAGGTGGTCGGTATCGACGAGGGCGCGGACGACGTCGTCGTGACGTTCACCAGCACCGTTGTCAAGCAACGGCACACCCGGGCACGGTTCGTGATCGGATGCGACGGCGCCAACAGCTTCGTGCGCGAACGCATGGGCGCGACCATGCACGATCAGGGCTTCTTCTTCGACTGGCTGATCGTCGATACGATCCCGCGGGACAACCGCCAGTGGTCGCCGCTGAACAGGCAATTGTGCGATCCCGCCCGGCCGACGACAGTCGTGTCGGGTGGTCCGGGACGCCGCAGGTGGGAGTTCATGCGGCTGCCCGGCGAGACGCGGGAGGAGCTCAATACACCCGACAAGGCGTGGGAGTTGTTGCGGGCGTGGGACCGGACTCCGGAGAACACTGAGCTCGAACGGCACGCCGTCTACACCTTCGCCGCCCGCTGGGCGGACCGGTGGAACCACGGCCGTCTGGCCATCGCCGGTGATGCCGCGCACCAGATGCCGCCTTTCGCCGGCCAAGGCATGTGCTCGGGCATGCGAGATGCGGCGAACCTGTCCTGGAAACTCGACCGGATACTGCGCGGCGAGTCCGATGTCGCCCTGCTGGACTCCTACACCACCGAACGCAGCACCCACCTCGAACATGCGATCGCGATGTCGGTCGAATTGGGCCGGGTCATCTGCGTCCTCGACGAGGACAAAGCCGCCGAACGCGACGCCCGCATGATCGCCGGCGGCGCCGACCCGGCGAAAGTCCTGCCGGTCACCGCGCTGCCGGTTCTCGGCGAGGGGGTCATCTCCCCCGCCGACGAACGAACTGCTCTCGCAGGGACCCTCGCGCCGCAGTTCCCGGCGCAAGCGAACGGGCGGCCGGATCTGCTCGACGAGGTCACCGGTTACGGCGCAGTCCTGCTGGTACGCGACGGGGGTTCTGCCGCTCGGGTGGCTGCGTCACTACAGTCGCTGCTCGACGACACCGGTGTTCGGATGATCACCATCGGTGAGACCGGTGACCCGGATCTACGCGATGTCACCGGCCAATGGTCCCGCTGGTTCGACGACAACGGCATCAACTCGGCCCTGATTCGCCCGGACCACTACCTCTTCGGCGCCGGACTCGACAGCGACACCGTGCCGGACATGCTGGCCGAGTACCGTGACCGACTCCGCATCACCGCCCACACAGCCGAACGTACACCCTCGACAACCAGCTCTGCCTAACCAATAACACACTAGGAGAACAATTTTCATGCGTATCGCCAATATCGACAACCGGGCCGCCCTCGTCATCGGGGAGGAGGGTTCCGAAAGAGCGCTGGATCTGGCCACCGCCTCCCATGGCCGGTTCGGCCCCGAACTGCCCGCCGTGTACGACGCCTGGAACGACGTCACGGCATGGGCGGCCGAACAGGACTTCTCGGCCCTCGCCGACGACAGCTTCCCGATCGACCGGGCCC
>SEEV01000455.1 GCA_004211695.1 Rhodococcus sp. (in: high G+C Gram-positive bacteria)
CCACCGTGACACCGCGGTTGGGGGTGACTCCGAAACAGCATGTTCCTGCATCACAAGCGTCGGTGTGGGACACGGTCAAACCCACACCACCGCACGGTGATGCGGGTAGCCGTGACACACATACACCTCTACAGTCTGCTACACGAGTGGCAGATAGTATGAGATCTATGTAGACGCTGGTCATCGGAAAGTTCTGCGCGTTCGCGACGAGGACGACGTTCATCATGAACGGCGCGAATCACCGGATGAGCGGAGTCTCGACGTTTCCGTTTCCGATCATGGGAGGGTCATGGGCGCAGCACGCCGATCTCCTCGCCGATCTACCGTCGCGTGGTGACACCGTCGTCGGCAATGACGTGTGGATCGGCGGCAACGCGACGATCATGCCCGGGGTGCACATCGGGCACGGCGCGATCGTGTCGACCGGTTCGGTGGTGACGCGGGACGTGCCGGACTATGTCGTCGTGGGCGGGAATCCGGCGGTGCACATCAAGGACCGTTACCCGGAATCCGAGGTCGCCGCGTTGGTGCGCATCGCGTGGTGGGATTGGCCGATCTCCGTCGTCACCGAACATCTGCGAACCATCGCCGCAGGAACGGTCGAGCAACTACAGGAGATCGCCGACGGACTCGTCTGAGTCAGGCGCACTCCGCCGGCTGCGCCTCGGGGTCCAGGTCGAGTTCGCCGTCGTCCACGAAGACGAGCCGTCCGTCGTCGAGAGCGACGGCCCAGCGGTGCACGGGCGCCCAGTCGCGTCCGAGAAGCCCCTCGGATTGGGACAGGTCCGCGAAATCCTCGATCACGACACCGGGCGCGGAACCATCCGGGTCGCGCCGAACCTGCACTCGGGCTCCGACGACGAGTTCACGACTGTCGGACTGTGCGTCCCTCTTCTGATCAGACATGGGTTCATTCCGCTTTCTGCAGGGTGGATGCCAGGGCAAAGGGATCACCTGGCCCGCTGCCGAAGCTCACTACAGACGATCGGCAAATATTGAGCAAGCCCTGTGTTCGAGTTGTGGGGATGATCACCGAGGCATTGACGCCGTAGTGACCACCTTGAGTTTGTCCAGTATTTGTACATGAAGACTATTGACGTCAAGCTCCAACGCGGCCATGATTATATGTAACTGCTGGTCACAATGACATGGAGGACACTCATGGCACGCTCGACGCTCGCCCTCGGCAATCCGAAGATCACGGATCGCCAGGACACCGGCGCCCGGCTCCTCCAGTCCTCCGCGCGGATGTCGTACGACCCGACCGTCGAAGTGGACTGGGACGCACCCGTCCCCGACGACCTGTACGGGCTCACCCCCGAGTGGTCCACGCTGTACGGCACACCGATGTGGGACGAGATGACGTTCGAACAGCAGATCACGCTGACGAAGCACGAGGTGTCCTCGATCATGGGCACCGGAATCTGGTTCGAGATGATCCTCCAGCAGATGGTCATCCGGGACATGTACGCCAAGGACGCGTCGCAGGCCCACTTCCAGTTCGCGCTCACCGAGGTCGCCGACGAGTGCAGGCACTCGGTGATGTTCGCCCGCACCGCCGAGAAGTTCGGCTGCCCCTCCTATGTTCCGCGCAAGTCGGTGGTCACACTGGGGCGCGGGTTCAAGGCGCTCGCCTCCGGAGAGGTCGCGTACGCCGGCATTCTGATAGCCGAGGAGATCCTCGACGTCATGCAGCGGGACTGGATGAAGGACACACGCGTCCAGCCGATCGTCCGCGTCACCAGCAAGATTCACGTGGTCGAAGAAGCCAGGCACATGCGCTTCGCCCGGGAGGAGACCCTGCGACGCGCCGAGGGCATGAGCAAGGCGCACCGCGCGGCCAGTCGGGCCTGCATCGCGATCGCGTCGAACCTGATCGTGTCGAGCATGGTCAATCCCGCGGTCTATGCGGCGGCGGGCCTGGACACCGAACGCGCGCTGCGCGAGGCGAAGAACAACCGGTTCCGGGCCGAGAAGATCCGCGAGAGTTCACAGCCGCTCATGCGATTCCTGAACGAGGCCGACCTCCTCGGCGGACCGTCCCGGTACCTCTACTCGCGCGTGAACATGCTGTGATGAGCTGACTTTCGAAGTCCCGAGAGTGCAGGACCGAAGCTGTCTTCTCAATCACCTATCCGCTCGGATGCTTACGGTCGGCCGCTTTGAGCCATGCGCCGGGAACCGTTGAATCGCACCCGTGTGTTCTCATCGGTCTGTCCTGCCTGACATCCGCTGCGCGCAGATTACTTTCCCCATCCTGCTTTGTATTCGGGGCAGTAGGCTTCGACACTTGCTCCCATCAGTTTGGCCGCGTCCTGTTCGCTCAGGTCGGTTTTGATCGCGATCTTCTGTGCGATGCGGTAGACCTCGAACGGGTCGATGTTGGACGGGTCGTCCGTGCTCTTGTCGAGGTCGTCGCACACGTTCTGCGCTGCTTGCCTCGCGGTGTCCCGGTCGACATCTATATTCTGTTGTGTGAGGACGGTGTCGAACCGGGCGTCCTGCTCGGTGGTGTCGCCGCCGTTGTCGCTGCACCCTGCGACGAGGGTTGTTGCTGCGATTGCACCGATTAAGTTGGCACACAACGTGTTTATGTTCATTCTTCTGCCAGTTCTTGTGAGGAAGATATTGCCCTGTGGACAACCTTGAACAAACCTGTGGATAACAGCGATCGACCCCCGGCGACGGAGCAACGCGGGGAGCCGATCATGTGGAAGGGCGTTCTGTCAGACGCCGACGTTGAGCCCGAACATCACGTGGAGCCAGTGGAGGAATGCCCTGGAATGCCAAGTTGAAGTCAATTCCAGCGGAACTCCTATTGATCACCTTCTTTGAGTGAAACGACCCCACCCTAACTGCCTTATCGCAGTTCGGGGCGTTGATCTTTCATACTCTTCAGCCCACCTGAGGCTGGTACTCGGGAGACGCAGCAGTTTGCCGCACGTACTGCATCAGCCGATTGGCAAGCAGATCGACCCGAGATTTAGTCCCATCCCCACGTTGACGGTCAGGGCTGCGGACTCCGGAGATGGGTCGAAACCGGCGGCTCCGTTGAATTTTGCGGTGATGACATGCGCACCCGTTGTACTGAAGGTGTGGTTGAGGCTCGCGGTTCCGTTCGCCATGACCGTCGCTGCGGCACCGATTGCCACAGTGCCGTCCTTGAACTGCACCGTGCCACCCATGGGCGGGGGCGCAACCGTCGCGGTCAGCGTGACCTGACACGTGGTCGCGGTGACGCCCTGTACGGCCACCGTGGTCGAGGTAGCAACCGCAGCGGAGGCGGGTGTGGCCGCGAGGACCATCGCCGTGGCAGCGGCTCCTAGTGTGAGCATCGCGGATCTCAACCGTGGTGCCACTCGGCGTCGTGCCGAACCGGTACTTGGACTTGCGAGCGTGATCATTGCCGCACTCCTTCGATTCGCGCTTGTGGGTGAAACGCGAAGCGGACGACCACGCACTGAAGGTTTCGCGACCGCCCGGGCCGCTAAATTTGACGTTACTCGGGGGCGGTACTCACCATCAATGCCAAAACCGACCGTGCGGCTTTATGTACGTCCCCATTGTGACGTGCACCAGCCTGCGCATGCTCACCACACGGCCGCCGGCCGCCGGCCGAGCGCTCATCGCGGGTTTCGACGTGGCGACGGACAGGGACCAGGTGCGCCGCAGCATCGGGTACGTGGGGGTCGCACGAGCGGATGCTGGCGACTCCGCTGCGCCGGTCCGCGCTGCTGGTCGGGCGGGCGAGCAAGGAGATGTCCCACTCGCCGCGCAGGCAGTGCTGATCGTACTCATCGCGTTGCCACTCGGGCTGGATCTGAACGTGGCCGGCACCGCGATCGGGATCGTTCTGCTCGGCGTGTTCGGCATCGGCCTCGGCGCCCTGTCGTATGAACTGGAATCGGCTGTGCGTGAACAGGATTTGCTGTTCTGGGTGGTGCAGCAGACGCTGATGTTCCCGCTGCTGATCCTGTCGGGGACGATGCTGCCGCTCGACGACGCCCCCGGGTGGATGCGCGCACTCGTGACGATCAACCCGCTGGGGTACGTCGTCGACGCGGAGCGCGCTCTGTTCGCCGGTCAGCTCTGGTCGGGTGAGGTGCTCGCCGGGGTGGTCGCCGCGGCCACCGTCGCGGTGATCGGGCTGGGAGTCGGGATCAAGAGCATGCGGTGAGGCGCTTCGCGCTCGTGCGTGGTTGACGAGTCCCTGCACTCGTCAACCACGCACGGGCGGCGAAGCCGCCTACCCCCGCAGCCGCGGCGCGAGGTCACGCTCGAACAGCTCCAGGAACCGCTTCTGATCGTGACCGGGAGCGTGGAACACGAGATGATTGAGCCCGGCATCGAGGTACGGGCGGATCTGCGCCACCGCCTCATCCGGATCCGACGCCACGATCCACCGCTTCGCGACCTGCTCGATCGGCAACGCATCCGCCGCCTTCTCCATCTCGATCGGATCGTCGATGCTGTGCTTCTGCTCCGGCGTCAACGACAACGGCGCCCAGAACCGGGTGTTCTCCAGCGCCAACTCCGGATCCGTGTCGTACGAGATCTTGATCTCGATCATCTTGTCGATCTCCGCCACATCACGTTCGGCCTTCTCCGCGCCCTCCGCGACCGCTGGCATCAACTTCTCCGTGTACAACTCCATGCCCTTACCGGACGTACAGATGAACCCGTCACCGCTACGACCGGCGTACCGGGCCACCACCGGACCACCCGCGGCGATGTACACCGGAATCCCGCCCTCGGGCACGTCGTAGATCGACGCCCCCTTCGTGGTGAAGTACTCGCCCTCGAAATCGACCCGGTCGCCCAGCCACAGCTCCCGCATCAACCGGACCGACTCCCGCAGCCGTGCGAACCGCTCCTTGAACTCCGGCCACTCCCCCGCGAAACCCGTCGCGATCTCGTTCAATGCCTCACCGGTACCCACCCCGAGCATGATCCGCCCCGGATACAGACACCCCATCGTCGC
>SEEV01001026.1 GCA_004211695.1 Rhodococcus sp. (in: high G+C Gram-positive bacteria)
GGTGGCGTTCGGTGGTCCGCTCCGCGGCGGCGTCCGAGTCCTCGGCGCCTCCTACCAAGTCAGACGAGGTAGACAGCGACACCCACCACTCCGATCCAGGCAATCGCGAGGAGTTGGAGGACACGGTCGCCCAGCGCGATCTCCTCGGGCTCTCCCGCCTCGCCGCCGTCGACGTCCACGGCGTAACGCAGGATCGCGATGGTGAACGGCACCATGGAGATCGCGTACCAGTTGGTGCCCTTCAGGTCGTCCTGCTGGAACGCCCAGAGTCCGTAGCAGAGCACGACCGCGGTGGCGCTGAGCGTCCAGACGAAACGCAGGTACGTCGTGGTGTAGTTCTCGAGGGACTTGCGGATCTTCGCGCCGGTGCGTTCGGCGAGCTGCAGTTCCGCGTACCGCTTACCGGCCGCCATGAACAGCGAGCCGAATGCCATGACCAGCAGGAACCACTGCGACAGCGCGATTTCGGCGGCCACACCACCGGCGATGGCGCGCAGCAGGAACCCGGACGAGACGATGCAGATGTCGAGCACGGCTTGGTGTTTGAGCCCGAAGCAGTACGCCAGCTGGATGCCGATGTAGACGGCCATCACGACCGCCAGCTGCCAGTTGGCGAGGAACGACAGGGCGATCGATCCGCCGAGCAGCACGACCGCCATCGCGAACGCCAGGTTGACGGGCAGCACACCGGCGGCGATGGGGCGGAAACGCTTGGTGGGATGCGCGCGGTCCGCTTCGACGTCCATCGCGTCGTTGACGAGGTAGATGCCGGACGCTGCCATGCAGAACACCACGAATGCTAGCGCGACGGGAAGCAGGACGTCGGATTCCGTCGCCGTGCCCGCGGCGACGGGAGCTGCGAGAACCAGGACGTTCTTGACCCACTGACGCGGGCGAACGGCCTTGACGATGCCTGCCGCCAGGGATGTCGGGGGTCCGGTGACGACGGCCGGTTCCTCGCTCATTTCTCTCCAAACTTCTGCTCGGCCTTCAGCACCGCGACCGCAGAGGCGGCC
>SEEV01001027.1 GCA_004211695.1 Rhodococcus sp. (in: high G+C Gram-positive bacteria)
CGGCCCGTGCCGAAACCTTCGTGCTTCCGGTCAGTACGGGAGGATGGGCCGGTGAGTGACTCCGGACTGCTCCCCGACGACTACCGCGACTTCCTCGAGCACCTCAAAACCCAGGTCCGGCAGGCCCGGGTCCGGGCCACACGAGTGGTCAACACCGAGTTGCTCCTGCTGTACTGGGACATCGGCCGCGCGATCCTGGACCGCCAGGCAGCCGAGGGGTGGGGGAGCAAGGTCATCGACCGACTTGCCGTCGACCTGCGGTCCGAGTTCCCCGAGATGCGGGGGTTCTCCCGCAGCAATCTGCACTACATGCGGAAGATCGCCTCGGCATGGCCCCGGAGCGCATTCGTCCAACAAGCTGTTGGACAAATCCCGTGGGGACACGTGACCATGCTGATCGACCGTCTCCACGACCAGCCTGCACGCGACTGGTACGCGGCCGCGGCGTTCGAGCGGGGCTGGTCCCGCAACGTCCTATCCCATCAAATCCGCAACCGACTCGATCAGCGGATCGGGGCAGCACCATCGAACTTCACCGACCACCTGCCCGCCGGTGACTCCGACCTGGCGCAGCAACTGGTCCGCGACCCGTACGTCTTCGACTTCCTGGATCTGACCGACCGGGTCGCGGAGCGCGAACTCGAGGCCGCGCTGATGGCCCGATTGGAACGATTTCTGCTCGAGCTCGGGCACGGCTTCGCGTTCGTCGGCCGGCAGTACCACTTCGACGTCGACGGCGACGACTTCTACATCGACCTGCTGTTCTTCAACTGGACCCAGGCCCGCTTCGTCGTGGTCGAGCTGAAGGTCGGCCGGTTCGAACCCGAGTACGTCGGCAAACTCGGCTTCTACGTGTCCTGGATCGACGACAACCTGCGCGACCACAACCAGCACGCGCCGACCATCGGGATCCTGCTGTGCGCCGGACGCAACGACAACGTCGTCCGCTACTCCCTGGCTGGAACCACCGCACCGTTGGCGGTCGCCGACTACACCTACGACACCCTGCCCGCACC
>SEEV01001028.1 GCA_004211695.1 Rhodococcus sp. (in: high G+C Gram-positive bacteria)
TGGAAGCCGATGAACGTGGTCCAGAAGTGCCACTTGCCGAGGCGCTCGTCCATCATGCGGCCGGTCATCTTCGGGAACCAGAAGTAGATACCGGCGTAGGTGGCGAACACGACGGTGCCGAAGACCACGTAGTGGAAGTGGGCGACCACGAAGTAGGTGTCCGTCACGTGGAAGTCGAGCGGCGGGCTCGCGAGGATGACGCCGGACAGACCACCGAAGAGGAACGTGATGAGGAAGCCGATCGAGAACAGCATCGGCGACTCGAACGTCAATTGTCCCTTCCACATGGTGCCGATCCAGTTGAAGATCTTCACACCAGTCGGGACGGCGATCAGGAACGTCATGAACGAGAAGTACGGGAGCAGCACGGCGCCGGTGGCGTACATGTGGTGAGCCCACACCGCGATCGACAGGGCGGCGATCGCCAGCGTCGCGTAGACCAGGCCGCTGTAACCGAACACCGGCTTACGGCTGAAGACCGGGAAGATCTCCGACACGATGCCGAAGAACGGCAGCGCGATGATGTACACCTCGGGGTGTCCGAAGAACCAGAACAGGTGCTGCCACAGCAGCACACCACCGGTGGCCGGGTCGAAGATGTGACCACCGAGGTGCCGGTCGACGAACAGACCCATGAACGCGGCGGTCAGCAGCGGGAACGCCAGCAGAATGAGGATGCTGGTGATGAAGATGTTCCACGTGAAGATCGGCATGCGGAACATCGTCATGCCGGGGGCACGCAGGCAGATCACGGTGGTGATCATGTTGACGCCACCGAGGATGGTGCCGAGGCCGGCGACCGCGAGACCCATGACCCAGAGGTCGGCTCCGACGCCCGGGGAGTGCAGCGCACTCGTCAGGGGCGTGTAGGCGGTCCAGCCGAAGTCCGCGGCACCACCGGGGGTGATGAAGCCGGCGGTCGTGATGATCGCGCCGAACACGTACAGCCAGTAGCTGAACGCGTTGAGTCGCGGGAACGCCACGTCGGGGGCACCGATCTGCAGCGGCAGGATGTA
>SEEV01001029.1 GCA_004211695.1 Rhodococcus sp. (in: high G+C Gram-positive bacteria)
GATCGAAGACGTTCCCGAGCCGACACCCGGAGACGGGCAGGTCAAGGTGCGGGTCAGCCGCAACGGAATCTGCGGAACCGACCTCCACGAGTACTACGACGGGCCGATTTTCATCCCGCCATCCGACCCGCACCCGCTCACCGGCAAGGCCATGCCTCTCGTCATCGGGCACGAGTTCTCCGGTGTCGTCACCGACGTCGGCAGAGGTGTGACAGATGTGCACGAGGGCGACCACGTCGCCATCGAGCCGGTCTATCGCTGCGGTGAGTGCCGCCCCTGCAAGTCCGGTCGCTACAACCTGTGCACGTCGGTGGGTTTCCACGGCCTCATGGCGGACGGCGGCATGGCCGAGTACACCGTCGTCCCCCGCAACCAGGTGCACGCCCTTCCCGAGAGCATCCCGTTGGAGATGGGCGCCCTCGTCGAACCCATGGCCGTCGCGTACCACGCCGCCGTCCTCGGTGAGGTGGGCGACCAGAGTAGTGCGCTGATCTACGGCGCCGGCCCCATCGGCATCGGTCTCTGGTTCGCGCTGCGGGGCATGGGTTTGACCGAGATCGACGTGGTCGAGCCCTCACCGACCCGTCGCGCGTCGATCGAGGCGCTCGGCGCGCGGACACTCGACCCGACGAGCCAGGACGTGTCCGCACTCATCGCCGACCGCACCAACGGTGACGGTGTCGACGCCGCATTCGACGCCGCAGGAGTCGCCCCGGCGGTCACCTCGGCGCTCGAGTGCATCGGCGAACGCCGACCCCTGATCAGCGTGGCAATCTACGACAAGCCACTGCCGACTCCGCTGATCAACCTTGTTCTGCGCGAGCGCCGCATCCAGGGAACGATCTGCTACACCGGCGACGACTACCGGGCCGTCATCGGCCTCATGGCCCGGGGCCACTACGACACCACCGGATGGGTCGACACCGTGCCCCTCAGCGGTGTCATCGAGCAGGGGTTCGAGGCGCTCCGCGCCGGCCAGAAGATGAAGCTGCTCGTCGATCCCACACTCTGATC
>SEEV01000083.1 GCA_004211695.1 Rhodococcus sp. (in: high G+C Gram-positive bacteria)
CGTGGTCAACCGTTCCAAGAACTCACGATCAGCCGAGCTCAACGTCACCGGACGCTTCTTCTGCGAAGGCATTGACAACAGTCCTGACCGGCAGAGGGGAAGGGGAAGTCTGCCGCCCCCAACCTAAACGAAACAGGGCAGAGCTAAGAAGCGACACGCTACTAGCCGCACGGGGTTGCGCCGCGCTGCCGTGAACCGGCATCGGGGCGCTCTCCTGGCGGCTACGCGTTCGCTGTTCTCGTGGAGGGTCAAGAGCTCGAGCACCGACACCGAGAGGATGCGCGGTTTGCCCAATCTACCTTCATCATCCCCGTCGCGGGAGCCCATGCCGTCCGAGGCATCGAACGTCGCAGCCGGCCACGGTGACGGTTGTTTCGGCTGTGGACCCGACAACCCGATCGGACTCGGCCTCCGGTGTACCGCTGGTCCCGGGTTCTCCCTGCGCACGTTCGTCGTTCCGGCCTCGACAAAGCTACGGTGCTCCGGCACAGTATCTTTCGGGATCACTTCGGCGATTCTGGAGGAATCGATGGGGCTGCTCGGCGGGCTGGTATCACAATCGCTGCATGCCGAGCACCTTTCGGTCGACTGTGAAAATCCCGTCGACGCCCATCAGGAACTCGCTGTCGAAGTCGCAATCGACGAGATCATCGGAGATCGCGTCCATACCCATGCGGTTGTCAGAGTTGCAGGCGGCAACGGTCTAATCGCGACTGCCACAGGAATCTACGTGGCGACCCAGGGCGCTTCGCACCCCGTGCGTGGTTGACGAGTCCAGAGACTCGTCAACCACGCACGGGCGGCGGAGCCGCCTACCGAGGCACTGTCGAAGCTGAGTGAACGCAAGATCACACTCAGGTCAGTCGTTCCGAGACGGACCGAAGTGTGATCGCAATGCCTCGAGCAGTGGCCCTGTGACTACCGAAGTTGGTCGGTGGCCGCCTGGCTGTGCTCCTGTGGTGAAAGAGAATTCGCAGGAATGTAGTTGGGTCTGGAGGGGTGGCGGCCCAGTACTGCGTCGAGGATGAACGCAAACACTGCGACCCCCAATGCAATCGTCACCATTCCGAGCAACTGTGTCGGAAGCCAGGGATAGTCGCCATTGACTGCGATCCAGGACGGCATCGCGATGAACCCGTAGACGGCGGTCACCGACAGGGGAGTGATGACGAGCATCGATATCGACCTCCAGCCACGCATGCGCTCGCGGTACCGATAGGCGATCGCGGCGGCCAAGAACACACCGACCGAGTTGCACGGAATCCACCACCACGGCAATTGCGAGATGATGATGAGCGGCTGATTCCCGTAGTAGTGGTAGACCCCCATGCTCAACAGGATCTCCTCGAATACCACCGAACTCGCCGCTGCCCCAGCCCACATCAACCAGATCGTCTTCGTGCGAGGGTTGCTCTCGAGGACCTTGTAGATAAAGATCATGAAGGCCCCGTAACCGAACCAGCCGGCGACGATCCACCACGGCATCTCACGACCGAGAATGGTGTAGGCGAGGTTCGACTCACTCCACGGGAAGTACACCGCGCCGATCACGTCGTAGAAGACCTCGGGTATACAGATCATCGCCCCACTGAGCGCGAGCATCAGCGGCAGAAGAGAGCCGGTCTTCCTGATTTCGCGGATGCCGAGACCGACACCGATGAGCCCGACCGCTGTCATGCAGACAGTGGCGATGATGTTGTTCATCGACATATACGGTGTGCTGTGCGGTGGTGCGGGGATCTTGAACTCGGGATCCATTGTGAAGTCGGCGCTTCCGAGAACGGGTCCCTGCCGGAGCGCAGTAATGACGAGTGCCGCGGCTATTGCGATGACAACCGTAGCTGCGATCACCCACTTGCCTCTCGGCGTGATTCCATCGGGTGCGGATTGATCGCGATCTATGGACGGAGTGGCTCGCTGTGGAGAGCCCTCCTTCGACGGCGTGGAAACCATGACTGCGCCTCTCTTTGACGGCGAACTATGGGTGTCTGCCGTGAAACGGCAACTGTTGAGTGGAAACGACTGCGTGAATCGTCGTCACGAGCCCAACTCTATGACATAGGCCACAATAAAGTCTATGGCTGGAATGTCGTAAGACCGATTGTCAGTCGCTGGGTGCGCCGCATCCGGAGTGCGTCCGGCGAGTCGGCGGCTCGGGCGGAAGTCGGCCGACGGCATTGCCCGCGGCTGCACTCTCGTTCGCGAGAGGCGGGCTCAGGTCGTCGAGCGCGGTGCGTAGTCGGAATGCGTTCGTCTACTGCGGATTCACGCGTTCGAGGGTTCGCACCGAACCCTCATCCATATAGGTCGACGGAACAATGGTCGATCACTAGACAATATGGTTGGTGCGTGACTACCCTCACACTCAGTTATTGAAGCCGCGTAACAGAGGAGATCGAATGACAGTCTGGAAGTTGGGCGACTTTGCAACGCGCCCTGTAGTGGGCGCCTTCGAGCCGGAGCCCGACGACATGGACCTGCTGGCGGACAAGCACGGACTCGGCCTCCAGAAGTCCTGGCTCTACGGCTTCTTCCGAGACTCTGAGGGCCTCGTCTATTGCGTCGAGCGCAACTTTGTCGGATCGCTGACCTCTGGTCTGTTCGTCATGACTCAGGACGGTGACCTTTCGCGTGAACTGAATGTGCACCCCGATTCGGGCCGCAGCGCCCGCGGTGAGTTGCGTCGCACCGTGGAAGGCAAGACCCGTCGGTGGTCCGATCCTGTCTTCCAGAAGCTCCCGGCGGGGTGTTTCCCCGAAGGCGAGCAGTCGATGGAGCTGGAGTTCAGCCGTGAGAAGCTGATCTACAACGAGGGCGACATCCTCGCCATGGAGGGCATCTCGGCCGGCCTGGGTATGCAGTTCTTCATCCCGTCCCTCGATCGCCCGCTGCTCTACACCAGCACCTGCTTCTGGATGGAGGGCACCTTTCAGGGCAAGGAGGTATCCGGACCGATCTGGTTCGACAATTCCTTCTGGCGCCACGGCCTGGAGTGGAAGGAGTACGGCTACTTCCTCGACAAGCAGATCATGTGGCACGTGTTCTGCAACAAGTTCGACGACGGCTCGTTCGAGTGGGGGCATCTCGTCTCCGGACGCGACGGCTTCTCTCCCGGAGTGGTGATCCAAAGCACCGGTGAGGTCGAACTTACCTCCGACACCGACGCCTGGTTCCAGCTCGACGACGCACGCTGGCCCACCGAGGCGACATTCGAGGTCGGTGAGGCCACGTACCGCATGGACGCCCCCGCGACCGGCCGGATGACAGAGTTCTCCGAGTCGCGTTGGGCAGGCTACCGCGCCCAGCTCGGGCAGTCGCGGCGCGACGGCGACACGCGCACCCTGGTTGACGGCCTGACCTGGAACGAGGGCTTCCCGGTCGACAGGGTCGGTCCCGACGGCAAGCCTTCCTGAGGCTCACATGACCATGAATGCCCTCACGCCCGCCGCGGCGGAACTGTCCGACCCTGTCCACGGGTGGTCGGAGCCGGACCGCTTCTGGACCTTGGCCAACACCAGCGAGGTCACACCCGGGATCCTCACGGCGCTCGACTGGAGCGTGTGGGACAACTTCGAGTTGGCCGTCCGGGCTGCATGGTGCCAGCTGGGGATAATGCAGCCCGACGAGGTTCACTTACCCTCTGACCCGAATCTGAGGCAGACCTACGTCTTCTACGGGCGCCACGCCCTCAACGTGGACTACGTCCGCGACTTCATGGGAGCCGTACCGGGCGCGTCCCCGAACGACTTCGAGCGCGACGTGTGCGGGACCGTCCGCCCGGACATGCAGGACGGTAAGGGTTCACCCCGACGCGTCCCCGCCATGCTGGTCAAATTGCCGCGAGTATTCCGTCGCAATTCGAGCGAGCTCGAGCGCTCTTATTCGGAGATGGTGGACTGGTGGCGGCGGGACGTCCTGCACGGGGTCGGCAGTGACGACCCACTTGCCGATCTGCACGAAGCGGCACGTCGTTTCCGTGAGACGATGACCTTGCATATTCGTACCCGAACGTTCCCGCAGGGTGTCCAGGGCGCTCTCGTCGGCATGGCCGATAAAGCGGGGCGCGGGGACTTGTCACTGACAGTCTTCTCGGCCTACGGCGAGGTCAGCGAGTCCGCGCTTGCCGATGACATGTGGGCACTGGGCCGTGAGCAGCTCACCATGGCCGAGTTTCTCGAACGGCACGGCTATTACGGCCCTGACGAGGGAATGGTCTGGACGTCGTCATGGCGCGAGGACCAGACACCGTTGCTCGCACTGGCGCGGTCGATGGCCGCTCGTCCCACTCATGAGCTGGGCAGCCGCGCCACCTCCGCACGCGAGGCCCGCCTCGACGCAGAGGCGCAACTGTTGGCAACGATGGGCCCGCTGAAGCGGAAGCTTGCTCGATTCCTCTTCTCACAAGCGGGTCAGCAGGTACGGAATCTGGAGTTGGGCAAGGCGAGCTACCACATTGCGCTCGATGGTTGCCGGGCCGCGGCCCGTCGGGTGGGCGCCGACCTTGTCGCCCGCGGATTTGTCGACGACCCGGAGGACGTGTTCTTCCTGACGATCGACGAACTCGGCGCGCCACCGACGCACGTGCGTGAGCTCGTCGAGTTCCGGCGGGCACGCCGCCTGGAGTATCACTCCGTCGAGTTGCCGATGACCTTCTATGGCGTGCCGGAACCCGTCCCGGCCCCCGAGTACGACCCGAACATCACCGAGCTCGTCGGCATCGGCGCCAGCGGCGGTGTCGTGGAAGGCCGGGCCAGATTGGCCGGCGACGCAGACGAAGACGAACTCTTCGAGGACGGCGACATCCTTGTATGTCGAATCACCAATCCGAGCTGGACGCCACTGTTCACACTCGTCGAGGCAGTCGTCATCGACATCGGCTCCACGGCGAGCCACGGCGCCATCGTTGCCCGAGAACTCGGGGTCCCCTGCGTCATCAACACCGGTAACGGCACCCGTGCGATTCGCACCGGTGATCGGATCCGTGTCGACGGAACGGCGGGCATCGTCACGATCTTGGAGCGCTTCGCCGACGCGGCCGATCGGTCCGATCTCTGACGCGTCGACGGTGGCGAGGCGCCGCATCCGCAGATCCCGCGGGTGCGGCGTCGCTGCGTTGGGGAGAGGTATGTGCCGCGCCGGCGTTCGGTGGGCACCCGGAACGAGGCGGCCTCTCCTGTCGAAGGTCGTTTATTCGACAATCTATTGCACCATAGTCAATCAATAGAGTGTAATTGTGGTGTCCGTCACTTGCGGTTGCAGCGTAGTGCGGCATCACCGTGCCGGAGGGTGCCGGCCGTCCCGGCCTTGCACAGGCACCGTCAGGCTGCGCTCATGATGAGGAGAATGTCTTGTATACCAACGTCACCGACCCGATTCGCGGAACATCCGAACCTGATCGGTATTGGACCAGCACCAACCTGGGCGAAGCATGCCCCGAGGTCATGTCACCCATGTGCTGGAGCATTTGGGAGCAGTCGGCGGAGCTGGGTTGGCTCTACTCGATGTACGCATTCGGTGTGCTTCCGAAGAAGAAGGTCCTCGTCTCTCCCGATGTGAACGACCGCGGACTGTCGTGCTTTTTCGGTCGGCAAGCGTTGAATGTCGACGCGATCAAAGAGATCATGTCGGCACTACCGGGAGTCGATGCCGACGACTTCGAGCGCGACCTGATGGGAAGTGTGCGACCGGATGCGCCACGCTTCGAGACGACTTACGCACGGGTCCCCGTGCTCATGTTCAAGGCGCCGTATGCACTGCTACGGACCGGATCCCGGTTGAGGTCCTTGCATGACGAGATGTACGACCATTGGAAGTCGGCGGTCTATTCTCAAGCGGGCTCGGATTGTGAGCCGATCGAGGACCTTGTGAAGGCTCGCGAGGGGTTCCAGCGCATCTTCTCGGTTCACTGTGTGTGGCGATTCATCTTTCAGGGTGCGCAGAGCGCAGTTGTACAGGCTGCCGGGAAAGCGGGTGATGCAGCTCTTGCAGATCAACTGCTGTCGGGAGTTGGCGACGTCAACGAGACGAAGATGGCTGACGATCTGTGGCGGTTGGGTCAGGGCGACCTGACGGAGGGAGAGTTCCTCGCAACCTGGGGCTACCACGGACCGAACGAGGGAAATCCCTATACGTCGGTGTGGCGCGAGAATCCCGCTCCGATCCGCGCGCTTGCTGCCGCATACGCTCAGCGGGCTGAGCGACCTGCCGAACGGGCTGCACGAGCCCAGGCTGTGGGCGCCGAGGCCGAACGCCGCCTACTGGCTGCCACTCCGTGGACACAGCGTCCAATGACGCGCTGGTTGCTGCGCCGCATGCGCAATATCATTCGCACCCTCCAGGTCGGCAAGGCCGCCTATCTCATGGCGATCGATACGGCCCGCGCCGCGGCCCGTACGTTCGGTGCTCAGCAAGTGGAGCGCGGCGTACTAGGCCAGGTCGATGACGTCTTCTTCTTCACGATCGAAGAATGTCAGGAACTGGCTGCCGGACGTTTGCCCAACCCGCGGGAGATCGTCGACGTCCGACGCGCGACGCGGGCGGACTACAAGGCGATGGTGCTGCCCGTGGCATTCCGAGGGATGCCGAAGCCGATCGAGGCCGATGACCGGAACGACGGTGTCGCGGTCACCGAGTTGGCCGGCGCGGCGAGCGGCGGCGGCATCGTCGAAGGTCGAGCGCGGGTTGTCGTCGATCCGGACCAGGAGGTCGACCTGGACGCGGGCGATGTCCTGGTGTGCCGGTTCACCGATCCGAGCTGGGCTCCGCTGATGGCGCTGGCCGACGCACTTGTGATCGACATCGGTGGTTCGGCAAGTCACGGTGCGGTGGTTGCGCGCGAACTGGGCATACCGTTCGTGATCGGAACGGAGAGTGGGACACGAGTCATCCAGGACGGTGATCGGATTCGGGTGGATGGGCCGGCGAATCTGGTGAGTGTGCTCGCGTCCGCGAACCGTCCCGAAGCCGCGTCGGCTTGAATCGGCGAAGCGTCCGACGCTGTCAGTGACGCAAGGGATCCGATCGGTCGTTTGCTCGACCGGTCGGACCTGGCGTCGGTCGGACGTTCCCCCACAACAATGCGACCGTACGAACTCCGCTGCGGAGCTCGTACGGTCGCGTGTGCGGTGCCGGCAGACCCGTGTCGGGTCCGTCAATCCGACGTTGTCGACATGGTAAGCGGCAGTGATTCGATTCCGTGTAGCACGAAGCTACGGTGGAAGGTCACATCCTGGCCGGGGTCGGCGAGAGCGATGTCGTGGCACCGTTCCAGCAGGACGGTCAATGCAGCCTTGGATTCCATCTTCGCCAAGTTCATGCCCAGGCATGAATGTTCGCCGCGTCCGAATGTCAGGTGCCGTGGCCTCGATTCGTCCAGGTCGAGGTCGTCGGGCTGGGTGTAGACCTCTGGGTCGCGGTTCGCCGAGCCGGTGACGAGATAGATCAGACCATCTGCAGGAACGTGCGTGCCTCCGATTTCCACGTCGTCGACCGCAACCCTCCAGATGCCCTGCACAGGCGGTTCCAGACGAAGTACCTCGTCGAGGAAGTTGGTGAGCTTGGAGGGATCCTGACGCAGAGTGTTCTGTAACTGAGGATCTTTGGCGAGGGTCCATACGGCGCTGGTCAGCAGGTTGGTGGTTGTCTCGTTTCCTGCAACCAGGAACTGGACCAGCATTTGAAGCAGTTCCGGCAGCGTCAGCGGCGCTTCACCGTCGAGTCGCGCTGCCAGCAGGTCGCTCAAGAGATCGTCGACGGGATGCTCGCGGCGGTGATCGAGTTCCTCGGTGAAGTAGTCGTAGAAGGCATCCACCTGGTCGAAGATCTCGATGATGGCATCGATGTCGTGGGAGAGTGCGCCGACCCCACGGGTAAAGGCGTTCGACCAGTCCTTGAAGGTCGCCATGTGCGACGGCGGGACTCCGAGGAGCGTGGCAATCACGGTCATCGGGATAGGCATGCTGAAGGCGGCGACGATGTCGGTCGGCCCGTCCGAGGCGAAGTTGTCGATCAGTTGGTTGGTCAGCTCTTTGACTGCGCCATCGAGTTCCGCCACCCTGCGAGGAGTGAAAGCAGCGTTCACAAGTGACCGTTGACGCTTGTGCAGAGGCGGATCGGAAAACAGTAGAACTCGTGATTTGCTGAGCTCGATCCGTCGGGCCGCCTGGCGTCGGGTTCGCTCGGGAATCTCGTCGTTCTGCAGGATCTGCTGGGCGATACTGGACACCGAACTCGGTCCGCTGGCCATCCGATTCGAGAACCGGGTGGCGTCGCGCAATACATCCAGGACGTCTTCGTGCCGCGTCACCACCCACGCGCCGAGTTGCTCATTGTGGGTGACCGGTTCACTGTCACGCTGCGCGGCGTATGCGCTGTACGGACACCGAACGACATCCGGGCGCAGTGCCAGCAGGTCATCGAATGTGGCGGCGGGGCAGGTCGTGGTTTCCGCTCGTTCTGTCACCGCAAACTCCTCATGTACGATTGCTAGAATATTGATCATTAGAGTATCTGACCGCGCGCCTCCGTGTCCACCACGAGGGAGACAATCGACGCAGCCGCGAATGTGCGGACCTCGCCCGAATCAGAGGTCGAGTACGAGCTTTCGCCCCTTGCAGCGACTCACGCAAATCATCATTACGTCGCTAGTTTCCTGCTCGTCCGGAGTCAGGTAGTCGTCGCGGTGGTCGGGTTCACCCTCCAGCACCCGTGTCTCGCACTCCCCGCAGTAACCTTCCTCGCACGAGAAGGGCTGATCAGGGAGCACATTGCGTACCTCCTCGAGAATGTTGACACCCTCCGGAACGGTGAACGTGACCCCGGTCCGGCGCAACTCCACTTCGAAGGAATCGCCGCTGGTGTCTACCGGCCCACTCGCGGAGAATCGTTCGAAGTGCAGGCCCTCGAGGTGGCCGTGTGCAGCGAACTCATGGGCAACGGCATCGATCATCGGGCTCGGACCGCACGTGTAGACCAGAGCGCCGGCTGGCGCTTGCGCCAGAATGGTGGGTAGATCGGGATAACCGCGCTCCTCCTCGATCCACAGATCCACCTGGCGCCCGAAGGAAGTGAGCTTGTCTCGATACGCCATCGAACTGGCGCGACGGCCACCGTACACAAGCGACCACGTCGCGCCGGCCTTTCGGGCCTGCTCGATCATCGGAATGAGCGGCGTGATGCCGATTCCTCCGCCGATGAAGACATACGAGTTCGCCTCGATCAGATGGAAATTGTTGTTCGGGAGGCGGATGCTCAGTTCGACGCCGGCCTGTGCTGCCTCATGAAGTTCCTTCGATCCTCCGCGGCCGTTCTCCTCGCGCAGAACTGCGATCGTGTACTTCGATCGATCACCGGTATCGCCGCAGAGCGAGTATTGGCGCGAAAGCCCGGAGGGCAGGGGCACTTCGATGTGTGCTCCCGGCTCCCAAGTGGGGAGGGGGTTTCCCTCGGGATGTGCAAAAGACACTTCGATGACCTCGTCGGCGACGACAGTCACGCTGGTCACGCGGAGGGTCAGTCGTTCGATGGTGGTGATCACGTCGATCATCCCTTCGCTGCTTCGACAAGCGGCTCGAGCTTCCTGAGAACGTCGAGCCACGCTGCTGGTGATGTGATTTCGGAACAGAAATTGGTTTCGATGACGACCCCCTCGAGGTCGGCGGCAGCACACTCCTCGACCCGGGTGGTCATCTCCTCTACGGACAACCGTGTGCCCGCGGTGGATTGCTGGGCGAGTCGATAGATCGCTCCCACCGGTGTCTTGCCAGAGGGGCGCCGGCTGTTGATGTCCTCGAGGATGGTCACCACAGTGCTGATCGGGATCGAGCCGGGGTTCCACAGATCGAAGTCACGTGCCGTGCGGGCGAGGCCGGCTTTGGAGTACATGCCCGACATGAACTGCGGAATCCGGGTGGGCTTCGGCTGCATGATTGCCGGACCGATGTCGAAGAAGGTTCCGTGGTACTCAACTGGGTCGTCGCTCCAGCATGCGCGGAGTGCAGGAACGAAGTCGTCCATGCGCTTGCCGCGGGTTCGGGGGTCGACCCCGACCGCCCGGTGCTCCTCCTCGGACCACCCGACGCTCAGGCCGACAACAGATAGGCGGCCCTGACTGATCCGGTCGATGGTAGCCAAGCGGTTCGCGAGTTGTGCCGGCCAGTGATTTCCGCCGACGAGAATGCTGCTTCCCAACTGCATCCGTTCGGTCCAGGTGGCGACGGCGGCGAGCATCTCGGTGGGCGCCCACACCGAGCGATAGACATCGGGCTGGTTCGAGGCGCTACCTCCGTAGTCGCCTGATTGCTCCAGCGCGTACAGGAAGTGATCCTGTACCCAGAGGTTGTCGAATCCCATCTCGTCGGCTTGTTGCACGAAGTCGCGAACCAGTGAAGCTGAAACCACCGGTCCCAGCTGAGGCAGTGTGAGGCCGATTGTGGTCATGAGGAGACTTCCTGCTTCGGGAGCTCGTGTCGCTCGATCCGTGTCAATCGACTGCGACAGATGCGCCACCGCCCGTCGTCGCATCGGCGGTAGGATTCGGTGTAATGACCCCATCCCTCGTGGGACACATATCCACTGCCGGTGGGGGATTCGACTCGGTCGTACATCGGCCAGACAGCAGTGGCCGTCGAATCGTCGGTGACGTCGATCTCGGGAACGTGTCCGTGATGCACCGAGTAGCCCGATTGGAAATGCCGAGCCACGCTTGCGAGAAACTCCTTCTTCCCCCGTGGTGAGGACGTCGACTCGGCAAAATCGACGACAAGGTCGTCGGTGAAAAGGTCGGCGAACTCGTCCCAGAGCCGGAAATCCACGCAGCGGAAGTAACGCGCCTTGAGTTGGCGGATGTCCTCTATGGCAACGAGTCGGCGAACGGCCTGCTCGATGGATTCAACAGTCATTGTTTCGCTCCTGAGCGACGGTGTCAGTGGTGGTGCCGCGGGAATCGCGCCCGGATCGGGGAGTCCGCGTTGTAGTCGGCGTAGCGAGCGATCTTTCCGTCCTCGACGACGAACGAACCCATGATCGGTATTTCGATCGCCACGCTGCCGTCGGCGGTGTGCACGCGATCGATCCGCTCCGTCAGCACGATGTTGCCCCGTGATGCGATGTTGAGGAGTTCGGCGGTGCAGTATTCCATGTCGAGGGTGTCGTGCAGCGTGGTCAGGAAGCCCATGGCCGCCTGCTTTCCCTTGGTAGGGGGTGAACCGGTGTTCTCCCACGAGACATCATCGGTCATCCAGCGGTCGTAACAGTCGCGCATGTGTGGCCAGGCGCCAGGGCCCCAGCCGTCGAGAAACCCGACGACAGCCTTCTCGGCATCGGTCTGTGATTCTGCGCCCGGATGGATAAGCACTCTCGGTCCTCCCCGATATGGTCCTTGTCACACCAGATGGTCGCATGACGAACTATTGATCGTCAACGTAAATGTGATGAGACGCGTGGGAGGCACAGTGAGACTGGATTCCGTTGTCATTGCTGGGGGAGGTATCGCGGGTCTGCTCGCCGCCGCCGCTGTCGGCCCGCACACGCAGCACATCACCATCATCGAAAAGGACGACCTTCCCGCTGAACCCGCACCGCGACCTGGAGTGCCGCAAGGACGGCAGGTCCACGCCCTGTTGGGTGCGGGTCAGGATGCGATGTCGGAACTGCTGCCCGGCATCGTCGAGGATTTCGCCGCGGCGGGCGCCCGCATGGTCGACTCGCCCGCGGATCTTGCCGTCTTTGGGCGATTCGGCTGGGCCGGACGGGTGCGAAGTGGCACGCAGACCGTGATGATGCGACGGCCGGTCCTCGAGCACGTGGTGCGCTCGCGGGTCCTGGCTCTCCCGAATGTCATTGTGTACAGGTCGGCCGCCACAGGACTGTCGATGAGCGACGACCGGACGCGAGTGATCGGGCTTCAACTGCTCGATGGCACCACCGCCGAAGGCGATCTCGTCATCGACGCCACCGGTCGGGTCTCGAAGTCGATGGACTGGCTTGCCGATTTCGGATACGAGGCCCCGGCGGAGAAGGAGATGCGTTCGCACATCGGTTATGCCACCGTCGAGGTGCGCCTGCCGGACGATGCATTCGACGACGGCGTAGCGGGGGTGCTGGCGCATCCTCACCCCGGTAACTGTCGGGGTGCGGCGGTGGTGCCCGCCGATAATGGGATCTACCTGATCGCTGGTCTCGGAATGATGAATCAGGACCCACCTCGCGACCTCGATGGGTTCATGGCCCACCTGGACGCCGCTCCGAGTCCAATTGTGGGTGAGATCGCTCGGAAAGCGGAGTTCCTCACCGACATAGTGACCTATCGGGTCCGGGGTAGCCGGCGCCGGATGTGGGAGGATCTCGAGCGGCGCCCGGAGGGATACCTGCTGATCGGCGACGCCGTGATGGCATTCAATCCCTTGTATGGACAGGGGATGTCAGTCGCCGCATGCGAAGCAGTTGCTCTGTCGCGCAGCGTATCTACGGACTCCACGGTCGCGGGCCTGGCGCATCGGGCGCAGGCGGCGATGAAGGATGTTATCGACACTGTGTTCGCCATGGCGGTGTCCACCGATGGAGCGTACGAGGACGCCGAATTGATCGGCGTTCCGAGGCCGTCCCCGGAGGACGTGAACGCGGGTGCCCTGCTGTCGCAGGTCGCGACCGATGATCCGGAGGTGGCCTTGGCTGTCAAGCGGTATGCCCACCACTTCGATCGTACGGACTTGCGCTCGCCGTCCATCGCCGACAAGCTCGCGGTCTGGCAGGCCGATGGCCGCAAGGTTGTCCACGACAATCCACTCATCATTCCGGGAATCATTGGCTGACCGCGGTGCGATCGACGGAGTTCGGAATTCGATCTGTTACCCACGTCACTCGCCTGATAGTCTTATACTCGAATATCTACCACCCGATAGTTGGAGGAAATGTCATGGTGTCGCCCAGTAACGACAAGGAAAAGTTTGTTCTCGACTTCTTCAAGGGAATGGGACCTGACCTGGAGTCGTTCAAGACGACGTATCGCGAGAGCCTCGCCGAAGAGGTCGAGTGGGAAAGCGTGGGGTTCGACCACCACCCCAACCTGGAGGATTCCCTGAAGTACCTCGACACCCTCGCCGAGCAGACCGGGATGGCCTACTGCGACATCAATGTGATCAACATTGGTTCGGCTGGGGATCTGGTCTTCACTGAGCGCGTGGACACGATGTACCGCAGCGACGGATCGAAGATCATGGACTTCCGCGTTGCGGGTGTCCTCGAGGTGCGCGACGGCAAGATTCACCGCTACACCGACTATCTGGACAGCCTAGGCACTGCAACTCAGCTGCAGTCGCTGGCGCAGGAGATGGGCCACGGAGCCGTCACCGCCTGATCGGGTCGCGGTGTGGGGTCCGGGACTGGACCCCACACCGCGAAATTGGGCCAGGCCGAGAGCGTGTCGAGAAGGGACGCCCATGAGATCGAGACGGATTCGCACGAGCCGGGCGGCGTCGGTCGGTGCCGACGTCGGCCGGGATGATCGCCGGGCGGCGATTTCATGACCATGGAACCCTTTCGGCTTGACGGTGCAGTCGCAGTCGTGACGGGTGGTACTGCGGGGATCGGTTTCGAGACGGCGAGGCTGCTGCTGCGCGCGGGCGCCAGGGTGGCTGTGTGCGGGCGCAATCCAGAGCGTGGGCGTCAGGCGGTCGAGCAGCTGAGAGCAGTGGGTGAGGCGCATTTCACCGTCGCTGATGTCAGCGATGAGAATTCGGTGTCCGATCTGTTTACCGATGTCAGGTCTCGCTACGGACCGGTGAGTGTCCTCGTCAACAATGCCGGCCCGACCGATCTTCTGCACTCGCGTGAGGTTGATGGTCCGTTGGGTGCGGTACGGCCGGCGGCGTTTGCGACGCTGATGCAGAGAACCGTCACGTCGAGTTACCTGCCGACCCGGGAGGCGCTGACCGACATGCTCGGTGCGCGTGCCGGCAGCATCGTCATGATCTCCTCGATGGCTGCAGCACAGGCCATGCCGGGTTTTGACACGTACGCCACCGGGAAGGGGGCGGTCGAGGCGATGACCCGCGCGATCGCTGGAAGCTACGGTCATCTGGGGGTACGCTGCAACGCAATTCGCGTTGGACGGATCGCGGTGGATCACGGCGGGGGATTGCGCGCAGCCGCCGATCCGCTTGACGAGGATCCCGATGCCTGGCGTGGTCCCGCACTTCCGAGAGCGGGCGCGCCCGAGGACATTGCGCACGCGGTGCTGTATCTCAGCTCTGAAGCCGGACGCTACGTCAATGGGGTAGTTCTCCCGGTGGACGGAGGCGTCGGAACTCGTTCGCTCATGCCGTGGCAGACACCACGGCCGGAAATGCTCGATGATCATGCGACTGCAATTCGCGGTGATTGACTACCCGCACAGGCCGCGCCGGGGAAGCGGCCCCCGGGTCATCACCGCGCAATAGCCCGTCGACTCGACTCCGTTCACCGTCATCCGCGCGAGTTGCTCGCGATGTCCTGTCGGGGTCGGCTGACCATCGAGCAGCACCCGCTCGCGATCGGCGTGGACGTAGACGTCGTATTCGGCGACCTCACCCCGCCAGGCCCCGAGGCCACGCCCGTCCCGGTATCCGCCGTCATATCCGGTCCCTGCGTATGCCCACGCATGAATCAACGGTGTGGCGCGGACCGCCAACTCCTGGCCGTCGGCGATCACGAGTCCGAGCCGCACCTCGTCGTACTGCCGGGTTCCGGGGTGGAAGATCACGTCAAAGTTCTTGATACTCACCGGAAGGCGCAGCCCCTCCCGGGTCATGGCAACTATGTCACTGAACGTTGTCCGCCCGTCGCCGTCCTCGCGCTGTTGAAGCGACACCCAGTAGTCTTCGTGCTCGACGACGAGAGCAATGTGCAGCATCGATGAGGCCGGCGACGTCGGCGACGCAGCCTGGGCGGATTGCGGATCTGCAACTGACCGATCGAAACCACCCACCCCGGGCCGTACACCCCAGGAGTGGTCACGCGTACCCCACCAGCTGTCCACGATGATCTTCTCGCCCGGGTACTGAATCGACCCCGTCCAGCTGCCGGGTTGGTGGTATCGAGTGATTTCCTGTCCGACACGTCCGCCACGCGAGTCGACGTAGTGCGCTTCGCATGCCGGCTGGTGGGTGCTCGTAAAGGTGAGATCTGCAGCGATGGGTGTGTCGGAGTTGTCCAGGCGGAGTTGAATTCGTCGATAGGGCTCGACAATGTCGACCGACAACCCGCCCACGCCCGTGGTGACGACGTCGTCGCCGAGTGCGCGAGAGAATCGAGCGTTGTGCTGTCTGTCGCCTTCGAGAACGCACAGGAATCCATCACACACCCCCATGTTCTTGTACATGGCAAGTCCGGCAACGATCCCGATTCCTCCGGAGGGGTTGACTCCTGCGAACCAGTACCGATCGAAGAATCGGTGGTCGCTCGTCGCGGCGTACAGGAATGGCCACGGCGCCTGGTGGAGCAAGGTCTCGTCCGCCGGATGGAGAGAGCGTTCGTCAATCACTGGTCACCTCGGGGGTCGTCCGGATCGGATAATCGAGTTCGCGATAGTCTAACTCTAGATGTTTTCTCGCCTCGGTGCTACCGTGCGGGAGTGCGACATTCGGTGACGTCCAAGGTAGCCCGTGTGCTTCAAGCTGAGCTGGCGCTCGTCGACACCGACCCGAGTCGGGTAGACGACCTGCTGACAGTAGGCCGTGCACTGTTACGACGGGCCGAACTCGATGACGACCTCGGGTGCAGACGCGCCGCAACTCCTTCCCCGCAGGGAATCGAAGAACTCCTCGCAGTCGAAGTCCCCGCAGTCGGTGACGAACTCGACGGTGCAGCAGTGCCGATCGACTACGGAACTTCCACGGAACCGACCGTCACCGCCCAGGACCTCGTTGCTGCCTTCGACCGTCACCCGAGAGGCGAACGCGTCGTGACGTCCGTCGAGGATGTCAGACGGCTGTCGGGTGGTTTCTCGAAAGAGATGTCGATGGCGCGAGCTGCATACTCCGACGGATCCCACGAGCGATTCGTCGTCCGTAAGGTGGCACCCGGGCGACGGGCGGATGGCCTTCGTTCCGAATATGACATCTTGCGGTCAGCGTTCCGCAATGGCTGCCCGGTGCCTGAGCCGTGGTGGTACGACAGCGACGTTCTCGGGACGCCGGCGATCGCGACCGCTGCAATCTCCGGTACGGCCGCCGGCGACCCGAACGGGTGGCTCGAGCGTCCATCGCCGACAGTGCTGGCGTCGGTTGCACGTGCGGCCGCCAGGCAGCATCTGCTCGAGGTCGAGGTGATCGACGCGGCCCCGCTTCCACCGTTGGTATCCGTCGAAGACCGACGGGAGGCACTCGGGGAGCGGAGGGCCGTTCTGGAGGGGCTTTGGGCGGATGGCGATGATGCCTGGGCACCGGCGTTCCGACTGGTATCGGACTGGTTGGAAGGCGCGATCCCCGCCGAGTCCGCCGCACCCGTACTGGTCCACGGCGACTTCGGGCCGCACAATTTCCTCATCGAGGACGACGAACTCGCAGGGGTCCTCGACTGGGAGCGTAGCCACGTCGGACTTGCAGTCGAGGATCTTGCTTATCTGAAACCGACGCTCGACGACGAGGAATGGGCATTGTTCAGTCGCGAGTACGTGGCAGCCGGAGGCCGGGAACACTCTGACGATGTGCTGACGTGGTACATCGTCTGGCAGGACTTCTGGCGTGCAGTGTCCGCGTACCGAATGCGCAGCCTCTTCATCGAGAGCCCCGATCAGGTCCTCTACGGTATCTCCGGGCTCCTGCTCGCGCCGCGTTTCCTCACGCGGGCAGTGCGTTCGGTGTCTTCGGCACGTGCGGTGACGGGAGCAAGCGCATGTTGACGCCCCTCGACGAAAGCCTGTTTCACCAGACTTCGGATCCGTTCGTCGTGGTGGCGACGCCGGATCATCGTTTCTTCGATCGATACTGGTTCTCAGGTGTAGATCCGAACGGCGTTGTCGCCTTCTTTGCCGGCACGGGTAGGTACCCCAACATGGCGACGCGCGATGCCTTCATCAACGTGCTGGTCGGGTCGCGTCAGCACAACCTGCGGGTGGCAACCGAGATCGATGTGCTCGCCGATGCAGCCGCCGTCAACAGGGCTCGGGTCGGCGGATTCGCGATCGATGTGGAGGAACCCTTCCGGCTCGTACGACTCACGGTGGACGAACCGTCGCAGCCTGTGCGGGCCGAACTCTCGTTCATCACTGCGCGTCCACCCCATCTGGAGGCCAAGCATCGTGAGATGGCGGGGCATCGGCTTGTTCAGGAGCAGACCCGATATGACCAGGTCGGTTCCTGGAATGGATGGCTGGAGGTCGAGGGGCGGCGATTCGACGTCAGTGACTGGTGGGGTGATCGTGACCACTCGTGGGGTGTCCGCGTCGATGTTGGGGGCCTGGAGCCGCCACCGCTGTCGCGGCGTGTCGGCAGCTTGACGATCTGGTGCAATTTCTCGACACCCACCCGCTGCGGGCTGATACAACTTCGTGAGTACGCAGACGGTAGACCTCCCTACGTCGACGGTCGGGTGTATGCGAAAGACGGTTCTTCGCTGGGTGTTACGGCAGTCGATCACAATGTCGAGCGATCACCTGGTGGTTGGAGTAAGGCGCAGCTGCGGCTCACGCTGGAGGGTGGAGCCGAGGTCTCTCTCGCGGCGACTCCGCATCCGGGCAAGGCGTGGGCGAGTCGCGGTGGTGGCTACAACCGAGGATTCAGCGACAGTCTCGGCTTCGGCGCGCGGCGTGGGGATGTAGTCGAGTACGACGTCTTCGACCTTTCGGACTCCGGTGAAGTGTATTGCGATGGGCGGGCGATCGAGCCGGGTCATCGTGAGAATCTGGCAGCCGTCATCGTCGATGGCGAGGCCGGATTCGCGCACCTTCCGATCATGTGGCGTAGCGGTGACATGCGGCGTCAGGCCAATTGAAATAAGTCTAGTGTCCGATAGTCGTGTGAACTACTATTGCTCTGTGAGCGACGCCACTCGGGGTCGCCGGAAGGAGAATCATGGGCGACATCACACGTCCCTGGGTAGTTGACAACGAGTTGAGTACGCGGTGGCCCGTCTATACCCGCGGAAATGTCGGTGAAGTGTCGTCCACCGTTGCAACACCGCTCTTTTGGAGCATGATCGGTGGTCCACCTTCTGAGCGCGAGTGGCAGCAGGCGCTCGCGGAGTTCGGTGCATTCGACACCGAAGAGTTCCGTGAAGACGTGATCGATATTCAAGGGCTCGTGCACGGGTACGTGTACTTGAACCTGTCGAACATGCGGACATTCGGTGCCCGGATGCCCGGGGCCACACCCGATTTGATGGACCGTACCTACCTCGGAGACCGTGAAGCGCCGACTTACGTGCCGGATCCCGACGATCGGAAACCCGAATATACCGACCGGATTCTGGCGACCGTTCAGCGCGTCATGAGCGAGACCGGGCGCCCCGATATCGAGGAACATCGGAAGGTCGCCGAGCTGCTGCGCAGCGCCCGCCCCGACTACGCATCGATGAGCGAGGCGGACCTTGTCGCCTACCAGCGCATGGTGATGCGAGAGCACTATCCGATCTTCACCCGCACCCATCTGCGAATGGTGTACGAGGGTTCCGTCGTCACCGGGGCCTTGGACGACGCGTTGTCTCCGTTCGACGATCCTGGACTCGCTGTCCGGCTTACCGCCGGCCTCGGCAACATCGCCTCGGCCGCGCCCAATCACGCAATGTGGAAGCTCGGCCGTCTGGTGAGGCAGAGTGCGCGCCTGACTGCTCTCTTCGAACAGGGAATAGCTTCGCTCGACGAGCGGCTCCGAGCTGAAACCGGTCCAGAGATCGACGACTTCATTGCCGCGTTCGACGGGTTCCTCTACGACTTCGGCTCCCGATCGACGCAGGAATGGGAGGCCAATGCACGAACCTGGGAAGCGTTCCCGTCCATTCCGCTCGGCATGATCGACCGGATGCGGCTCCAGGACGAGACCAAGAACCCGCTCCAGCAGAGCAAGAGACTCGGGGAAGAGCGGGAGCTCTGCGTCGCCCAGATACGCGACAAACTCGCCGACCAACCCGAACAACTGGCAAAGCTCGAGGCCGCACTTCAGTCGGTATCCGTGTATTCGCCTGCACGCGAACAAAGCAAGACCAACACGATCAGGGTCCTGCACGAGGCCAGACTTCCCATGGCAGAGCTCGGGCGAAGGTACGCAGACCGAGGGATCTTCGACCGTCCCGACGACATCGTCATGGTCCGTGAGGACGAACTGGACGCCCTGGTCGCCGATCCACGCTCCTTCCACAACACCATTGTCGAGCGCTGGGAGTGGTTCGATCAGCTCTCCGAGCTCGAGCCGCCGTTCATCGTCGAGGCCGGAAAGGTCCCGCCGGTCACCGAGTGGCCGAAGAAGACGGACCCAGGCGCAGAGGCTGTCGTTTCGGGGGACGTCTTGACGGGGCTGCCTGCCTGTACCGGCGTCGCGACCGGCATCGCGCGCGTCATCACCGATCCCGAAGACGCCCCGGATCTGGAACCGGGAGAGATCCTCGTTGCCCCGCTCACCGATCCTGGCTGGACACCGATCTTCACCTCCGCTGCTGCGGTTGTCGTGAACGTGGGCTCCTCGATGAGCCACGCGGCCATCGTCAGCCGCGAGCTCGGTATCCCGTGCGTGCTCGGCGTCCGGCAGGCGACCAAGCGAATCAAGGACGGCACGGTGTTGACCGTGGACGGCGGTGCCGGAACGGTCACGGTCCACTAGCCCCCGGAACTCACTGCGCGATGTGATGGCAGGGTGGACGAGCGAATCTCGTCCGCCCTGCCGAACACCATCATTCGGTGAATCGCGCGGTCCAGAGCTCGATCGTCTCGTCGGTGACGCCGAGCGACTGCACCCACCCGTGAACTCCGCCGGGGTGCGCGTCCCAGTGCGACAGAACCCCTTCGATGGCGGCGGGGACGGCGCCGCCGAGGTCACGGTCGTGGGGATGCGTCCGGCCGAGTTCGGGAGCGAATCGGGTGATTCGCGCCAGGATGGCCGGCATGTGCTCGTTGGTCGAGACGTAGTCGGCGACGATGTCGCCGGGTTCGACGCCTGCGATGCGCAGCAAGAGGGCCACGGCGATCCCGGTGCGGTCCTTGCCTGCGGCGCAGTGAAGCAGCACCGGTCCGGGGGCGGTGGCCGCGACCTGCAGGACGTCCGCGAGTTGCTTCCCCGCGTTGATCAGGATCCCCTGGTAGATGTCGGCGAGCCGGGCGCCCTGGCTGGGCGCGGTGACTTCGGTGTCGGTCAGCAGGGAGATCAGATGCACGGCGGTGCCGTCGGACTGCAACGGGTGCGCGCGGGCGGCGAACTCACGGGGGCTGCGGAGATCGACGACG
>SEEV01000456.1 GCA_004211695.1 Rhodococcus sp. (in: high G+C Gram-positive bacteria)
GCCGCGATCCTCGGCGCCAAGCACGACGCGGAGGTGACGGCGACCGGAATGGCCGAGTCGTTCCAGGTGCGGAAGGAGACCTGGAAACTCGACATGAACTGGAAGATCGCCGTCGACGGTGTCCAGGACTCGTACCACCTCTGCCAGTTGCACACCAAGACCGTGTGCAACTACCTCGAGGGAAACATCACCGCATACGACCTGGTCGACCGCTCCTGGCGAATCGTCGTGGCCCGCAAGTCGATCACCGAGGTTCGAGGTGCAGATCCGGACTCCTTCGACGTCCGTGACTACTCCCTGGCGAATTACACGATCTATCCCGGCACCATGCTCGTGACGGAGCCCAACCACTTCGAGATCTGGACGATCGTGCCCGACACCGAAGATCCCAACGTGTCGTACTGCACCATTCGGCTCCTCTCCCCGAAGGAGCCCGAGACCCCGCGTGAGAAGCGGATCCTCGACAAGAACTGGGAACTCCTCATGGAGACACTGCACGCCGAGGATTGGTTCGTCACGAAGACGATCACGGCCAACGCGGCGCACGGCCAGGTCGACGAGCTGATCTACGGACGGAACGAGCTGCCCGGTCAGGTCTTCCACAAGATGATCACCCGGGATGCCGAGGAGGTCGCTCGCGAGGAGGCAGCGGTCGGCGGTGTGAGGTGACGTCGGGCGACCTGCATCGTTCGTCGCCGGCTCCCGGCGTGTTGCAACTCGACCTCGCGCGCCCGGACGTGCACAACGCGATCTCGCTCGGGCTGCAACGCGAACTCGATGCCGCGCTCACCGACGCGGCGGGCGACCCGGCCGTTCGGGTCGTCGTGCTGACGGGAGACGGTCCGGCGGCGTTCTCCGCCGGATACGACCTGAAGGAACTCCGGGCGATGACCTCCGACGCCGGCGCCCTGAGCATGCTCGAACGGGACGAGCTGTTGTGGAGGTACTTCACGTTCCCCAAACCCACCATCGCCGCGGTCCACGGATTGGCCTACGGCGCGGGCACCCTGCTGGCGGTGTGTTCGGACCTGCGCGTGGGCGGCCCCGGCACCCGCATCACCGTCACCGCGGCGAAGTACGGCGGTGCCAACCTGACCTGGGTACTCGACACCCTGATCGGCGCGGGACAGACCCGCGATCTGCTGATGACCTCACGGGCGGTGTCCGGCGAGGAGGCCTTCCGGATGGGGCTCGTCTCCCGGTACGCGGCCGACGGCGACGTCCTCGGTTCCGCGCTCGAGGCGGCCCAACAGATCGCGGCGCAACCCCCGGAATCGATGCGCGAGATCAAGTCACTGCTGCTCGAGGGGCCGGGAAACGGTCTGCGGAGCCGGTACGACCGGGAGAACGCCGTGTCGCGCACGACGCTTCGACCGCGTCCGGTCGAGGAGATGTTCAGCTCGTACTTCGGAAGCCGCGCACAGTGACCCGCAGGTCGCCACTCCTCTCCACGGAAAGCGAGGTCCGGATGGACGCCACCGTCGCCGCGCCCGACGACATCTGGAGTCCCAGCTGGGACGACCCGTTCGAACCGACCACCGACAGTCACGACGAGTTCGCGGAGTTGGCCGACGCCCTGCGCTCGGTGCAGGAGGCCGTCACCCGCAGCCGCCCGAGCCCGGATGCGGCGGGCAGCGCTGCGCGTACTCTGCGTGACCTCGCGGCGCGGCTCGCGGAGTTCGAGGTCGATGAGGACGAGCAGATCTCCGGCCGACGCTGGGATCTTCCGGGGCGGGGCCAGACGGTCACACCACCCCTCCACATCGACGAGGTGACCGAGACGAGAGCGCGTGGGCACGTCACCGTCGGCAGATTCCATTCCGGGCGATACGCGATGAACGGTGGCGTGACGCCGCTGATCTTCGACGAGATTCTCGCGCGCCTCGCCAACAGTTCCGGCAGACCGTGGGCGCGCACGGCGTACCTGCACGTCGATTACCGCGCTCCCGCCCCACTCGGGGTCGAATTGCGCGTGGAGGCCGAGTTCGCCGGCCAGGAGGGCCGCAAACGGTTCATGCGCGGTGCGATGTATCACGGAGACGTCCTCGTAGCCGAAGTCGACGGACTCTGGATCGAATTGAAACCTGATCAGACACACAATGTCTCGGCCATCGGCCGGGGAGCGGAGGAGAGTTCGTGAGTGGCTACTCGCTGTTGGACGGAATTCGGATTCTCGAGGTCGCGCAGCTGGCGCCGTCGTCGCTCGGCGGGCATCTCGCCGATCTGGGTGCCGACGTGATCAAGATCGAATCCGGCCCGCTCGGGGACCCCGTGCGCGTCGGTGGCAGCCGTGCCGTCGGAGCCGAGGACGGGCCGGCGTTCATGCATCTGCGCTGGAACCGCGGCAAGAAGTCCGTCGCACTCGACCTGCGCAGCCCCGGGGGCAAGCAGGCCTTCCTCGACCTCGCGCGCTCGTGCGACGCCGTCATCGAGGGCATGCGAGGCGGGTATCTCGACTGGCTGGATATCGGCTATGAGCAACTGCGACAGGTGAATCCGAAGATCGTGCTGTGCACGGTGTCGGGCATGGGCACCGACGGCCCGTACCGTGTTCTCGGCACGGGTGGTCCGGTGTTCGACGCGTACGCCGGGCTCCGCGAGGTCGACACTCCCGCGCAGCCGCCGACCGAGGGCATGGCGGGGTCCACGACGCCGCCGATCGCGATGTACGCGCTCGGCGCATACGGGGCGATGGGCCTGCTCGCCGCGGTGCACAAGGCCGGTGCCACCGGTGTCGGATGCCACGTCGAGGTGGCGGGCATCGACGTCGCCGCCGCGTGGATGCCGGACCTCGTGGATGCGGAGTTGAACAAGGACCGCTCGATTCCCCGTCCGACCTGGCTTCCGGACGGGCGACTGCCCGACTGGCCGCGGCTCGAGGCCTACCGCACCAGCGACGGCGAGGCGATCCTGTTCGGGTCGCACGTGGAGAAGTTCTGGCACAACTTCCTGGCCGCGGTCGGGCGCGAGGACCTGATCGGCGTCGACCTCACCGGCACGGACAACGGCGCCCCCGCCCGCGCGGACCTGGTGTGGCGGGCGCTGACGGAGATCTTCGCGCAACGCACCCGCGCCGAGTGGGTGCAGCTGTTCCTCGAGCACGGCATCGCGGGCGGCCCGGTCAACAGCGTCGCCGACATGCTCGACGACCCGCACTTCCGGGCGCGGGAGAACACCTACCGGGTCGACTACCCGGGGGTCGGTGAGCTCGAGTTCGTGGTCAGCCCGGTGCGCGTCGCCGGGGAGAAGTTCGCGCCCGCGCTGCCGCCGGTCGTGGGCGCAGACACCACGGAGGTGCTGCGGACGGTCGCGCAGTACGACGCCGCGCGGATCGCCGCAGCGGCCGACCCGAGAAGCGCTCGGCGCGAGGCACCTTCCGCCAGCTGACCGGGCGCATTCCACAGAAGACGACACCCACACGAAACATTTTGTGTGGGTGTCATTTTCGTGTCGACAACCGGTTCGGACCGTTGGCCGAGAGTCGCGAATCGAGCATTGCGCCAGACGCCTACAACTGTTAGGTTTACGAGCACGAAGTGAGGGTGATCACACCCGTCGACGCCGCGGCCGGGTGGTTCAGCTACGACACGCCGGCGAGCCGGCACATGACATGAGGAGCACAGATGAATCTCGCGGACCTGACCCGGTTCTGGGGTAAGACGCGTTCGCAGCAGCAGGCGATCGTGTTCGGGGACACGTCGCAGACCTGGGCAGAGGTCGACGCGATCACCGATGCGCTCGCCCGCGGTCTGGCGGCCCGCGGCGTCCGCAAGGGCGATCGTGTGGCCGTGATGATGCTCAACCGCCCCGAGCTCGCCCACGTCATCCTCGCGACGCTGAAGCTCGGCGCCATCAGCGTCCCGCTCAACTTCCGGCTCACCGCCAAGGAGCTGGCGCCGATGGTGGTCGACTCCGCGCCGCGCGTGGTGATCGTCGAGGACGACTTCGCGTCGCTGCTCGAGGTCGCCGCCGAGCAAGCGGAGTTCGAGACCCACGCGATCGGGGGCACCGCCCACCAGCCGTACGAGCGGCTGATCGACCCCGGGACCGCTCCCGTCGTCGCCATCGACGCCGACGACCCCGGCTTCATCTGCTACACGTCGGGGACCACCGGCGTGCAGAAGGGCGCCCTGATCACCCACCGCAACGCGATGACCCCCGGCATCTCGCAGTCGATCACGTTCGGCTTCTCGTCCCGGGACCGGGTGCTGTGCTCCGCCCCGCTGGTGTACACCGGCTCGATCCTGTCGATCTTCATGCAGCTCGTCGTCGTGCCCGGCGCGACGATGGTCCTGCTGCGCGAGTACGACCCGGAGATCGCCCTCGACACCTTCGAGCGCGAGCAGATCACGGCCACCACCACCGTCCCGGTGATCTGGGAACGGATGACGATGCTGCCCGACTTCGGCACCCGCAAGCTCGCGAGGTTCACCTTCGCGGGCACGGGTGGCGCGCCGGTCAGCCTGGACCTGCTCGACTTCTACCGCTCGCACGGCATCCCGCTCACCCAGTGCTACGGCCTGACCGAGGCCTCCGGCATGGTCTCGACCCTCGCCTACGAGGACGCCGTGTCGCGCCCCGGCTTCGCGGGGCTGCCGCTGGTCGGCACCCACATCCGGATCGGTGATCCGGGAGTAGACACCCCGGCCGGGGAGGTCGGCGAGATCCTGGTCCGCGGCGAGCACGTGCTGCGGGAGTACTGGAACAAGCCCGAGGCCACCGAGGCGACCCTCGGAGAGGGGTGGCTGCGCACCGGCGACCTCGGCCTGCAGGACGAGGTCGGCTTCCTGAAGATCGTCGATCGCAGCAAGGACATGCTGATCTCCGGGGGCCTCAACGTCTATCCCGCCGAGATCGAGAAGGCGCTGCACGGCATCGCCGGCCTGGTCGACCTCGCGGTCATCGGCGTCAAGGACGACCGATGGGGTGAGGTGCCGATGGTGGTGTTCCACAGCGAGCGTCC
>SEEV01001030.1 GCA_004211695.1 Rhodococcus sp. (in: high G+C Gram-positive bacteria)
GAGCGTAGTTTTGGGCGTCCGCCGCGGCGACCACGGTGGGGTCCTCCTTTTGTTGACGGTGCTCGGATACCCGAACACCTGCCGGATGAAGATCAATTAGGTGAAAGCGAACATGCTCGGACGCTTTCGCGCAAGCCGACCGCGCGAATTTTTCTCAGAAAGTAGTGATGCACGGTCATCGACCGAGCCTACGGTGCGGGAGTCACGATGTGGGGCAGGCAGCCCGAATCGAGTCGCTGAGCTCGTCTCCGCGGCTTGCGAGGGTGTTCAGATTGTCTCCGCGTTGCCCGCTGTCGACGGCGGCCGCGAGATCGCGGTAGTTGTTCGCATAGTCGGTGAGCAGTCCGGTCAACTCGGCGGGAAGCGAGGGAATGGAGGTACTCGCCCCGTCGGCGGCTGCCCGTAGCGCCACGGCCGCGGCACTTGCCTTGGCGCCGGTGTCCGCGGCATCGGCGTTGGCCGCGTCGATGAACGCGTTGTAGGAGTCGATGGTCTCCCCGGCACGGGTGACGAACATCGTGCATTGCGTCACGAGTTCCTCCCGCTCGGCCGCGGCCTTCTGTGAGGAGGACGCGGCCACCGAAGACGACGTCGCCTCGGCCGCATATTCGGCGGCCTGGGAATCGTTCTGCTGCGCGGTGCCCTCGATCGCGCTCCCACATCCGGCGATGACGCCGGCACCGACGATCGCCGCGGCGGCGGCGCTCGCCAGCCCCCAGCGGCACGTCGACGTGCGCATTCGTCTCCCCCATGTTTTCGACGACATCGATAAATTCAACATTCGGCCCCGGATCTGCGCAAACGCTACCGAAGAGTAACCCGAGCACAGTGTGCCGACTGCGCCGCAATGGGGAAAGATGAGGGTCGCGCCATATTCATAAAGGAGATGGATCGGGCCTAACAAGGCCGCGATCGCATGGAGAGGACGCCACACCGCGCGTCCCACCACAATGAGGAGCAACGTTGTCAGACCTGATCCAGGGACCCGCGTCTCAACCGGATTCCGCCAC
>SEEV01001031.1 GCA_004211695.1 Rhodococcus sp. (in: high G+C Gram-positive bacteria)
CCGCTCAGCGCCGTCGTCAGCTCCGACGTCAGTTCTCCGCCGAGACCGAGGTCGGCGCCCAGCCCGAGGTCCAGTCCGCCGTCCAGCAGACCACCCAGGTCGATGTCCGTCACGCCGCCTGCGCCGAGCACGGCGTCGAGGGTGCTGCCCAGTTCGGCGGCCAGGCCACCGTCCAGGCCGAGGGCGCCGCCGAGGATCGTGCCGAGCGCGGCGTCCAGTCCCAGTCCGCTGTCGAATGCGCCGGACAGGGCGCCGCCGAGGCCACCCTCCAGATCGAGGGCACCGCCGAGCAGACCACCCAGGGCTCCCCCGAGATCGCCGCTGACGTCACCGCCCGCGCCGAGGACACCGCCGAGGATGCCGCTCAGCGCGCCACCGAGGTCGCCGTCGGCACCGAGAACGGCGCCGAGGTCGAGGCCGCCACCGGCACCGAGAACGGCGTCCAGCGCGGTACCCAGGCCCGCCGTGAGGTCGCCGCCGACTCCGAGTTCACCGCCGAGCAGTCCGCTCAGCGCACCGCCGAGGCTGCCGCCCGCACCGAGGATCGCGTCGAGGTCCAGTCCGCCGCCCAGGTCCGCGATCGAACCGAGGGTCGCGCCGAGTGCGCCACCGAGGTCTGCGCTCAGGTCGCCGCCCGCACCGAGGACACCACCGAGAGCGCCACCGAGGATTCCGCCGAGGTCGGTGCCGAGAACTCCGCCGAGCGAGCCGGCGACGTCACCGAGCAGTTCACCGCCGAGCAGGCCTTCGAGGGTGGCGCCCAGTCCGCCGCCTGCGCCGATCGCCGCGTCGAGCGCACCGCCCAGCGCGCCGCCGAGACCGGCGTCGACACCGAGCACGCCGCCGAGGGTCGTTCCGAGCACAGCACCGAGGTCGAGGCCGCCACCGAGTCCGGCGAGGATGTCACCGTCCAGGCTGCCACCGAGGTCGACGACGCTTCCGAGGGCGGCACCGAGAGCCGCACCCAGCTCGGCGCCCAGGTCGCCGCCGATCGACAGTGCGGGGGCGAG
>SEEV01001032.1 GCA_004211695.1 Rhodococcus sp. (in: high G+C Gram-positive bacteria)
GCACCGCCGACGAGATCGCCGTCCTGCACACCGCACTCGGTGAGCTGTGCGACAGTGCCGAAAGCTGTCTGCTGCCCCGCGCGCTCGCCTCCGCCCGAGACCGGCGGTCCACGCTCGTATCGGTCGCGGCCGCCGGTGCGCTATTCGTGACCTCGCTCCACGCGGCCGTCGCGGCATCGCCGGTGGACTTGCAGCGCTGGGGGTTCACCGTGGCGGTTGCCGCCGCGATCGGCGCTGTCGCCCTACTCGAGGTTGTCGCACGTCGTCGCCCCTGCAGGACACTGACCACACCGACACCGGTTGCGATTCCGCGTGCCTCGCCCGCCATGACACCTGTCAGGGACCTCGAACGTCGACGGCGGGAGTCGATCTTCCCCTTCGAGACGCAGGTGTGGCACACCGCTCCGAGTCGCCGCGACCTGACGCCCACGCTGCGAGAGTGCCTCGAGGCCAACTACCTTTCCGGCTTGGGACCTTCCAACCCACCATTGGTGGCGGCAAGTTCGTCGTCCCATCCAGAAGCAGAATAGACCCGACCTTCAACAACACCGGCACCGGCACGCTTGCGGACCGTATGTTCCAGCGTGACGGTCGCGGCCGTTCTTATTGTCTTATCGTCAAAGGAATATTCGCGCGATGTTAGTGACCTCGTGCCCGTCCTGGTAGCAGATGTTGGCGGTGTTGTCGGTGGCCGTGGTGCTGTCCACGGCGGTGGGTATGGAGCGGCAACTGCGGCAGAAGACCGCCGGGATGCGTACCCATACCCACGTCGGTCTCGGCGCCGCACTGTTCCTGATCGTGCCGCCGAGATGGCCCAGGGTGGCTCTGGCAGTCTGAAGTGGCCCCGGTCGGGCGGCTTGAGTTGGACCCAGTCGACCCTTATCCGGTGAGGGTGTGACGGCTCGAAGTGGCCCCACCGCGACACGCCCGGGGTGGCTGTTTTCGTCGGTGTGAATCCCGGTGACGGGTGTGGGCGCGATGATCGAGACGACCACACCGCCGGCCGTGA
>SEEV01001033.1 GCA_004211695.1 Rhodococcus sp. (in: high G+C Gram-positive bacteria)
GTCGATACCCTCACCGCCACAGCGCAACTCGCAGCCTGAAATACCAAGCAAGCAAACACGACCCGAACACCACAAACTTGACCCCAAAACCCGGCTACGCCATCTTTAGCTACCTAGGACGCTCGGTGAACGTGCAAACTCACGGCGATGGAGCTACATCCAATCCCGGAACCATGACCATCGAGCAGATCCGCGAGGTCGGCAGCGCTACAGACGTTTTGCTCACCTTCCGGCTCGCACGGCAGTCGGCATGATGGGTTCGGCCGCGGTCTAGTCGAACTTTCTGCGATCCCTGAAGACCCGTGCGAGCTTCACAGTTCGCCAGGTTCGCCATGGCAAATCGCCACCCAATTGTGCCCACAGCGCGGGCCCCCGACCGAGCAACCACCTTAGAGCGGACCCTGCATCCAAATTCCATAGAGCAGACCCTCAGAAACACGAAAACCCCCTTGGTGGGGTTGGTTTCAGATTCACGAACCGCTCCGCGGCATGTCGTTGAGGAGGACTTGCCGGTCCTCCTCAACCAAGAGGGTGAAGGCCTTGCCGAGCCGTCACAGTCTCTGAGGGTGAGTCCCGGAAGTTACCCGCTTCCGGCACTCGTACTGCATTCCCCGAAGGGACATACCTATGCCAGGTACGCCTCATGCTAACGCATATGCTGAATCAGCATCAACACAACCCGTTTCGCCCACCGACACCAGGTCATCCGCCCACGCCGGACGTTGCGTTCCGCAGTCAGCAGAAGTCGACACCTGGGAAGCCTCCGTCCACGCCGCCACCCACGCCATCAACCAACTCCACCAGTACAACCGCGACACCGGGCAACGCGGCCACTCCTTCACCCTCCCCACCACACCCGGCCACGAAGCCACCATCCCCATATGGTCCGGGGCCTTGACCCCGGTTCTTGGACACGCTGAATCCAGCACCTGCTGGGGAAGCGAGATGATCTTCAGTCATGTCACGAAAGAACTACTCGGAGGAGTTTCGGCGCCAGGCGGTCGAGTT